>JAFYZZ010000083.1 GCA_017548445.1 Bacteroidales bacterium | reverse complement strand
GGGGGCGTTCCCCCCAGACCCCCTGCGTCGCTACGCTCCGACTGCCCCGTGATTTTTTGCGACGCGACGCGAAACGACTTGCGGCTCCGGCGGCAGGCGGCAGTCGCCTCAGGAAGGCGTATCCACCCTCGGATCGTTAGAGGGAGGGGCCCGACGGAGACAAGTTCTCGCATAGCGAGGACGCAGGATACGTTGGGAGGGATGAAGTGAGCGAAGCGAACGGAACCTTCCAGAGGCGAGCTGCCGCTGACGCGGAGCAGAGCAGATAGGAGTTGATAAAAAAGAGATATTATGTTTTTCTTATGACGGTTTTGCTGTTTTTTATCGGGGTGTAATGGAATAATACGCATATTGCGGGCCGAACCAATACACGATGCACTATGAAAAAAACTTTCCGAATCCTGGCGGCCCTCGCCGCCCTTCCGGTCCTGTTCAGTTCCTGCCAGGACATCTTCCGCCGGACGCAGACCGGCACCCTGCTCATCTCCCTGCAAGACACCCGCCCCACCCCCACCCGTTCCGGGGCGCAGGACGTCGGCGACTTCCTTCTCACGGTCAAGGACGCCTCCGGGAACGTCTTCTATGACGGGCCTTTCTCCAGTTCGCCCGACGAACTCTCCGTACCCACCGGCAGCTACAGCATCAGCGCCGTCTCGCAAGAATTCTACGAACCCGCCTACGACGCACCCCAGTGGGGCGACACCCAGATCGTATCCGTCCCGGCGGGCGGCAGCGTGTCCGCCATCCTCGTATGTTCGCAACTGAACAGCGGTCTGCGCCTGCGCGTAGACGACTCCTTCAGCGACGCCTTTCCGGCTGGGACGCTCTATCTGAAGTCCTTCGAGGGGCTGCTGGAGCACCCCTACAGCGAGAAGCGGACGGCGTATTTCCTGCCGGGCAAGGTGACCGTGAGCCTCGATGACAACGGCTACGTCCAGACCCTGTTCAGCCGCTCGCTGGAAGAACGCCAGGTCCTGTCGGTACTGCTGAGCGCCATCGTGGACACCAAGTCGGGAGGCATCGAAATCCAGGTGGACACCGCGCGTGAATGGCTGTCGGAGCACTTCATCCTGGGCGGCCAGGGCGGAGGCGGCATCGAAGACGCCTACGACGTCGAGACGGCCCGCGCCCACGCGGGAGAAAAGGGAGTATGGGTGTGCGGCTATATCGCAGGCATCGCCACGAACACGGCGAAATTCGCTTTCGAACCCCCGTTCAGCAAGAACACCAACCTCGTCCTGGGCAGCCGCGCCACCTCGACGGACAAGGAGCACCTGCTGTCGGTCGAACTCAAGTCCGGCGCCATCCGGGACGCCCTGAACCTGCAGGACCACCCGGAGCTGCTCGGCGAGAAACTATACATCAAAGGGGACCTCGTGTCCGCGTATTATGGCATACCCGGACTCAAGGCCCCCACGAATTATGAATTCTGAGTCTAGATTCGCTTGAGGATCTCTTCGGTCTGAGCCTCGTAACCCGGCTTGCGCAGCAGGGCGAACATATTCTTCTTGTACGCCTCCACGCCCGGCTGGTTGAACGGGTTGATGCCGAGGGTGTAGGCGCTGACGCCGCAGGCGAACTCGAAGAAATAGAACAGGGCGCCCAGGCTTGCCTCGTCGATGCGCTCCACGATGATCTCCATCTGCGGCACGCCGCCGTCGATGTGGGCCAGCTTGGTGCCCAGCTGGGCCATCTTGTTGCAATGCTCCACGCGCCGTCCGGCCAGGTAGTTGAGCTGGTCGAGGTTCTGCTCGTCGGTGCCGATCACCACCTCGCGCGAAGCGTTCTCCACCGTCACGGTGGTCTCGAACAGCACGCGGTCGCCCTCCTGGATGAACTGGCCCATCGAATGGAGGTCGGTGGTGCATACCACGGAGGCCGGATAGATACCCTTGCCTTCCTTGCCCTCGGACTCGCCGTAGAGCTGCTTCCACCACTCGCCCAGATACTGGAACTTCGGGTTGAAGGTCACGAGGATCTCGACCTTCTTGCCCAGTTCCGTGTAGAGCAGGTTGCGCATCGCGGCGTACTGCACGGCCGGGTTGTCCGCCGACTTCACCATCAGCGCCTCGCGCTCGGCGGCGGCGCCCCGGAGCATCGCGCGGACGTCGAAGCCGGCCAGCACGATCGGCAGCAGCCCCACCGGGGTCAGGACGCTGTAGCGCCCGCCCACGTTGTCGGGAACCACATAGGTCCTGTAGCCTTCCTGGGTGGCGAGGGTCTTAAGAGCGCCCTTCTTCGCGTCGGTAATGGCCACGATACGGGAAGCAGCTTCGGCCTTGCCGTAGGTCTTCTCGATATACTCCTTCACGATCCGGAAGGCCACGGCCGGCTCGGTGGTGGTGCCGGACTTGGAAATCACCACGCAGGCGGTGTTCCGCATCCCGGCCAGGTCCATCAGCTCGGCGAGGTAGTCCTCGGAGAGGTTGTTGCCCGCAAAGGCGATCTGCGGCACGCCCTCCTTGCGCACGAAGCCGTGCGAAAGGGCCTCGATAGCGCAGCGCGCGCCCAGATAGCTGCCGCCGATGCCGATGACGACCACGAGGTCCACGCCCTTGGCGGCCCACTCGTCCCGGATGGCCTCACAAGAAGCGACCAGCGACTCGGGAATCGAGACCGGGAGGGACTTCCAGCCCAAGAAATCGTTGCCCGCGCCGTTCTCATCGCGAAGCGTATCGAACGCCGCGAGCGCCTTTACCACATACTTCTGATACGCTGCATCGTCGACAAAGGAACTGCAGCCTCCAACATTGACCTTGACCATAATCGTATTGTTTTTTGACTTTGTTTCTGAAATCTTACAAAGATAACACTTTTTCAGAGCACGAACAACGGGGACGGGGTCATCCGGGGAAGCGGGCAGAGTCGGGGTATTCTCTCTTCCGCCAGAGAGGCGCCGGGGACGCAGTACAGTTCCGAAAGGATGTCCGCGGACGTCCGGTATGCGAGGTCCGGAGTGTTGTTGTGTTCGCTGAGGTGGCACAGGAAGATGTTCTTCAGCCCGGGGTGGACGAAGTCCCGGATGGCCTCGGCACACTCGTGGTTGGACAGGTGGCCGTGCCCCCCGCAGATGCGGTCCTGCAGAACCTTCGGATAGGGGCCGTGGCGAAGCATCTCCAGGTCGTAATTGGACTCGATGACCACGGTATCGGCCTGGCGGGCGAACGAGAGCGCCTGCGGGACCATCGCGCCGATATCGGTCATAATCACAAACTTATACCCGTCCAGCAAGAGGGCGTAGCCATAGGTGAACGAGGCGTCGTGGGGGACCTCGAAATACTGCGCCCGGATGCGTCCGGGAACGATTTCATTCCAGCCGGGAGACAGCGCGCGGCGGCAGGGGCCGTAATGCTCACCGGTCAGGAAATGGTGAGACAGGGCGCCGGCGAGTTCGGGCGGCGTCCAGACCGGCTTGCGCAGGCGCTTGCAGTAGGAGCCCAGCGAGCGGATGTGGTCGTTGTGGTCGTGGGTGACGAGCAGCCCGGCGAAGTCGTCGAAGCAGAGTCCCTCGCGTTCCAGTTCCTTCTTGAGACGGCGCGGGCTGAAGCCGGCGTCCACCAGCACCCCGCATTCGCAGGAACCCGCTTCGTCGAATATGCCCAGGAAATAACAGTTGCCGCAGCTGCCGGAGGAGAAGGACTTGAACCTAATTGTTTTCATCCTCCGAGCAATATTTGGAAATCACGCTGTAAGAGTCCGCCACGCCGAGTTCACCGGCACGCGACAGGTCGATGCAGCCTTTCTCCTTGTCTTTCAAGTAGATGAGTACCAGCCCGCGGTTGAAGTACGCGTCGCCCATACTGGGGTGCAGCTTGATGGCCATATCGTAGTTCTCCAGCGCCTCCACGAAACGCGACGACAGGCATTCCAGATTGCCCAGGTCGAAGTACAGGTACGGGATGTCCGGCAGGATGGAGAGGGCCTCGCGGATGTCCGCGATGGCCTCGGAATAGTCGTAGGTACGCGCCACGCGGTCGCTCACCCGGGCACGCGTGGTGCCGTCGGTGTCCATCGAGAGCGTCTGCACGTTGCCCTCGAGCGAAGCGATGAAATCGATCATCTCCGCCTTCAGCACGCCCCGATTCATCAGATAGAAAGCCTTGTAATAACGGGCGTAACGGTCGCGCGAGACGTCGTCTTCCGCCGCCTCCACGGCCTTGTCGAACCAGCTCAGGGCGGAATTGAACTGCTTGCGCTGCAGCTCCTGCAGACCCTTCACGAAGTATTCCTCGGCATTGGCCGTGAACAGGAAGGCGTCCGTGCCCGTGGAAGGCGCATTGCCGAGGGTGATGGGCGTGGGGGCCGCGTCGATGAAACGGTCGATCAGCACGTTCTCGTACTGGTGCGAGAGGGCCACGCTGCGGTCTTCCTTCGCGGCGGCCAGGCTGAAGCGGTACAGCGGCCGCAGGCGGATGTCGATGTCGCGGTGCTGCAGCAGCTCATTGTCGAAGTCTTTCTTGGCGAAGTCGGCGTCCAGCGCAAGCAGGGAGCTGTACTGGCGCGTGGTGTCGGCGAAGGAGGCCTCGCCGCTGCGGGCGCGGTACTCGCGCACCTTCTGCTGGGCGGTCTGGTAATCCGCCCGCGACTCGCGCATCCGGCCCAGCATATTCTCCACGTACGACCGGTTCAGGTAGGCCTTGGCGAAATCCGGATAGAGTTCGATGGACTTGTTGTAGTCCTCCAGCGCATCGATCCAGCGGCCCATCTCTACGAAAATGGCCGCCCGGTTGTAGTGCGCGAGGACATTGCCCGGGTTGATGTTGATCACCCGGTCCATATCCTCGAGCGCCTGCTCGAAAGCGCCCACCTGGGCGTAGATGAGACTCCGGTTGTACAGGGTGAGGGCGTTGCCGGGCTCGTATTCGAGCACGGTGTTCAGGTCCGCCATCGCCTCGTTATAGTGCTTGAGCTCGTATTGCAGCAGCGCCCGGTTAAAGTAGGCGAAGGTGCTGGTGGAGTCCAGTTCGATGGCGCGGTCCAGGTCCTTCACGGCCTCGTCGTAGCGCTTCTGCGAAGCATATACGCGGGCTCGCCGGATGAAGCCCTCCGGCTCGAAGCGGTCGATGCCGATGGCCCGGTTGTAGTCCTCCAGGGCACGCGTCGTATCGGCCAGGAACAGATAGCTGGCGCCCCTGTTCAGGTAGGCCGCCGGATCCCGCGGTTCCTTCTTGATGTAATAGTCGAAATCCTTCACGGCGTCCTCGAACTTCTGGGCGAGGAAACTGGCCACGCCGCGGGAGAAATAGATGCCCGTCTGGCCGGGACGCAGCTCCAGGGCGCGGTCGAAGTCGCGGAAAGCCGCGTCGTAATCGCCGAAACGGCTCTCGGTGATGGCGCGGTAGTGGAAACCGTTGGTGAAAACGGGATTCAGCCGGACGGAGGTATTGAAATCCGTCTGCGCCCCCCGGAGGTCGCCCAGATTGTACTTGGCGATGCCGCGGAAGAAGAAACTCCAGTAGTCCGTGGAATCCAGGCGGGCGAGCACGTTGAAGTTCTCGATGGCCTGGGCGTACTTTCCGTCCGACAGCGCCTGCCGCCCCCGCCACATAAAGACGTCCTTGTCGTACTGGGCGGAAACGATATTCGCAGCGAGCAGCAGCGAAACGATGGTCAGGAGAAACTTTTTCATTATTTTTGCAAAGATAAACAATTATCGGACCCGAATTGAAGCGCCTCCTGTTTTTTCTGCTCGCCGCCCTGTCGCTGTCCCTCCCCTCGCCGGGTCGGGAGCGCCCCGACGACCTGCGTGAAGAGGTAGAGTTCTTCGCCGACTCCCTCCGGGCGGGCCGCGGCCTGGGAACGCCGGGCGCGCAGGGGGTCATCTTCTACCTGGTCCGCCAGCTGCGCGACGCCGGACTGGAGACGACGGTCCAAAGTTTCCGGGAAGACGGGAAGGTCGGCCACAACGTCGTGGCGGTAACGCCGGGTTCCTTCCAGCAATACATCGTCGTGAGCGCCTACCTGGACGGCCTGGGCGTCCTGGACGGCACCCTGTACCCCGGCGCCGACGCCAACGCGTCCGGGCTGGCGGCCCTGCTTGCGCTCGCCCGTGAACTGCCGGCCCGCGCCCAGGGCGTGACCGGCCTGGTGTTCGTGGCCTTCGACGGCCACAACACCAACCTTTCGGGCTCGCGCGCCTGGCTGGAACGCTTCCGCAGACAGTATCCCATATCTTTGATGGTCAACCTCGACATCCTGGGGTCTTCCCTCGCCCCCGTCCGGAAAGAGGATCCCGACTACTTGATCGCCCTGGGCGCAGACGACTACTGGTTCAACCTCGTGTCCTTCAGTTCCCGCTACGATATCGGCGTAAGTTTCGACTATTACGGCAGCGCCGCCTTTACCAACGTCTTCTACAGGCAGGTCAGCGACCAGCGCTGGTTCCTCGAGGCGGGCATTCCCGCCGTGATGTTCACCTCCGGCATTACGATGAACACCAACAAGGCCGCCGACACGCCGGACACCCTGGACTACGGCCTCCTGGACCGCAGGATCCAGCTGATCTCCCGCTGGCTGCGAACCCTGTTTTAGCTTTTGGAGATTATTCTTATATTTGTAGATTGATGAAAGCCTTCTGGAAGATACTCAAGCGGTACGTCGCACCTTATAAGGGATACGTAGGCGGGTCGGTGGTCCTCAACATCCTTTCGGCCGTCTTCAACGTATTCTCCTTCTCGCTGCTCATCCCCATCCTCCAGATCCTCTTCAACGTAGGCGAAACCCACTACGAATTCATCCCCTGGTACCGCGGAATGCCTTTCGGCGAGATTACCAACAACGCCTATTACTACGTTTCGCAGTTCGTCGCCGACTACGGCCAGAGCCGCGTGCTGCTGGGCCTCTGCCTCATTTTCATCGCCATTGTGGCCGTCAAGGTGGCGTGCTACTTCGGCGCCGCGGCCGTGATGGTCCCCATCCGCACCGGCGTGGTCCGGGACCTCCGGATGGAAATCTACCGCAAAATCCTCGCCCTCCCGCTGGGCTTCTTCAGCCAGGAGCGCAAAGGCGACATCATCGCCCGCATCAGCGGCGACGTCCAGGAAGTGGAGACCTCCATCACCAGCACCATCGAGATGCTCATCAAGAACCCCATCTTGATCATCATCTACCTCTTCGTGCTCTTCCGGATGTCCTGGCAGCTCACCCTGTTCGTGATCGTCTTCGCCCCGCTGATGATCCTGGTCATCAGCGCCACCGGGCGCCGCCTGAAGGCCGACTCCGCCGAAGCCCAGAAATACTGGAGCGACACGATGAGCCAGGTGGAGGAGACCCTGGGCGGGCTGCGCATCGTGAAGGCTTTCCGGGCCGAAAAGCGGATGGAAAGCCGTTTCGGACAGGTTACCGAGTCGATGCGCCGCAAGAACAACCAGGTGGCCGTGCGCCAGGCCAGCGCCCACCCCGTAAGCGAGTTCCTGGGCTCGGCGATGATCGCCATCGTGCTGTGGTTCGGCGGCACCCTCATCCTGGGCGAGAAACCCGTCATCGACGCCCCGTCCTTTATGGCCTATATGGCCATCCTCTACAGTATCATCCAACCTATCAAGGACCTTTCCAAAGCCGCCTACGGCATCCCGAAGGGCCTCGCCTCGATGGAGCGCATCGACGCGATCCTGCAGGCGGAGAACCATATCCGCGAGGCGGCGGATCCCAAGCCCCTGAAGGAGTTCCGCGAGAGCATCCGTTTCAGCGGCGTGAAGTTCCGCTACGAGGACGGCCGCGAAGTCCTGCACGGCATCGACCTGGAAATCCCGAAGGGCAAGACCGTCGCCATCGTGGGCGCGAGCGGAGCGGGCAAATCCACCCTGGTGGACCTCATCCCCCGCTTCTACGATCCTGCGGAGGGCAGCATCAGCATCGACGGCACCGACATCCGGGAGGTCAGCCTGCACGACCTGCGCGCGCTGATGGGCAACGTGAACCAGGACCCCATCCTGTTCAACGACACCCTCTTCAACAACATCGCCTTCGGCAAGCAGGACGCCACGCAGGAAGAAGTGGAGGCGGCCGCACGCATCGCCGGCGCCCACGAGTTCATCCTCGAGAAGGAGGAAGGCTACGACACCAACATCGGCGACCGGGGCGTCAAGCTCTCCGGCGGCCAGCGCCAGCGCATCAGCATCGCCCGCGCCATCCTCAAGAACCCGCCCATCCTCATCCTCGACGAGGCCACCGCCTCGCTCGACACCGAATCCGAACGCAGCGTGCAGGAAGCCCTGGAGAAACTGATGACGGGGCGCACCACCATCGCCATCGCCCACCGGCTCAGCACCATCAAAGGCGCCGACGAGATCGTCGTCCTGGACGAAGGGCGCATCGTCGAACGCGGCCGCCACGACGAGCTCATCGCCAAGGGCGGCTACTACCGCAAGTTACACGATATGCAGGCCTTATAGCCTATGAAGCAGAACCGCATACGAGCCAGGATCTTCCAGATCATTATGATCATCTACGTCGCTGCCGTGGGGTTCCTGTGCTTCGCCAATTTCCACCAGTTGCCGGACGTCCCCAAGACGTTCCTCGGCCTTCCGATCGACAAGGTGATACACTTCTGTATGTTCTTCCCCTTCCCCATCCTGGCCTTCTTCGCCTACGACCGCCTTACCAGGACGCCCTGGCAGGCGCTGGCGGCCCTGGTAAGCATCTGCGCCATTGGCTGCGCCTTCGCCGGACTCACCGAGGTGATCCAGGAGACCCTTCCCTACCGCACCAAGGACCTCCACGATTTCGGCGCGGACTGCATCGCCGTGGGAATCGCCTCCGTCCTGGTATTCGTGATCGACGTCGCAAAAATGAAGAAAGAAAAAGAATGACCCGCCGACTGCCCGTCCTGCTGCTCTCGCTCGTCCTCACGCTGCCGCTTGCCGGCCAGACCATCCCCCGCGCCCGCGACTTCCGCGTGGTGTGCGACAGCCTCTCCGCCCGCCTGCAGCGCCGGACTTCGGTGAAGCACCGCCTGTCGGTGAGCAAGGTGGAAGCGGCGGGCAATAAGCTCGACCTGACCTTCAACGCCGACCTCTCCTACTATTCCTGGCACGCCGCGGACATCGAGTGGTTCCGCGGCCAGCTGACCAAGGAATTCGAGAAGGTGACCAAGGACTACACGCCCGGCAAGGTCATCACCAACCGCTACGAACTCGAGGAACTCGAGACCCCGACCCTCCGCACCAACGGCAAACCCTCCAACTACGCCTTCAAGACCACGGACCCGCGGCAGGCGCACGCCCGCTTCATCGAGCAGGTGGGTGCCCGGACCTACCCCAAGGGCCTTTCGGACCGCTACATCGCACTGTGGCAGAGCCACGGACGCTATTACGACGAGCAGCAGGACCAGTGGAGCTGGCAGCGGGCCACCTTGCACCGCACCGTTGAGGATATGTTCACGCCCAGTTTCGTTTTGCCCCTGCTGATTCCGATGCTGGAGAACGCCGGCGCTTATGTGATGACGCCGCGCGAACGGGATATCCAATGGCGCGAAATCATCTCCGACAACGACCGCAGTTTCGAGGGGCCGCGCGAAGGCACCGTCCGCCGGCGCGGACGCTATAATGAAAGGGGCGCCTGGAGCGACGCCGGCGAAGGATTCGCCGACATCAAGGCCACCTATACCTTCTCCGACAACCCCTTCCGCGCAGGCAGCGCCCGCCAGGCTGCCTGTAATCCGGACAGCCCCACCGCCAGCGTCATCTGGACGCCCATCTTCGAGCAGCGGGGCGAATATGCCGTGTACATCTCCTATAAGACGCTCCAGAAAAGCACGCGGGCCGCGCATTACACGGTCCGTCACCTGGGCGGGCAGACGGAGTTCACCGTGAACCAGCGGCGCGGCGGCGGCACCTGGATCTACCTGGGCACCTTCGAGTTCGCCGAGGGAGACGAGGGCTCCGTGACCCTGGACAACCGCGGCCCCGAAGGGCAGGTCGTGACCGCCGACGCCGTCAGGTTCGGCGGCGGAATGGGCAAGCTCGAGCGGGGCGGCAAGACCTCCGGGATGCCGGCTTTCGCCGAGGGCGCCCACTACTGGATGCAGTGGGCCGGCGTGGATTCCACCCTCACCCGGGGCTGGGAAACCGACTATACCTGCGACTACGCCGCCCGCGGCGCCTGGACCGAGATGATGAAGGAGGAGAAAGGCATCCCCATAGACCTCGCCCTCGCCTTCCACACCGACGCCGGCGTGACACCGAACGACAGCACCATCGGCACCCTGGCCATCTACACCCTTCGCAACGACGGCAAGCGGGAGTTCGAGGACGGGCGGGACCGCATCGTGAGCCGCACCCTCTGCGATTACGTGCAGAGCCAGGTGGTGCAGGACCTCCGCCTAGACTTCGACCCCAAATGGACCCGGCGCGGCCTGTGGGACCGCAGCTACAGCGAACCCCGCACGGCTGGCGTACCCGCGATGATCCTGGAACTGCTCAGCCACCAGAACTTCGCCGATATGAAATACGGCCTGGACCCGGCCTTCCGCTTCACCGTCTGCCGGGCCGTGTACAAGGGCGTCCTGAAGGCACTCAGCGAATTCTACCATTGCTCCTACGTGGTCCAGCCCTTGGCGCCGCAGGCCTTCTCGGCTTGCCTGGCGGGCACGGACAGCGTACGCCTGGCCTGGCGGCCGACCGAAGACGCCAAGGAACCCACGGCCGTGAGCGAAGGCTACACCGTCTACACCCGCATCGACGACGGTGCCTTCGACGGCGGTGTCGAGACCACCGGAACCACGCTCGCACTCCCCATCGAGCACGGGCACGTGTACAGCTACAAGGTCGTCGCCTGGAACGCCGGCGGGCGGAGTTTCCCGTCGGAAATCCTGTCCGTGGGCATCCCCCGCGGCACCCAGCGCGCCCCGGTGCTGATCGTCAACGACTTCGACCGGATATCGGCACCCGCGTGGGTGGAGAGCCCGGGCTACGCCGGCTTCGAGAGCCGCCTGGACACGGGCGTCCCCTACATCCGGGACATCGGCTACATCGGCGAGAATTATGAATTCCGCCGCTCCGCCCTTTTCGAGGACAACGCCTATCCGGGCTTCGGCGCCTCCTACGACGACCGCGCCGCACAGGTCGTTGCAGGCAACACCTTCGACTTCCCCTACCGGCACGGCGCCACCCTGTTGCGGATCGGCTATCCTTTCTATTCGATGTCGCGCGAAGCCTTCTGCGAACTGGACTCCCCCGTGTATGCGGTGGACCTCATCTGCGGAAAGCAGGGACACACGCCCACGGGCCGGGGCGCACTCCCCGACCGCTTCCCCGTGTGGAGCGACGCGCTCACGGCAGCCCTGCGCAAAGTGGTGCAGACGGGCGGGAACCTGCTCGTCAGCGGTGCCAACATCCTCAGCGACGCTTCTGAAGACGCCGCGGCGACGGCCTTTGCGGAAGAAGTGCTGGGCTGCACCCTTGCCAACCCATTCGGCACCAACACGGGCCGCGTCGCTGATATGCCCTTCAGCAACGAGATGAATCCCGACATCTACTGCGTCGAGTGTCCCGACGCCCTGAAGCCGGCCGGCAAGGGCGCCAAAACCTGGTTGCGCTACCCGGGATCGGGTCTTACCGCCGCTGTATACAACCAGGGCGAAGGCTTCCGCACGGTCAGCCTGGGCGTACCGCTGGAAACGCTCACCCGAGCCGCCGACCGGGAATGGTTCCTGCGGGAAGCGCTCGATTACCTGTATAACGGGAAAAAACCGGCTGTCCGCCGGTAAGAATCACTTCTTGTCGTACTCTTCGAAGCGGGAATTGTTCGAGATGTATTCGGGAACGATTTCCTTCATCAGCTTCACCATCTCGGGAATGCGCACCTCGCGGCTGAGCGCCTCGAGTTCATCGACAGCCTTGACGGCATCGGCATAGTCGTACTCCCGTACGCGGGCGATGCGGATGCGGTCGTGGGTGGTAGCATCGGTGTTTTCCTTGTTGGAGAGCACCTCCTCGTACAGCTTCTCGCCGGGACGAAGACCGGTATAGACGATCTCGATATCCTTGTCCGGCACGAAACCGGCCAGCTCGATCATCCGGCGGGCCAGCTGGTCGATCTTGACGGGTTTACCCATATCGAAGACGCAGATGCGGTTCTCCGTAGGAAGTGTGGCGGCCTCCATCACCAGGCGGCAGGCTTCGGGAATCGTCATAAAATAACGGGTGATTTCCTTGTCGGTCACCGTCACGGGACCGCCCCGCTCGATCTGTTCGCGGAAACGCGGGATTACCGAACCGTTGGATCCCAGCACGTTACCGAAACGGGTGGTCACGAACTGGGTCCGGCCCCTCACCTTACCCGAAGCGATCGCCTTGCCCAGGCTCTGGACATAGATCTCCGCCAGACGCTTGGTGCAGCCCATAATGTTGGTCGGATTCACGGCCTTGTCGGTCGAAATCATAACCATCTTGTCCACGCCGTATTCAATGCACTTGTCGGCCACGTTACGGCTGCCCACCACGTTCACGAGCACCGCCTCGCAAGGGTTCTCTTCCATCAGGGGCACGTGCTTGTAGGCTGCGGCGTGGAAGACCACCTGGGGATGCCAGGTCCGGAAAGCGTATTCCAGACGGGCTGTCTGCCGCACATCACCGATGACCGGGACGAAATTCAGTTTCGGGAAATGCTCTTCCAATTCGAGACGGAGGTTGTGCATAGGAGTCTCGGCGTTGTCGAAAAGGATGAGCCTCCTGACACCGAAACCGGCGAGCTGGCGGCAAAGCTCGGCCCCGATAGACCCGGCGGCGCCCGTTACCAGCACCACCTTATCCTTGAAATTCTGCCGGATGGCATCCAACGAAATCTGGATCTCATCGCGTCCCAGCAAATCCTCGATTTTGATCTTGCGTATCCTGAAAGTCTCCGTCCCCTCCGTGATTTCGTCCACGGCCGGAGCGATGAGCACCTTCAGGCCCTGGTCGGAACAGTAACGGACCAGCCGGTCCTGCTCCACCACCACATCGCGCTCCGCGGTAAAGATGACGCCCTGCAGGGAAAGGTTGCGCACGGCCAAATCAAAATCCTCGGGCTTCTCGAAATAATAGACCTTCTGGTCCGCGATCATCGCATTGCTGAGCTGCGGATCGAGCGCAATCAGTCCCACCACCTCATAGTGCTTCGAGCCGCGCAGGCGCGTCACCGTGGCGACCGACTTGTCATTATAGCCGTACACCAGCACGCGAGCCCGCTTCTGGAGGTCGCGCACCTTCGTCTTGTACGCATCATAGACGTAAATCATCGCCACGCGCACCGCGCAGAGGGCCATTACGGAGAATACGGCATCCACGACGAGCATCACGACCACCACCGGCCCCATATAGCCGAAAATAAGCAGTATGACGGCCATCACGCACACCTTGCCGAAAGAAGCCAGGCCGTAAACCAGGGTATCCTTGAAGGAGAAATGGCGGATGATGATCACGTAGGTCCTAAGCAGCAGGAACATCAGGGCCGACCCCAGAATGGCCGAAATCCCCCAGCAGAGATTGAAAGTCCGGGAAAGCACCACGTCCTCGTCCAACAGGAACGCGATGACCGCCACGGCCACGGAGACCACAAAAGAAATCACCAAGTCCATCAGGAAGACATTCCTCCTGCGCAGGAACTTGACGCTGTATTTATCCAGATTCTTCCCCAGGCCCAGCATATAAATCCAGACTATGGTGTTAATATCTTGCCAAATTAATATGCAAATATACGAATAAAACTCAGAACCGCAATGCCAGTGTCGTGCAAACCGCTCCGCTCCACGGGTCTACCGTAGGCACGAGGGTGGCCTGCAGCGGCCGGTCCACGCCAAGGGTTATCTCCGGGATGTGGAGCAGGCGCTTGGTGGGTTCCAGCAGCCAGCGGCCCGCGTGAGCTGTCAGGATGCCCAGACCCGCCCCGAACAGGCAGTCGCTCATCCAGTGCCAGTTGTTGTAGTTGCGCATCACCGCCACCGTGGTGGCGATGGCGTAGGCCCCGGCACCCCAGCCCCAGCCGTATTCCATCCGCACCAGTTCCGCGCCCACGAACACCCAGTCCGTATGCCCTGAAGGGAAGGAACGGCTGTCCACCCCGTTGGGACGCGGCGAGTCGATCACGGCCTTGCAGGTCCAGGAAACGATGCCCAGCGTGATACAGGCCAGCGACCCCTCGATCAGCCGGTCCACCAAGCCGTTTTCAGCGGGCACGCCTGCCACGCCCAAGCCCAAGTCCATTATGATGGGCACATACTGGATGTAATTGTCGAAAGTCCGCTCCGGGCGGCCTGCGCGCCATTCTTCCTGGAACCAGCGATTTACGGGTACGTCGATGGCGTCGTGCCCGAAACAATGAATCCCTATGCCCGTGGCGATCAGAGCCCCGGGGGCGATCAGTTCCGTGGCGCGGAACGAAGGGGTACGGAAAGCCGAGGTGTCCACGCGGACGGCCACCTGCGCCCGAAGTTGCGGGGCAAGCAGCACGCCCAGCGTCAGCAATATGCAGGACAGACGCCTCATCGGCCGGCGTACATCTGCTCGTAATATTTCTGATAGTCTCCGCTGGTGACGTTGTCCAGCCAGTCCTGGTTGTCCAGGTACCAGCGCACCGTCTTCTCGATGCCCTCCTCGAACTGCAAGCTCGGCTCCCAACCAAGCTCTTTTTGAAGCTTGGTGGAGTCGATGGCATACCGCAGGTCGTGCCCCGCGCGGTCGGTCACATAGGTAATCAGGTCCATATCCGCCCCCTCCGGGCGGCCCTGCAGACGGTCGGTGGTGCGGATGAGCACCTTGATGAGGTCGATGTTCTTCCACTCGTTGAATCCGCCGATATTGTAGGTTTCGGCAATCCTTCCCCTGTGGAAGATGGTGTCGATGGCCCGCGCGTGGTCCTCCACGTACAGCCAGTCGCGCACGTTCTCGCCCTTTCCATAGACGGGCAGTGGCTTGCGATGGCGGATGTTGTTGATAAACAGCGGGATAAGCTTCTCCGGGAACTGGTACGGGCCGTAGTTGTTCGAGCAGTTCGTCACGACGGTGGGAAGACCGTACGTGTCGTGGAAAGCCCGGACGAAATGGTCGCTGGAGGCCTTGGCGGCACTGTACGGACTGTGCGGCTGGTATTTCAACTCCTCCGTAAAGAACTTCTCGCCGTAGGCCAGATGATGCTCGCCGCTGCTCGCCTTCGTGCTGAACGGCGGCTCGATCCCCTCCGGATGCGTCATCTCCAGCGCCCCGTACACCTCGTCCGTCGAAATATGGTAGAAGCGTTTCCCTTCGTAGTTGCCGTCCCACGCGATCTTAGCGGCCTGCAGCAGGCTCAGCGTGCCCATCACGTTGGTCCGCGCGAAGGTGAACGGATCCTTGATGCTGCGGTCCACGTGGCTCTCGGCCGCCAGGTGGATGATACCGTCCACCCGCTCCTCCTGCATCAGCTTCAGCACCCCCTCGAAATCGCAGATGTCCATCCGCACGAAACGGTAGTTCGGCCTGTCCTCGATGTCCTTGAGGTTCGCCAAGTTGCCGGCGTACGTGAGTTTGTCCAGATTGATAATCCTGTATTGCGGGTACTTGTTTACAAAAAGACGTACCACGTGGCTGCCTATGAAACCGGCGCCGCCCGTGATGATCAGGGTTCTTTCGAAATTCATATTCGGTTATTATTCGATTAGTTCACAAAAATAGTTAATTTTGCACACAATGCCAACGAGGCCACCCATATATCTCTACACCGACGGCGCGTCCAGCGGCAATCCCGGCCCCGGCGGCTGGGGCGTCGTGCTGCGCTGCGGGGATATACGGAAGGAACTCTCGGGCGGTTTCGCCCGCACCACCAACAACCGGATGGAGCTCCTGGCCGTGATCAAGGGGCTGGAGGCCATCCGCTGGGAGGGCGCCGAGGTGCAGGTTTTCAGCGATTCCACCTATGTGGTGAACACCGTCACGCACGGCTGGAAGCGCAAGAAGAACCACGACCTGTGGGCGCAGTTCGACGCGCTCGCGGCCCGGTTCCGGCTCACGTTCATCTGGATCCGCGGGCACGCGGGACATCCCGAGAACGAGCGCTGCGACCGCCTCGCCGTCGAGGCGTACTCCCGCCCCGGCCTGCCGGCGGACACAGGGTATATGGAAAATGACAATGTCATCCCCGGCTTGGACGGGGATCAAAAATAATACGATATGCAGAACGGAAAAATCATAGTAGGCATCACCCAGGGCGACTCCAACGGCATCGGTTACGAGGTCATCATCAAAGCTCTCGCCGACCCGCGCATCCTGGAACAGTTCACCCCGGTCATCTACGGTTCCTCCAAGCTCTTCGGCTTCTACCGTAAGACCATCCCCGAGGTGGAGCAGATGGACACCAACGCCATCGCTTCCGCCGCTGAGGCGCATCCCCGCCGCATCAACATCGTGAACTGTCTGCCGGACAGCGCCTACGCCGAGCCCGGCCAGGCCACGGCCGAGTCGGCCGGAGCCGCCATCAAGTCGCTCGAGCGGGCCGTCGAGGAACTCCGGCAGGGTTTCATCGACGTGCTCGTCACGGGCCCCATCAACAAGAAGGCTATGTCGAACGAGGGATTCGGTTTCCCCGGCCATACGGAATACATCCAGAACGCTTTCGGGGCCAGCGACGCCCTGATGTTTATGGTCAGCCACCGCCTGAGGCTGGCCGTCGTCACGGGGCACATCCCCCTCAAGGACGTGGCCGCGCAGATTACCCAGGAGCGGATTCTCAGCAAGTTACGCCTGATCAACGAGTCCCTCAAGCAGGACTTCGTGGTGGACCAGCCGCGCATCGCCGTGCTCAGCCTCAACCCGCACAGCGGCGACGGCGGCCTGCTCGGCACCGAGGAACAGGACATCATCATCCCGGCCATCAAGCGGGCCACCGACGAAGGCATCCTCGCCTTCGGGCCCTTCTCGCCGGACGGCTTCTTCGGCCTGAACCATTTCGAGGATTTCGACGCCACCCTGGCAATGTATCACGACCAGGGGCTGGCTCCGTTCAAGGCCCTCTCTTTCGAGGACGGCGTGAACTTCACGGCCGGACTGCCCATCGTGCGCACCTCGCCCGACCACGGCACCGCCTTCGAGATGGCCGGCCGCGACCAGGCGGACCCGCGCTCGATGCGCGCCGCCATCTTCACCGCCATCGACATCTGGCGGAACCGCCGACAGTGGGAGGAGTTGCAGGAAGACAAGATGCCCGAGTACTCCCTCGGCCACGAGAAGCCGCACCCGAACGGAAAGCCGCAGATCGCCTGAGCGGCGTTTCCCGTTGCCTTTTCGCCGGAGGCGGCAGGGGTGTGTCGTCCTGGGAAAAGTTTACCGCGAGAGCCCTCTATTACCATAAAAATCACCCCAAACTATAAAGAATCATAAAAAACTGAAGGGCGTTCGTCCCATTTTTATGATTCTTTTCGCTCCGTGTCGGGTGTTTTGCTATATTCGCGGTGATATCATTTGATTTGAACTATGAAAACGATGCGTACTATGATTTCCGATACATCTCTATCAGAGAAGCAACTCATCGATGATGTATTGAACATCGTACGATCTGGTCGGCAATCCGCATCTGCTGCAGTCAATTCCACAATAGTCGAAACTTATTGGCGCATCGGCCAACGAATCGTTGAAGAGGAACAGCGTGGCGAATTACGCGCGAAATATGGCACACAACTCTTGCAAACGCTTTCCAAAACTTTAACGGAAGAATTTGGTAAAGGATTCACAGAAAGGAATTTGCGCAACTTCCGGCTATTCTATATTCTGTTCCCGGATTATGAGATTTGGCACACACGTATGAGAAATCTGACCTGGTCTCATTTTCGGACGCTACTTTCCGTAGTTGATGAAAATGCTCGGGAGTGGTATTTGAACGAAGCCTCCGCCGAGTCCTGGAGCGTACGCACCCTTGAACGGAACATCGGATCTCAGTATTACTATCGCCTCCTGCAGTCCCAACATAAAGAACAGGTCAAACAGGAGATGAAAGATAAAACAGCGACACTTCAGGCAGACAGATATGAGTTTATCAAGAACCCTGTGGTGGCCGAATTTCTGGGCCTGCCCAGCAACATTGATTTTACTGAATCAAGTTTAGAGGGTGCCATTCTGACACATATCCAGCGATTCCTTCTAGAACTGGGTAAAGGATATGCATTCGTTGCCCGACAACAACACATTTCCACAGATATTGGTGATTTCTTCATTGACCTTGTTTTCTACAACTACCTTTTGAAGGCGTTTCTGCTTGTCGATCTTAAGACTACCAAGATAAGTCATCAAGATGTTGGGCAGATGGATATGTATGTGCGGATGTATGACGAGCTTAAAAGGACGGAGGGAGACAATCCGACCATCGGACTTATCTTGTGTACGGAGACAAGCAAAGACATAGCGAGGTATTCCGTTCTTCGAGAGAACCCTCAGCTATTTGCTGCCAAATACCTCACCTTTCTGCCTTCCGATGCAGAACTCCGACAAGAAATTGAAAGGCAGAAAGAAGTTTTTCGGATCCAGCAGGGAGAGATGGTTAAATAAAGCAATGGTGTTGCACGAGGACGAGACCCTCGAGCGCGATTTGTAATCGCCGGAGGCGGCAGGGGTGCGGCAGCCGTTCCCTCCGCACCCCACGCACGGCCCCCGACTGCGCGGGGCCAACGTGCGCAGGCTTACGCACAAGCACCCCTCCGGCTGCCGCGGGGAGAAGGGTTGGATCAAACAAAGAGGGTGGCCATCGCTTGATGGTCACCCTCGGTGCTTTTCCGGTCTTTAAGTCATTGTGTCCGAAGACTGTTATCAGAACTTCTTGAACTTATCCCAGGATGTGTTGGCCTCGGCTGTGCTTTCAATCGAGTCGGGGAGATTGGAGAAGAAATCGAATCCAGTCTTGCGTTCAATCTCGGCCACGGAAACAGCATAGTCGGCATAGTCAGTCGAGTCGCTGTCATCACCATAATCCTTGTGCTTGAACCAGAAACCGATAGCCGATGCCGAAGTCACATTGCCGGAGGAATCCGTCTTGACTTTCAGAAGGACTTTCCAGTAATAGTTCGGGATAGGCACCTTTGACGGAGTAACGTCTGATTTCGCTGTCAAGTAGTTGATTGTCTCGCTGCCACCTTTTGTCTTATAGACAGGTCCCGTGACCACATAGACGATATCAGAGTCACTGTCCAACAAACCGCGCACAGCGGTCTCGAGGTTACCCCAGATGGAGCCGTTGAATTTATTCTGCAACTGCGGCGTCTGGTTGGTGACATAATATGTCTGCGAATTCATCTTACTGTCCGACTTGCGGTCAGCATTGGGCACCTGATGGCCGCGGCTATATGCTTTGTTGCCATACTGGGTACCATAACTATTGCTGACGACATCAACCTGATATGCCTCATCGATGTCCTCATCGGGATTGAATGACCAGCTACTGCTTTTGCTGCCCTTTGTGTGGGCTAATTTAAGCGGGTATGCTTCCCAGAGCGAGGCATAATAGGTCTTGTCGTAAAGATAGCTATAGTTCCTTTCTCCATTACTGCCGTAGAGCGTACGGATCAACTGATTGCCGGATACCGACAAGGACGGGAGTTCAAGCCAGGAAACGTCTCCTACCACAATGGCCTCGGATTGCGACAACGTGGAGAATTGCTCCACTGAGCCACTGACCGTCTTGCTGTCGTTGCCGTTTTTCAGAACGACATAGGCGCAATAGTAGTAAGTCGAACCCTTACTGAGCCCCGTCAGGGTCCCTCCCCAACCGTTGTTGGAGAGGGAGGCCTTCAGGGTGCTCGTCAAAGAGCCGGAGGCAGTACCCCACTTGAATCCGCATTCACTGACCGTCCAACCGGACGTTATGCCGGAAACGGAGCCGGAGAGGGTTGCACTGCTTATGGTCAACGAAGAAGCAGAGCCGGTCGTAACCGTCGCAGTGCCTCCGGTCCCGGGACTTCAATCAGTGGTGGTCGTTTTCACAAAGACATTAAAGGTTTGGTCTTTGATATTATTGTTAACAGTCGCATAACTTCTCCAGTCGGAGTTATTATACACACCAACGAAACGAGTTTCAGCAACATGTTTTAAATACCCGCTCTCAGAATCGATTTCAAAAGCTTTATTAGCATTTGTACCTACCCTCAAACCATTATTGGCATTAGTACAATAAAGCCATGCCGTTTTTTCGCTACTAGTATAAAAAACTATTCCATCACTTGACACACCAGCAATCCACTGAAGTTTAGTTTCAGGAGTATCGGACAGTTTATCAGAAGCAACTGTTACGGCCACTGCACCAGGAGCAGAAGAAGTGCCATTATTATTAGTCATAGCATAAAACTCCTCCCCTGTTTTTACACTAGTTAGGACAAAGATATCCCCATCTTTAAGGTCAGAAAGATTCTTTTTGACCCACACAACTGTTGAACCTGCAGGGTTAACTGTAACCGTACAAGTCGCAGTATTACCAATTAGATTTCCGGAAGCAGCTACACTAACGGTAATTGTCGCCGTGCCCACTGCGACACCAGTAATAACACCTCCAGTAGTTACGCTTGCAACGGCCTCATCACTAGATTTATACGTAATCTGTCCTCCATTAGTTTGAACATTTAAGTTAAATGTTCCTCCGACAGGCAATTCGGTTTCCGTAGCAGCTAACGAAATAGTAGCTGCGGTCTTATGGCTTACATAATATGAATAAACTGCCTGGGGACTATTATTATGAGAGCCCCGATATCCAATAAGGGTCAGTTCATCTCCAACCTTTAGACCAAGATCACCAAAACTCTTAGGATTGGTAGCTCCATACTCGCATTGTTCAGGGAACACGCCATAGACATAAACAGTCCCTGTTTCATCTTTAAGGTCCAGATTACCATATACATTACTCGAAATGTTCGTAATCACGCCCGTCAACTGATAGGTTTGAGTCTCTGACTCTTCAGCGGCCAAGAACTCAGCAACAGTAGCAACTATAGCACCAGACGGCGGCGTTTCGCCTTCATTCACCATAATGGTGTACGTGGCGGTCTTCGTGATGTCGCCTTCGGTGTAGGAGACGGTAACCTCCTTATTCTCGCCCGCAGTGGTCATATCCGGAGCGGTAACGGTGGCAGCCGCAGTCACATCCTTGGTACTCTCGTCGCTATAAGTTGCCGTAACCTTGATGCCCTCGGAGGTGAAGGTGTCGCCCACGGTGAAGGTCGTCGTGGCAGCAGAAGCGTCGACCGTGATGCCCGTCAGGGTGGCGGCCACCGGCGGCGTCTCGCCTTCAACCGTAATGGTATATGTCGCCTCCTTCGTAACGCCGCCCTCAGTGTAAGAGACGGTGACCGTCTTCTCGCCCGCAGTGGACATATCCGGAGCGGTAACGGTGGCGGACGCAGTCACATCCTTGGGATCGCCCTCGTCATACGTGGCCGTGACGACGATGCCCTCGGAAGTGAAGGTGCCGTTCAGGGCGAAGGTCGTCGTGGCATTCTTAGTATCGACGGCAATGCTCTCAAGAACGGGATCGCCGGGGACATTCACCTTGATGGTGAAATCTGCACCCTGCACGTCCTGCTTGGTGTAACCGTCGATGTGGAAATTGATGTCCGCAGAACCCTTCTTAAGGGCAGACATTTCATAGCCACCCTGGGCCTCCTCGACCGTCACGACAGTCTCATCAGTGGACTCGGCGCTATCGGGCGTATGGCCATTGGCGTCCGTAATCGTCACATTGACAGTCTCATTGGGAGCCATCGTGAGGGTCGCATTGTTGGCGAATTCGCTGCCGCCGACCTGAACCGTGAAAGCATTCGCCTCGGCATCGGCGCTGATGTCGTCGTGGCTGCCATCCATACCCGGAGCGATGATGACATTGTAGTCCTTGCTCGTCGTGGGGCTGTAGGTGATGTTCGTGCGGTAATTGCGCTTCACAGGCACGCCGGAGACAGCCTTATCGATCTCGATGGTGCCGAGCGCTTCGCTGATGCAGGTAACCTTGAAAGTGACCTCCGTGGAAAGGGTCTCATCCTTCGGGGCGAGCACATAGTTCATCCCGGCATAGGCGTAATTCTTTCCGGAAGCATACTTCTTGTTGAACGTGGCATCTTCCAGTCCCGCTTCGGTGAAACTGTAGTCTTCCTCGCCGGAAGCCTCTCCGGTAAGCAGGTCGAGCACGTTGGGCGCGCCCGCAACGGTCATCTCGGAGAGGGTCCCCTCCTCGAACTCGTCGGCCAAGAGGACGTTGATCTGGGCGAAGGGACGCTTCAGCGTAACCGTCGCCGCATCGTTCGCGTTGGCGACATAGCCCCTCTCGACATACCAGAAAGCGTCGCGGGTCTCGTCGTTGGCAGGGCCCGTGGTCTCAATGGTCAGCTTGCCGGTGTCCGCATCGAGGGAGAAAGGAGCATCCTCGGCCTGGGCCCAGAACACGATGTCGTAGGTCTGTCCCTTCACGAACTTGACTTTGTAGGAGGCCTTCAGGCCGGTGATCTGGATGGCGTCGGTAGAGGTGGTCAGAGACTGGCTCTCCACCAGACCGTCGGCCCCATACACCAGCACGAAGAGCTTGTCGGCGGTGGCACCGTCGGCATAGGTCTTGGTCGGAAGCTCGTCCAGCGCGACGGTGAAAGTCGTCTCGACGGTCTTGCCGCCAAAGATAGGATCCGGGTTGGCCGGTTCCTTCTGGCAGGACGCCACGGTCAGCGCGGCCGCGAGCGTCAGCAAAGAATAAAGGATCTTTTTCATAGATGTGAAAAATGTGAGTAAATGAATAAACTATATGTTGAATCGTATCTAATCGATGGATATGTTGTAACTGCCGTCGAAACCGGGGTCGATACCGACGCCGCCGCCGGAGCCGTCGTCGTCCTGCGGACCGAAGCAGACGTCCGTGCGGTGGGCCCGCAGGATGGGGACGTCGCCGCGGAAGGTGAAGTACGGCTCGCCGTCGTCGTCACGCACGGCGAAGTACACGCTGACGCTGGTCGGCTCCTCTTCGGCCAGGATGAAGTCCGAGAAGAAGACGAGTTCGCCGGAGAACGGGTCGATCTCCGGGTACAGCGAGAGGCGCACGCCGGAGCGGGCACCCGAACTGTGACCCCGCAGGAGGTCGTAGGTGTCGGGAATGGGGGCCGTATAGCGGAAAGTGACATACAGGCCGCCCAGGTCGGTGTTCTGCTCGGCGAGGAATTCATCCGCATTCGAAAGGTAGAAACGGATCTGCGCTACGGGGCGGCGGAGGGTCATAGTCAAGGGCTCGTCATTTCTCTTGACTTCGCCGGGGTCGATGTCGAGCGTGCCGCAGAAGGCGTCGCGCTCCCGCTCGCCCAGGCGGTAGTCCTTGGCCAGGACGATGCGTTCGAAGTCGTCGGGCTTCCAGGACAGGGAATCCTCCTCGTCCACGAAATCCGCCCAGACCGCCAGTTTGAACCTTCCTTCCATCCTCGGGAGCACGATGGTCGTGTCCAGGTCGTCGAGTTCCGTCCGCGTGAAGGAGAAGCTGTAGTCCGGGTTCAGGCCGTATGCGGACGCCTCCTTGAAACGGAAGAGCTTCGCCGTGTAGCGCACCTTCCGCGCCGCATAGCCCTCCCCCTTCGTGGCCGGATGGAGCACCTGGTACTGCGGCAGGGTCTCGTCGAAGACCAGCCTGACACGGCAGCCGTTGCCCCAGTCGTCCGGGAATTCGTGCGGCGAGCAGCCGCACAGCCCGGACAGGAACAGGCCGCCCAGCAACAGGAGCAGTATTTTCAGTACACGTGTCATCATCGTCCAAATCGGTAAGTCAATGCCACGGAAGCGTGGTCGGGGCCGAGGTAATCCTCGATGCCCGAGCTCGCGTAAGGACCGTTGTCGTAGTTCTCGAAACGGTCGAAGTCAAGATGCAGATAGCCGTAGCCGAGGCTGATCTCGAGGCCCCAGCGGTCGGCTCGGTTGCGGTCCAGCCGGAATTTCCATCCGGCGTTGAGACCGCCGCCGTAGGCCGGCGTGCGGCCGTCGCGGTCCTGGATGCGGTATTGCCACGAGGGAAGCGCCACGTTGTAGTAGCCCAGCGTGCCGTGCAGGGCCAGGAACGGACCGTGGAAGTCGTCGAACAGCCAGAAGCGCAGTTCGGGCTGCGTGCCCAGGCTGCGGAACTTGGTGTTCTCGGTGAACCAGTTGAGCGCGCTGTAGATGACCGGGAGGCTGAAGGACATATGCTCGCCGATCTCGAACTCCACGCCCAGGTTGGCGTCCAGCAGGGGCCAGAGCAACAGATTGGTCTTGAGGTAGATGCTCGGGCCAGGTTCCCCGTCGGAAAGGTCCAGCGGGAAGTCGTCGTCATCGGGCAGGGGCGGCGGGGTGTAGTTGCGCACCGGCCGTACGGTATCGACCTGAGGGGCGGGCTCGGGTTCCTCCACCACCACGACGGGGGGCTCCAGCTTCCTGAGTTCCGACTCCAGCGCCAAATACTCGAACGCCACGATGGTGGCGCGCATTTCGGGGAAGAGGTTCTTCAGCATATAGTTCCACGCAGCCTGGTCCTTCTTCAGGCCGGCCAGGTCGCGCTCCCCGATCAGGCGGAGCACCTCGCCACGGGAGGGCACGCCGGCGTCAGCCTCTACGAGCGAACCCAGGTAGTCCCAGTCCAGCTGGTTGAAGACCACCTCGAAGTTCTTCTCGTCGAACTGCAGGTGCGGGCGCAGGTAGTCGAGGATGCTGTATGCCCGGTCGCGCGTCAGTCGCCTGTTCACCTCGTCGGAGCCTTCGGGCGACGCGCTGCCGATGACCTCCACCCGCTCGATGCGGCAGAGGGAATCGCGCTGAAGCTGCTTCACCCGGTTGGACAGTTCCGACAGGCGCCAGACATTTTCCTGGAACAGCGGATCGAACTGGGACCTGCCCTGGTGGAAGTACACCTTGACGGAGTCCCGCTGCAGCACCTCCTGCGCGGAAAGGAGCGCGGGAAGCAGCAGCAGGGCCGTCAACAGAACGTATCGGATCTTTCTCATAGGCGGGGCATCAGTTGGTCGAGGACAGGCGGACGCCGTCGAGGTCGATCAGGGTGAACTGCGCCGCCCCGTTGTAGATGGACAGCAGGCCGGTGACGTCGATGGCCCGGCCGTCGGCCGAGCTGGAAGACGGGTCGCCGATCACGGATGAAGGGATCTCGGAATCGGCGAACTTGGAATAGCCGCTGGTGCGGATCTGCACGGGCGTGCCGCCCAGCGAGAAGTACTGGCTCATCGTGACCGGCGAGGCGTTGGCGCGCAGCTGCTCGAGCAGTTCGCCTTCCACCTTGCGTCCGCCCTGGGTGCTCACGCCCGCGAACTTGCCGGCGTCGATGTTCTCCAGGAGCTTGGCCTTGGTCATCGCCCAGGTGGTCACGCCATAGGTCCTGTCGCTCAGGAACACGCGGTTCTCGGAGCTGTCGTCGATGTAGAGGATGGCGAAGATGCGCTTGTAACTGTCCGAACTGTAGGTGGTGGCGGCGCCGTAGGTCAGGTGCTTGAGCTTGACGTAACGGCCCCAGAGGTCGCTCTTGAAGCCGCCGTCCTTGAGGGCCTGCTCCAGTTCGGCCGAGGTCACGACGCGCGGCTCGGGCATCGCCGCGATGCGGCCGCGGAAGATATGCGTGTCGATCAGGTACTGGGCGTCGATGTATGCGGTGTCGTTCTTGCCGGACTCGTCCTCGATACCCAGCTGGGGCATTCCGTTATACGCGCCCAGCCGCAGGCCGGCGCAGTCCACGTACACCCACTGGCCGGGGTGGTAGTCGCTATAGAGGGAGGACTTGCCCACCTTGACGCAGATGGCACCGGTCTCGTCCTGGATGTACAGGTCGCGGTAGATGTTGCCGCTGCGGTCGCTCGAGACCACCTGGCCGCCGATGCATACGTGGCCGGTGATTTCCAGGCCGCTGCTGCCGTTGTCCAGGTACATCTGCTTGAGCTGCGCGATGGTGGTGTTGACGTCGATCAGCAGAGGCTCGCGCTCCTCGGGGTCGGGATATGTGAGCGTCGTCACCGGCTGCCATTCCTCGCAGGAAGAGAGCAGCAGGGCGAGAATCAAAGCAAAGGAGGATATCTTCTTCATAAGGCCCTAGAATCTGAAATAGACGTTCAACATATAATTGAAACCGCTCATATAGAAGTACTTCGAATCAAAGCGGTAGTAGCGCTCGCCGCTGGTGGTGTTGTCCACGATGCGGGTCTGTTCGTAACCGCCGGTCTTCACGTCCTTGCGGTTCAGCAGGTTCTTGGCGTTCAGCGAGAAGCCGATCTGGTACTTGCGGTCGATGTACCAGCTCTTGCCGATGCTCAGGTTCAGCAGGTAGAATGGCTTGAAGCGCTCCTGCGAGGCCATATACTCCACCTCGGCCGGGGTCACGTAGCTGTCGGGGCCCGCCGTGGCGAAGTCGGTGCGGTAGAGCGGGTTCATACTCAGGTAGGACTCGGCGAAGTACTCGAAGTCGCCGTCGATGAACCAGTAATTGTGGTTGTAGGCGAAACCGATGCTGGTGGCCAGCATCGGCGTGCCGGGCACGTAGTGCTGCTGGAAGCGGTCGATCTCACTGGTAATCTGGCCGTTGCCGTCGCGCTTGAACACCGGGTGGCTCTTCCAGTACGGAATCAGCACCGTGGTGCCGGTGCCGTACTGCACGGGCTGCGCGCTGTTGTCCACCGTCTGCACCATCGTGGGGTTGGACGTGTACTCATAGCGTCCGGCGCTCACCACGCCCTGGAGGGAAAAGTCGGGGATGGGCGTGGGGACCTTGAAGCCCAGTTCGACGCCGTAGTGCTGCTCGTCGATGCCGCTCAGGGCGAAGTTCGAGAAGGCGTTCTGCAGGTCGTCGTAGGCGCTCATCACGTCGGTCTGGTCGTTGATCTTGGTATAGTAGCCCGTGATGCGGACGTTGTAGCCGCCGCCGGAGTACTGCCAGTTCACGTCGGCCGTGTAGGTCTTGACCGGCTTGAGGTCGTCCACCACCGAGTCGCGGGTGCGCGGCGAGAGATAGGCCGTGGCGAAGTTGGGCGCCTCGTTGAACGCGGCCGCGTTGGCGTAGAAGCGCATCTTGCCGCCGATCACCCAGTTCAGCCCGAGCTTGCCGGAATACGTGACGAAGCCGTTCACGGAAGACTTGCCATACGAAGACGGCAGCAGGTTGCCGGCCGCGTCGCGGCTGAGATTCACCCCGCCGATCACATAGTCGCCGCCGTCCGGTCGGAGCCCCGGGAAGAGGCCCTTGCGCACCAGACCTTCCCGCCAGAAGGCGGTGTAGCCCAGGGCGCCGCCGATGTTGGCGCTGAAGTTGCCAAAGGCGAAACGGCCGTTCAGCCAGCCCTCGCCCTTGCGGACCTGCGCGTAGTAGTCGTAGCCGAACTTGTCTCCCTTGCGCAGGACACGGGCGGAACCGTGCTCCAGGTAGTAGTCCAGGTCGTTCTGGGTCTTGGCCTCCACGGAAGCGAACTCGCGCTCCGCGAAGGAGTCGGTGTCCACATAGTACTCGCCGCCCAGCAGGTCATATACCTTTTTATAATACTCCGCGCGGTCGATGCGCCCGTTCAGGCCGCCCGTAAGCGTGAGCACGCGGGTGGGATGCCATTTGAAGCGGGCCGCGAAGTTCAGGTCGCGCTGGTCCACGTGGCGCTCTTCCTGGATGTACTTGGAGCGCGCACCGCCGCCCTCGATGTTGTTGCGGTTCACGTCGTACAGGCGGTCCCAGTTGATGTGCGTGATGTCCGAGAAGGTCTGCGGATGCGTCCAGGCCTCCTTGGCCGCGGCATACTTGTACAGACTGCTGCGCCCGTAGTCCTCGTTCTCCATCCAGAAATAGCTGGGAAGGTTGCGGTAGTAGTCCGGGCGGGGGTCCTGCGCGTCGTACCAGTCCAGCGCCGTGTAGCCGTTGTAGCCGAAGCGGAACAACAGGGTGGCGGAAGCGCTGAAGGCGTCGGAAGGGTTGTAGTCGTATTTCAGGAAAGCGATGGGTTCGTGGGTGTTGCGCACGCGCGAGTTGCGCAGCCGGCCGCCCTGGTAACCCCAGTTGGAGTTGTACATATTGTCGCCCACCAGGTCATAGACCTCCTGGGTGGAGGCGTTCTGGGCGCCGCGGCTGCCCGGGGTGCCCATAATCGTCAACGCCAGCTTGTGGTTTCGCCAGGCCTTGGCCACGCCGGCATAGTAGGCGAAGGAACGGTAGTACACGCCGTCGATCCAGTCGTTGCCGCCCAGGCGGGCGGAGGCGGAGACGGCCCAGGACCATCCGCTGTCCAGCATACCCGATCCGTAGGTGAGCATCAGGCGGAGGCGGTACAGCGAACTGTTGGTGAGCACGCTGCCCCGCAGGCCGGTGCGGATGTTGGGGGCATCGGCGTAGATGTTGGTCAGGCCGTTGTAGCCGCCTATACCGTAATCCGACACTTCCGAGCCGGTGACGGAGGTCTTGCTGCGCGTGGCCTCGTTCAGGCCGCTCCACAGCGAGAACGGGGAATAACCCGTCACGGCGTCGTTCAGTTTCACGCCCGCCAGGTAGACGTCCTGCGATTCGGAAGAATAGCCGCGCAGGTTGAAGCGTACGGCGCTGAAGTTGTAGCCCGCCACGCTGCTGAACACGTCGTTCTGGTCGAACAGGACCGTGGGATTGTCGCTGTAGCCGCTGTCGTCCATATCGAACTCGTCCACCATATCCTCATAGAACTCGGGACGCGACTGGCTGAGAGAAATGTTGAAGAGGTTCCTGACGGCGTCGGTGACCGCCACGCCCATACGGGTCTCGAGGTACTGGGCGGCGTTGACCACCAGGTCGTAGTCGCCCAGGTCCAGCCCGATGAGGCGGAAACGTCCGTTTTCATCCGCCACGGCCGATGCCACCTCCGCCGCGCCCTGATACAGGACGACGGTTGCACCCGGGACCGGCTGCCGGTCCGTACGGCTGACCACCGTGCCCGTCAGGCCGCGTTCAGGCAGATCCTGGGCGGACAGGAGGCACGGGAAGAAGAGAAGGGTGCAGAAAAGCGCTTTGATTCCAGGTTTCATCTCGTGACGTTTTTGTTGCTGACAACGATGTAGGTGGGATAGTGGTCACTGTAGCCGCCGATGAAGGCGCCGCTGGAGTAGGTGCGGAAGGGCGTGCCCTTGTACTGGCCTTCCTGCTGCGTCATAAACGGCTTGTGGAAGACGCGGCCGTAGAAACGGTTCTTCACGATGGGGATGATGCCCAGGGTGCCCGGCTCGGGGTGGGCCAGGTTGGCGTTGACCACGAGGATGTCGTAGATGTTCCACTCGCCCTGGTAGGCCAGCGAGCCGTAGCCCGCCTTGAGCATCGACAGGAACGGAGAGAAGAAGTCCTTCTCCCCCACTTCCTCGATCTTCTCCTTGCCGCGCATATAGTAGGCCATACTGGGGTCGGAGGGGTTGTCGTTCATATCGCCCATCGCGACGATCTTGATCTCCGGGTACTGCTCCATCAGGCGCATCGACTCCCGGTACATAATCTCGGCGCCGCGGGAGCGGAGGTCGCCGCCCTTGCCGCCGTTGCGGGACGGGAGGTGCGCCACGAAGAAGGCGAACATCTCGCCGCCCAGCAGGCCGCGAACCATCAGGATGTCGCGGGTGCGGAAGTCCGCCTGCTCTTCGGGGCTCATCTCGAACTCGATCTCGCTGCCCTCGAAGGTGAACGGGATGGACCTGCTCTCCAGCACCCGGAACACCGAGGGCCGGTATAGCAGCGCCACGTCCACGCCGCGGCGGTCCGGACCGTCGTAATGGACGATCTGGAAGTCGGCATCGGCGATCTCAGGCATCGACACCAGGTCCTCGAGGACGTGGCGGTTCTCGATCTCGCTCACGCCCAGCACCGCGTGCCAGACCTTGTTGTCGTCGTGGATCGCCTTGATGACGGAAGCCATATTGTGCAGCTTCTTCTCATACTTCACCTCCGTCCACTGGTTGGCACCGTCGGGAAGGTACTCGTAGTCGTTCTTCCCCTCGTCGTGATAGGTGTCGAAGAGGTTCTCCAGGTTGTAGAACCCGATTACGTAACTGCGGTTGCGCTGCGCCAGCGCGTTTGCAGGAAGCAGCAGCGCCAGGGCCAGGATATATATGCTGATCTTTCTCATATTCCATCATTTTATTTCCACCACCAACTGACGTCGGCAGGTTTCTCCGATTTGATTGCCGCGGCATTCTCCGCCCCGGCTACCTCAGGCAGGTTCACGAAGAGCTTATAGCCCAGTTTCGCCTCCAGCTCGTCCAGCGACATAGACTGGCCCTTGCCGAAGCTCTTGCCGCCGGTGCTGTACGCGGCGTGATCGTACCAGAATCCCGCCGCCATATAGCCTGCGTGACCGATGGTGGAGTTCTTCTGGTAACGGAGCAGCGCCTTGAAGTAGGCCACGGGCACGGTGACGTGGTGGCCCGAACGATCGAGCGCATAGGCGGTGGAGCCTTCCACCACGCAGCCGGTCAGGACGTACAGGGTGTCGGACTGGTTCGCCCAGTCACGGACCTTGCCTTCAAGCGTCGCCCAGATGCCGGTATTCAGCGTATTGTTCTGCGGGGTCATATTCACGCCGTAGAAGGTGGTCGAATTCAGGCTGTAGTTCGCCGTACGGTCGGCCGAAGGAATCTGGTGGCCGCGGTCATAGCGTCCGCTGCCCTGATAGCCACCGGACACGTCCTGCTGCAGGGAAGCGGGCATCAGGGGATCGTAACCCCAGGCCTCGCTGCGGCCGGAGCTGCCCATATACACGCTGCAGAGCGGATAGGCCACCCAGTGCGACACGCGCGCGTCGAAGTCCCAATAGTAGGCGTAGTTGCGCATCTTCTTGCCGCTGATGGTACAGTCGTGCGAGAAGAACGACAGGCCATCGGAGGCATCCGTAGCGGGAAGTTCCAGCCAGTGCGGGGCCGCCGTCGGGGTTCCGTAAGTGGCCGGAGGAGTCGGCGTCGGCGGGTCCGGGGTATCCGGAGTGTCCGGGACATCCGGCGAGCCGGCCGCCTGGCTGAGCGCGAGGAAAGCGGATTCCTTCCCGCAGCGCAGTTCCATCGTCAGCCGACGGGGGGCTTCCTCCGGATTCCTGTCGAAACTGAGCAGGATGTTGTTACGGTCTCCCCTGCCGGAATTGGTGCCGAGCGTCGCCCACTCGCCTCCCTCCATCAGGTGCAGCGACCAGTCTCCTTCCGCCCTGACACGGACGAAGACGGCGCCGCCCCCCGCATCGAGCGCCGCCTGGGACGCCTCGAGCGAAGCTTTGCGCCGGCCTTCTTCCAGTCCGTCCGTACAGGCGAACAGGACCGCCGCCGACAAAAGAAGTAACAGAAGACGTTTCATCGCTTACTCGGTCTTGCCGTTCAAGGAATAAATGTAGCTCTTGTTACCCTCCGTCTCCGGAGTGTTTCCCTTGTAATTCATCAGTTTGCCCTTGACGACAACCTCGTCTCCGACCTTGATGTCCGTGCCGGATTCGTATTTCTTGTTGCCCAGATACAAGGTACGGAAGATGTAGAACTGCGTGCCGCTTTCCTTACCGTCGTCGGAAATATAGAAAGAAGCATTACCGTAGTCGCCGGATTCTCCAAAAGTGCCCTTGTTGGCAATCTTGCAGATCTTGCCCTTCACATAAACCTCATCCGTTGTCTGGTACTCGGTGTTGCTCGTCCAGGTCAGGTTTTCCACGGCCGCCGCGGCGCCGGCCGCATTGTACGGGTCATTCAGCGTGCCGCTGCCGTTGCCCTGCTGGCCGCCGCCTTCGCTGCCGCCTTCATTGCCGCCACCTTCATTTCCACCGGAACCGGAAGTGTGGCTGACATAATAGGCGTACACCACCTCGATCTTTCCCTGATACTCGCCACGGTAGCCGATTAGCGTGACCGTGTCGCCTTCCTTGATGCCCAGGCTGGCAAAACTCTGGTCATTCTTCTTGCCATAGCCGAGTTCTGTCTTGGTCAGGCCATAGACATAGACGGTCCCTGAATCGTCCACCAGGTCGAAGTTGCCGTACTGCGTGTTGATGGTGCCCGACACCTTGCCGGTCAACTGATACTTTTGAGTTTCGGAAGGCTCCGCCGCGATGAAATCGGCTACGCTGACAGTTTTCACCTCGCCGGTGCCGCCTCCCTGGCCGCCGCCTTCGTTACCACCGCCGGAACCACCTTCGGAATTGCCGTTGAGCGAATACAGGTACGCCTTGCCGGCCACCGTCTCGGGCGTGTTGCCGCGATAGTTCATCAACTGGCCGCAGATCACCACCTCGTCGCCCACCTTGATGTCCGTGCCGGAAGTGTATTTCTTGTTGCCCAGGTACAGGATGCGGAAAGCGTAGAATTCGGCATCGGCGCCATCGTCCTTGATGTAGAAGGAGGCGTTGCCATAGGTACCGGACTCCCCGAAGGTGCCCTTGTCGGCGATCTTGCTGATAATACCCTTCACATAGACGTTGTCCGTGGTCTGGTAGTCGTCGTTGCTCGTCCAGGTCAGGTCCGCCACGGCCGCACGGGCACCCGCGACATTGTACGGATCCGAGGCCGTGCCGGTGCCGGAAGGAGTTCCCTCCCCGCCGCCACCGCCGGAACTGCCGCCCTCGGAAACGCCGTTCAGCGAGTACAGGAAGGCCTTGTTGGCCGCGGTCTCGGGCGTGTTGCCCTTGAAATTCACCACGCGGCCGCAGACAATCACTTCGTCGCCCTCGGCAATCTGGGTGTCGCCGTTCTTCCAGCCCCGGTTGCCCAGGTACTTGGCGCGGTACACCGTGAAGGTCTGGTCGCCGTCGGGATCCTTGATCACGAAGGAGGCGTTGCCGTACTGTGCGGAGTAGGCCTCGCTGATGGATGAGATATTACCCTTGACGTACACGTCCTGCGGGCTCTCCACGTCGGCGCCCAGGGTGCCGATGTAGGCCAGCACGCCGGAGACGGTGTAGGGATCCTCCAGCGTACCGGTACCCTCGGACTTCGGCCCCTTCGCACCGGGCTGGAACAACTCGACGGGAGAATCGGGCTTCAGGCCAATGGAGAACACGACGGTGCCCTTGCGGTCGTAGGACTCATTGGGGAGCACCGAGATGGTCACGCGCTGCGGCGCGGACGAGGCGCTGCCGTGGTCCGGATCGACGGCGGCCCATTCGGGCACGCTCTTGACCATCCAGTCGCGGGTGGCCACCAGTTCGACCGTCATCTGCGAACCGGAGTTGAACTCGACGGTTCCGGTGCCTACCTCCAGGCTCGGCAGCACGTAATCTTCATCCTGCCGGCAGCCTGAAAACAGGGCAAGCACGGCCGCGAAGGCCGCGATAAATCTAGTGAATCTCATTGGTATATTAGTTTCTTGCTATAATCATCATTCGCCGGCCTGGCCGGAGAATCTCTCCTTCTGCTCCCGGATGAGCGCTTCCAGCACTCCGGGATCGAAGTAGTTGATGCGCATCGCGCGCTTGACGCCGGCCAGAGTTTCTGCCGCCTTCTCGCGGGCGGCCTCCGTCCCCTTCCGCAGGACCTCATACACGAAAGGGAGGTCCTGCTCCAGCGCCTTCCGGCACTCGCGCATCGGCTCCAAGGTGTCGTTCAGCACCTCGGTCAGGAAGTTCTTGACCATCACGTCCCCGAGGCCTCCGGCGCGGTACTGCGCCTTCACCTCGTCCAGGGAGTGGAAGTCGAAGCTGGCCTTCCTGCCCTGGAAGCACCCGCCGAAACGGTCGAAATGCTCCGGACGGCAGAAGGCGTCCAGATAGGTGAAGACGGGGTTGCCTTCGACCTTGCCCGGGTCGCTGACCTGCAGGTGCCCCGGGTCGGTGTACATTCCCCGGACCTTGGCACGCACCTCCTCCGCGCTGTCGGAGAGGTAGATGCAGTTGCCCAGGGACTTGCTCATCTTCGCCTTGCCGTCCGTGCCGGGCAGGCGCAGGCAGGCCGCGTTGTCCGGCAGGAGGATCTCCGGCTCCGTGAGCGCGGGGCCGTAGGTGGCGTTGAACTTGCGGACGATCTCGCGCGTCTGCTCGAGCATCGGCTCCTGGTCCTCGCCCACCGGCACCGTGGTGGCCTGGAAGGCCGTGATGTCGGCGGCCTGGCTGATGGGGTAGCAGAAGAATCCGACCGGCGTGCCGGCCTTGTTGTCCGCGCCTTCCGAATCGTTGAAACCGCGCATCTGGATCTCCTGCTTCACCGTCGGGTTACGCTGCAGGCGCTGGACGGTGACCAGGTTCATATAGTAAAAAGTGAGTTCCGTGAGTTCCGGCACCTGCGACTGGATGAGGATGTTGCTCTTCGCGGGATCGATGCCGGCGGAAAGGTAGTCCAGGGCCACCTCGATGATGTTCTGGCGCACCTTTTCGGGATTGTCGGCATTGTCCGTCAGGGCCTGCGCGTCCGCGATCATAATGTAGATCTCGTCGAACGCGCCGCTGTTCTGCAGCTCGACGCGGCGCCGCAGCGAGCCCACGTAGTGGCCGATGTGCAGGCGCCCCGTCGGGCGGTCGCCGGTGAGGATGATCTTCTTGCCCATCAGTCCTTTACCGATTTAAGTGCTTCGCGGACCTGATCCTCGATCTCCTCGCAGAGTTCGGGATTGTCCCGGAGCAGCTGCTTGACGGCGGAAAGGCCCTGCGCCAGTTTCTCGCCCTGGTAGCTGAACCAGCTGCCGCTCTTGTGGATGATGTCGAACCCGATGGCCAGGTCCGCGATTTCCGCCACGTGCGAGATACCCTCGCCGAAGACGATGTCGAACTCGGCCTTCTTGAAAGGCGGGGCCATCTTGTTCTTCACAACCTTCACCTTGGTGCGGTTGCCCAAGGCTTCGTCGCCGTCCTTGATCTGGGTGGTGCGGCGGACGTCCAGCCGCACGGATGCGTAGAACTTGAGAGCGTTGCCGCCCGTGGTGGTCTCGGGGTTGCCGAACATAATGCCGATCTTCTCGCGCAGCTGGTTGATGAAGATGCAGCAGGTGTTGGTCTTGGAAATGTTGGCCGTGAGCTTGCGGAGGGCCTGGCTCATCAGGCGGGCCTGGAGGCCCACCTTGTTGTCGCCCATCTCGCCTTCGATCTCGGCTTTCGGGGTGAGGGCGGCCACGGAGTCGATGACGACGATGTCGATGGCGCCGCTGCGGATCAGGTTGTCCGCGATTTCGAGGGCCTGCTCGCCGTTGTCCGGCTGCGAGACCAGGAGGGTTTCGAGGTTGACGCCCAGGGCCTGGGCATAAGTGCGGTCGAAGGCGTGCTCAGCGTCGATCATCGCGGCGATGCCGCCCATCTTCTGCGCCTCCGCGATCGCGTGGATGGCGAGGGTGGTCTTTCCGCTGGACTCCGGTCCGTATATCTCGATGATGCGGCCGCGGGGATAGCCGCCCACGCCGAGCGCGTGGTCGAGCGCCACGGACCCGGTGGGTATGACCTGGACGTCCCAGTCGGGCTGGTCGCCCAACTTCATTATCGTTCCCTTGCCGTAATCTTTCTCGATCTTGTCGATCGTCGCCTGCAAGGCCTTGAGTTTCGCGGCGTTAACGTCCACGGTCTTCACTTCAGCTTCTTTTGCCATAATGCTTTGCGTTTTTGAGTTTTACAGTTTTTGTAGTTTAGTGTTCCCCAGGGTAGTCTTGGGGAAAGCAAATATAAACAATTATTCCTTTTCAAAGAAAAGAATAACGGAATCATTTTCCACATTTTTTCAACACCTTTTTTTTGCTTAATTTTGTGGTATGAAAGCGAAATTGCTGGGGATGACGCTCAACGAATTGAAAGCCGCGGCACAAGCCTGCGGCCTCAAGCCTTTCGTGGGCGTGCAGCTCGCCGACTGGCTTTATTCCAAGCGCGTCCGCTCCTGGGAGCGGATGGCCAACATCTCCAAGGCGGCCCGGGAGACGCTCGCGGAGCGCTATGACCTTGGCATCTCCGAACCCATAGGCACAGCCGTCTCCTCCGACGGCACGAAGAAGTATCTTTTCCAGGTAGCCTGCCCGATGGCCGGCGGCACGGAAGTGTCCGCGGTGGAAGCGGTGATGATTCCCGACGAGGACCGCAAGACGCTGTGCGTCAGTTCCCAGGCCGGCTGCAAGATGGGCTGCAGGTTCTGTATGACAGGCCGGCAGGGCTTCCACGGACAGCTGGACGCCGCGGACATCCTCAACCAGTTCATCAGCATCGACGAGGCGGATTCCCTCTCCAACGCCGTGTTTATGGGTATGGGCGAACCGCTGGACAATTACGAGGCAGTCAGCCGCGCGATCAAGGTCCTCACGGCGCCCTGGGGCTTCGCCTGGAGCCCCAAACGCATCACCCTCAGCACCATTGGCGTGCTGCCGGCGCTGAAGCGCTTCCTCGACGGGCAGAAATGCCACCTGGCCGTCAGTCTCCACAATCCCTTCCCCGACGAGCGCCTGTCCGTGATGCCGGCCCAGAAGGCCTGGGACATCCGGGACGTGGTCGCGCTCGTGCGGCAGTATGATTTCACCGGCCAGCGCCGCGTGAGTTTCGAGTATACGATGTTCGCAGGCTTCAACGACGACAAGCGCCACGCCGACGCCCTGATCCGCCTGCTCCGCGGCCTGGAGTGCCGCGTCAACCTCATCCGGTTCCACGAGATTCCCGATTTCCCGTACGGGTGCGCCTCCGACCAAGCGATGGAAGCCTTCCGGGACCGGCTGAACAACCACAAGATCCTATGCACTATCCGTTCTTCCAGGGGCGAAGACATCCTGGCCGCCTGCGGGATGCTCGCCGGGCAGCATTCGCTATAGCGGTCGCCCTGTCCACCGTTTTCCCGCTGAAGGCGCAGACCTACCCCAACGGGCTGTCCACCGACAGCGTCGACCCGCGCGGCGACGCCGAGGCCATCCGGCAGATCCGCCAGCGGCTCAACGAGGTGCGCAACACCCAGAAGCGGCCCACGGTAGGATTGGTGCTGTCCGGCGGCGGCGCCAAGGGTGCGGCCGAAGTGGGCGCGCTGAAATACATCGAAGAACTGGGCATCCCCGTCGATTTCATCTGCGGGACGAGTATCGGCGGGCTTGTGGGCGGCATCTATGCAATGGGTTATACCGCCGACGACCTGGAACAACTCTTCCGCAGCCAGGACTGGAACACGATGCTCACCGACCGGATTCCGGCGAAGTACATTCCCTTTGAATCCAAGAAAGACAAGGCAACCTATCTCCTGACCGTTCCCTTCTCGACGCCGGGAAGGCACGGTGCCCGGGCGAGGCGGGACACGTCCCAGGTGGACTTCGCTATGCACGGCAACCGGGAGCGGATGCGGCTGCAGCAGCAGCTCCCCGCCGACCCGCAGACGCCCGCCTCGCTGGTCAGTTCCCTCCCCTCCGGCTATGCCTACGGATTCAATGTCAACAACCTGCTGTCCAGTATGTCCGTGGGCTACCAGGACGACATCTCCTTCCGGGATCTCCCCACCCCCTTCATCTGCGTGGCGGGCGACGTGGTCAGCTCGCGGGCCAAGTACTGGGGCAGCGGATCCATCACGACGGCGATGCGCTCCACGATGTCCATCCCCGGGCTGTTCGATCCCGTGCGTACCGGCCGGATGGTTCTGGTGGACGGCGGTACGCGCAACAATTTCCCCACCGACGTCGCCAAGGCCGTCGGGGCGGACTACCTGATCGGCATCGAGCTTTCGGACGCCGAGCCGGACTACTTCGAGGTCAACAACCTGGGCGACATCCTCGGCCAGTTCATCACGATGCTGGGCAAGGACTCCTTTACCAAGAACGTGGGCAAGACGGACGCCTTTATCAAGCCGGACTTGAGCGGATTCAATATGTTGAGTTTCAACGCGACAGCCATTGACTCGATGCTTGTCCGGGGTTACCGGGCCGCCGAGGAGCAGCACGACGCCCTGGTCTCCATCCGCGAGAAAACCGGCACGGATTCCTCCCCGAAACCCTTCCCCGCGGCGGTGGACATCTCCCGCACGCCCGTGCAGCTGTCCGCCATCTCCTATGAGGGCGTGACCGACAAGGAGTCCCAACGTCTGGCCCGCCTGACGGCGCTGGATATCCGGCAGCCGCTGGACAAGAAGACCATCGACGAGGCAATGTGCCGCGTGCTGGCCACCGGCGCATTCGAGTCCGTGACCTACTCGCTCTATGGAAACCAGGCACCCTATCGGCTCGTATTCCATTGCAACCCTGCCCCGGTGAACCACTTTGGCGTGGGCCTGCGCGCCGACAGCGAGGAGGGAGCCGCACTGATCTTCGCAGTCGGGCTGGGCACGCGGCGGCTCGCCGGTTCCAAGCTGGACTTCACCGTCCGGCTCGGACAGAATTCGAAGGGTATCGTGCACTATGCCCTCGACCTGAGGGACCTGCCGACCCTCAACCTGACCGTCACCGGCGCCCGTTACCGCGGCAACCTGGGCACCCGCAGCAACGAACTCAAATATGATGTGGCCTACTCGACCCTCCGGGAAGACTTCTACATCTCCGGGATGAACTGGACCCGGCTCGACCTGCGGGCCGGTTTCACCCACAAAGGCTACCGCCTCAACCCGAACACGATTTTCGCCCAGCAGATGGCCGATGCCGGCGCCACCCTGAGCGACAATTACTTCGGCACCTATATGCAGACCGGGCTCTACACCTTCGACGTGCCTTATTTCCCAAAACGGGGCATCTATCTCGACGCCCGGGCGGACTATGATTTCATCAGCCCCAGCCAGCCCGCCTTTACGCCCGTCCTGACGTCGCGGCTGGACTTCAAGGCGGCCATTCCGGTCGGCTCCGGGGCCACTTTCCTGCCCGACGTCCGCCTGCGCGGCATCACGCACTTCGGCGAGAAAGCCCACGACGGCCTCATCCATACCAACTTCGCCGGCGGGCGCCTGGCCGGACGCTATGTCGAAGACCAGATGCCCTTCTTCGGCTTCGACCACGTCTATATGCTGGGCGACCTCGTCATCAACGCCGTGACCGAACTGCGCTTCAACCCGCTCAGGAACCTTTATTTCTCGGCCCTCGGCGGCGTGATCCTTACCGACGACGAAGTCCTCGACCTGTTGAAGAACCCGCTGCCCGACGTCTTCGCCTTCGGGGCGGAAGCCGCCTACGACACCATCGTGGGGCCGATCCGCCTCGGTGTCCACTGGTCCAACGCCTTCCACTGGGGGGCGCACATTTCGCTGGGATTCGATTTCTGACGATGGAAGAAAAGGAGAAACAGGTCTTCGATTTCCTGTCCGCGCAGTGCGCCCGGAGAGAATACTGCACCGCGGACATCCGCCGCAAGGCGCTCCAGCGGCTGGAGTTCGACGCCGCGGGAGCGGAGGCGGTCGTGTCCGCCCTCGTGAGCGAGGGCTTCGTGGACGACCGCCGCTACGCCGCGGCCTTCGCCCGGGAGAAGTCCGGGCTTTCGGGCTGGGGCCCCGTGAAAATCCGCTCAGCCCTGCTCGCCCGGCAGATTCCACGCGAAGTCATCGCCGAAGCGCTGGGAGAAATCGATCCGGACTGCGCCTCGGCCCGGCTGGAGAAAGTCCTGGAAACCAAGTGGAAGGCCCTTGCCGACGACCCCCAGGGCCGCTTGAAACTCATCCGTTTCGCCCTCTCCCGCGGCTATGACTACGAACCCGTCAAGCCGCTCATCGAGCGCATCACCCGGCCGACCCCCGAGGACTGATTTTTAACCTTTTACGGCGCTGCTATGACGCAGCGGGCAAGGCGGCGGGCGTCCTCCTCCGGCAGGATGCCCGCCGCGCCAAGCGCTTCGACGGTCCAGTCTTCGCGCGGGGTGTTGTCGCGGAACAGGACGATGGACCGGGCCGCCTGCCAGGAACGGATGTAGGGGTGCCAGCGCAACGAATCGGCCGGCAGGGACCACAGCCCGAAAGGCGTGGGATGCGAGCAGAAAACGAGATCCTTCAGCCCGTCGTATTTCTCCCGGTCGAAGCGGTAGATGTCCATCAGCTGCTCGGGATAGGAATACCCGCCCAGTTCGGCGCGGTAACTGACAATCCTGGCGGCGTAGTACGGCCCGATGCCGGGCAGGGCGTCCAGCGCGGCCGAGTCGGCGGCGTTCAGGTCCAGACGGGGGATGTTAATGTAGGGCTCCAGCCGCCGGTACACGGAGTCGGCGACCACGAAGGATTTCGCGAAGTCCGACTTCCGGCGGAAGCGGCCCCCTTTCTGGCGGTAATTGTCGATGGCCTGCGCCTGTTTCTCGCTGAATCCCAGGCGGATGAGGTCTTCGACCGAGACGGTGTTCGGATTGAAGCGGAAGCTCTCCACCCGGCGGGTCTGCCGCCGGTACGCCTGCACATACTCCGAATGCGGCGCATTCCGCCGCAGGGTCTCCGAATGGGCGATCGGGAGCTCGCCGGAGACAATATACACCGTATCCGGCCGGTCGCGATTGGCCTCGATGCGGAGGCGGGAAGCGCGGCTGACGACTAGGGCGGCCTGGTAGCCGATGATGAGGAAAGCGAGGGCGATGGCGCCCACCTTGAAAGAAGCGGAAGAGTTTTTCATAGTCAGAATGATTGAAGTTCAAGTGTTTAACAGGAATCAGGCATCGTCGGGCGGGTCCTTGTATTTATTGCGGTGTTCACGGGGCCCGTCGTCCCGCAGGCCGCCCACCACCACGACGATCTCGCCCTTGGGCTCCACCGCCCGGAAATGCTCCAGCACCTCGCCCAACGTGCCGCGGACGTGCTCTTCGTGCACTTTGGATATCTCCCGCGCCACGGAGCACGGACGATCCGCGCCGAACGCCTCGGCGAAGTCTTCCAGCGTCCCCACCAGACGCCGGGGAGACTCGTAGAAGACCATCGTCCGCGGCTCGGCGGCCAACTCTGACAGCCGTGTCTTCCGACCCTTTTTCATAGGCAGGAAGCCCTCGAAGCAGAAACGGTCGCAGGGAAGGCCGGACGAGACGATGGCCGGAATGCAGGCCGTGGCGCCCGGAAGCGTCTGGACCTCGATGCCTTCCGCAGCGCAGGTGCGCGCCAGCAGGAAACCCGGGTCGGAGATGCCGGGCGTGCCGGCGTCGCTGACCAGCGCCACCGACGCCCCGGCGAGGATGCGGTCGCGGATCATCTGCACGGTCTGATGCTCGTTGAATTTATGGTGGGAAAGCAACTTGCCGTGAATGTCAAAATGCTGCATCAGGACGGCGCTCGTGCGGGTGTCTTCGGCCAGGATGAGGTCGGCCTCCTTCAGCACCCTCACGGCCCTGAAGCTCATATCCTCGAGGTTCCCGACCGGGGTCGGGACGATGTACAATTTTCCTGCGGCGCCCATCTTCTTCCGGCAATTAATTGCTATCTTTGTAGGACAGCAACCACAAATTTAAGCAATGTTTTCCGAGAATCATAAAAAATCAGGCTGCATCGAGGTCGTATGCGGCTCGATGTTCTCCGGCAAGACCGAAGAGCTCATCCGCCGCCTGAAGCGCGCGCAGTTCGCCAACCAGGTCATCGCCATTTTCAAGCCCGCCGTGGACAACCGTTACTCCGACGTCGAGGTGGTCTCGCACGATTTCCACAAGATCACCTCCTACCCTATCGCAGACCCGGCCGAGATGCTGAAAATCGGCCCGGACGTGGAGGTCGTGGGCATCGACGAGGCGCAGTTCTTCGACGCGAGCCTGGTGGACGTGTGCCAGCAGTTGGCCAACCGGGGCGTGCGCGTGATCGTGGCCGGGCTGGACACGGACTACCTCGGGAAACCCTTCGGCCCGATGCCGCAGCTGATGGCCGTGGCCGAGGACGTGCAGAAGGTGCACGCCATCTGCGTGAAATGCGGCAACCTCGCCAACCACTCCCACCGCCTCAGCAAGAGCCGCGACCTCGTGGTGCTGGGCGAGAAGGATATCTACGAGCCCCTCTGCCGCGATTGCTACAATAAGGCCCGGGCCGCGGAGACGGAATGATGGACCGCATCCTCCGCGACTACCGCTACTATCTCCGGATGGAGCGCGGCCTGTCGCCGAACACGGTGGCGGCCTACGGACGGGACGTGGAGGAGTTCCTTACAGCGGCGGAACTGGAGCCCCGCGCTGTCCGCTCCGGCGACGTGGAGCGTTATCTGGCCTCGCTGACGGTCTCCAAGCGCAGCCAGGCCCGCCTGCTGAGTTCGCTCCGTTCCTTCTTCGACTGGCTGGTCCTGGAAGGAGAGCGCCCCGACAACCCTTGCGAGCTGATCGAGGCGCCAAAACTGGGACGTTATCTCCCGGAGGTATTATCAGTAGAGGAAGTGACGGCCATTCTGGATTCGGTTAACACCGCCGGCGGCGACTGGACGGCCCTGCGTGACCGCGCCATCCTGGAGATCCTCTACGGCTGCGGGCTGCGCGTGTCGGAAGCCTGCGGGCTGCTGATCTCACACGTCTACCGGAAAGAAGGCTTCGTGCGCGTGGTGGGAAAAGGCAACAAGGAGCGTCTCGTCCCATTGGGCGAAATGGCGGCAGAGGCCTTCGCGAACTATCTTGATGCGCGTCCGCAAGCCGCGGAGCCCGCCTTCGACGACGTCGCTTTCCTAAACAAAAACGGCCGCCCGCTCAGCCGGGTGGCCATCTTCAATCTGGTCAGGAAACAGGCGCTCCTCGCAGGCGTGAACAAAGACATCTCCCCACACACCTTCCGTCACTCATTCGCCACGCACCTGATCGAGAACGGCGCAGACCTGCGCGTGGTCCAGGAAATGCTGGGGCACGAATCCATCCTTACCACGGAAATCTACACCCACATCGACACCGCCACCTGGCAGGCGGAAGTCCTCTCGCACCATCCCCGCCGGAAAGGCTGAGGATCAACCCCTCACCAGCAGGAACTCCGCACCGCCGGAAATCTCCAGTTCCGTGGCGGTGGCGGGGATGAACAGCGTGTCGCCCTTATGGAAATGCAGGGGGTCGTCCCCCTCATACAGGCAGCCGGCGCCTTCCAGGCACAGCAATACCCGATATGATTCGGGCAGCGGCGCCAACACCACGCCTTCGCCGTTCAGCAGGCAGCGGTCCACCTCGAAGAACGGGCTCTTGCAGAGCGACTCCTCGGCGAAACCCCGCCGATAGCGAAGCACGCGCATCGGTTGGCGCGGGTTCTGCGCTCCGCTCAGGTCGGCCACGGCGAGCGCCTTGTCTACGTGAAGGGCTCGCGGCCGTCCGTCCCGGCCCAACCGGCCATAATCATACAGGCGGTAGGTCAGGTTCGAGCTCTGCTGGATCTCGGCCACCAGTACCCCCTTGCCGATGGCGTGGATGGTCCCTGCAGGGATGAAAAAGACATCGTTCTTCCGCACGGGCACCCAGTGCAGGCAGGACTCCACGGTCCCCTTCTCCAGGCTGGCACGAAGGCTTTCCGGCGTCATCATCCGGTTCAGGCCGAACACCAGCTGCGCCCCCGGCTCCGCCTCCAACACGTACCACATTTCCGTCTTGCCCTCCTGGCCGCCCTCGTTCGCGAATGCATAGGCGTCGTCCGGATGCACCTGTACGGAGAGGTTCTCCCGCGCGTCGATCAGTTTCACGAGGATATGCAGCCCGCCACCCTGTACGGAAGGCGAAGTTCCCAGGTATTCCGGATGCGCGGCGAGCACCTCCGGCAATGAATGGCCGGGCATCTCGCCGGTCACGGCATACGAAAAACCGTCCGGATGTACGGAGCACTCCCAGGTCTCGGCCAGCGGCGTATGGAATATCTCCTTATGGAAATGCTCCTTAAGACGCGAACCGCCCCAGATATAGTCCTTGCCCGCAGGCTTCAGCAGGAAGGTTCTCATTCAGCAAACTTCTTCTTGTCGTGTACGCTGATGTTGCGCCCAAGCTGCACCTCGATGATGGTCAGCTCGCTCAACGCCCGAACACGGTGCTTGCAACCCGCGAGGATGGTGACCACGTCGCCTGGGCGCACCATCTGTGTCATCCCGTCGATCAGCGTTTCCCCCTCCCCGGATACCACCGTCCACACCTCATCGCGCTCCGCGTGCCGGTGATAGCTCATCCGCTGCCCCGGCTTCAGGGTCACCTTGACCGTCATTCCTTCCGGCTGCACGTCCAACACCTGATAGCTACCCCAGGACTTCTGGGCAAACATAACCCGCTGCTCGATGCCGTCCACGTAAGGCTTGATGTGGGCGGAGGCCTCCTTATCCGTGACCAGGATTCCGTCCGGCGCCGCCGCCACAATGACGTCTTTCAGGCCCATACACAGCACGGGAATGTTCAGCTCGTTGATAATGTTCACCCCCTCGCAGCCCTCGCCCAGGATGGCATTGCCCATCGCGGGCTCGGACATCGCTTCGGTGAGGGTGTTCCAGGTGCCGAGGTCCTTCCACATCCCGGCGAAACGCATCACGGCGATGTCGCGTTCGTGCTCCACCACCGCATAGTCGAAACTGATCTTCGTCAAAGTGGCATACTTACCGAACAAGTCTTCATAACCCGTGAAATCGATGAGTTCGTGCGCCCGCTTCAGGACATAGCTCAGTTTGAAGGCGAACACACCCCCGTTCCACAGGGCTCCCTGCTCGATATACTTCATCGCCACGGCCTCCGACGGTTTCTCCTTGAAAGTCTCCACCGGGCTGACTTCCGCCTGGGTGCGCGGGATGATGTAGCCGTATTTCTCGCTCGGGTAGGTGGGTTCGATGCCCATCAGCAAGAGGTCCGCCGTGTCTGCCTGCGCGAGGTCGGACAGGCGCCGCAGCGCCTCGAAGTAGTCGTCGTTGACATACGGGTCCACCGGGCAGACCACCACCGCCTCATCCTCTCCGACTCCCTGCACGTCGTGCAGATAGACCGCCGACAGGGCGATGGCCGGGAAGGTGTCGCGGCGGCAGGGCTCGATGCTCACGCCCACCGCGTCGCCCAGCTGGTTGTGAATGGCAGACACCTGGCTCTTCGAGGTCGCGATGGTAACGCTCGCGTCCGGGTCCACCGCCTTCAGCTGGCGGAACACCCGCTGCACCATCGACTCGTACGACCCGTCCTCCCGCTTGAAGATGGGGATGAACTGCTTTGAGCGGACCTCGTTGGACAAGGGCCACAGGCGCTTGCCCGAGCCGCCGGAAAGAAGGATGATATGCATTTTATTCTTCGTAGCGTTTTTCAACGACCGCCCAGTCGACCAGGGGCCAGAGGGCCTTGAGATGATCCGGGCGGCGGTTTTGCCAGTCCAGGTAGTAGGCGTGCTCCCAAACGTCAAAGGTCAGCAGGGGCTTCAGGCCCTTCGTGACCGGGTTGCCGGCGCCGGACTCCTGGGTGATTTCCAATGTTTTATCAGGACGGGTGGACAGCCATACCCAACCGCTCCCGAAGAGGCTCACTCCCTTGGCGACGAACTCTGTCTGGAATGTTTCGAAGGAGCCGAACTGTTTCTCAATCTGAGCGGCGAGGGGGCCTTGCGGGGTCTGCCGTTCCGCCGGCTTGTGGAACTGCGTGAAATACAGGTTATGGTTCAGGATCTGCCCGGCGTTGTTGAACACCGCGCCGTCCGCACGGCGGACGATCTCCTCCAGCGGCAGGCCCTCGAACGGGCTCCCCGGCAGCAGCGCGTTCAAGTTATTCACATACCCCTGCAGATGCTTCCCGTGATGGAAACTGAGCGTCCTGGCGCTGATCACGGGCTCCAGCGCATCGGGGGTATAGGGGAGGTCGATAAGCGAAAACATAATGCGGTCTGGGTTTTATTCTCGGACAAATGTAGCGCTTTTCGCAAGGAAAAACAACAAACCCCGAAAGCTCAAGAAACTTTCGGGGTTAATTTGTCTATAAGCAACTAAAACGGGAACCTAGACAATCGCGTCCTTGATGGTTTCGACAATGAACCGCACGTCATCACCGGACACATACGGCCCGGCAGGCAAGCACATCCCAACCTTAAACACCGCCTCGGACACGCCGTTCACATACGCGGGGGCGCCGCGGTACACCGGCTGCTTGTGCATCGGCTTCCAGACGGGACGCGCTTCGACTCCGGCAGCGTCCATAAACACCCGCAACGCCTCGACATTATCGTTCGGCTGGCAGTCGGTCACGGCAGAGGAAGCCGCGTGGATCACGCCGGCAGCGCCGCCTACGGCCCCCTTCACGATAGTCTTGTATGCACTCTCCTGACCCTTTATACGAAGGGCGGGATCCAGCGTGATCGTGCAGAGCCAATAGTTGGAATCATACTCCCCACCGGCAGGCTGGCGATGGACCGCTACACCGGGCACGCCCGCCAGCAGTTCCTCATATAACGCCTGTACGTGCTTGTGATGGGCGATGTGGTCGTTCGCCACCGTCATCTGCCCGCGGCCGATGCCCGCGCAAATATTGGACATCCGGTAGTTGTAACCAATCCTTTCGTGCTGGTAGTACGGGTAGCTCTCCCGGAACTGCGTCGCGTACATCATAATCTCGCGCCACGCATCCTCGTCCGGCGTAATCAGCGCACCGCCGCCGGAAGTCGTGATCATCTTGTTGCCGTTGAACGACAGCACGCCGTACTTGCCGAAGGTCCCCAGCACCTGCCCGTTAAACCGGGAGCCGAAGCCTTCCGCCGCATCCTCGACCACCGGAATCCCGAACTTGTCGGCAATGGCCATAATCCTGTCGATGCGGTACGGCATCCCGTAAAGCGCCACCGGCACGATGGCCTTCGGGGTCTTGCCCGTCTTGGCGATACGGTCCCTGATGGCCTCCTCCAGCAGGTCGGGATCCATATTCCAGGTGTCCCGCTCGCTGTCCACGAACACCGGCGTCGCGCCGAGGTACGTAATCGGGTGAGAACTTGCGCAGAAGGTGAACGACTGCACCAGCACCTCATCGCCCGGCCCTACGCCACACGCGATCAAGCCCAGGTGCACTGCCGCCGTGCCGGACGAAAGGGCCACGACTCGCTTATCCTGCCCCACGAACGCCTCCAAGTCTGCCTCAAACCCATTCACGTTCGGGCCCAGGGGCACTACCCAGTTCGTATCAAATGCCTCCTGGATATACTTTTGCTCAATTCCCGCCTCGCTCATATGGGCAAGACAGAGATAGATACGCCTGCTCATTATCATTAAACTTAAACTTATCTTAAAACCAATTTATATCTAATTCCTGCGGAAAACCATCTAAAAGCCTGCAGTTCCATCATCGCCTCAAATCGATCTTGCCAGATGGATGCAACCACGCCGATATTAAGCGTCCGTGCATCGTATTCAACTATTAACTTTGTCGAGATCAAATCTTCGTTTTGCAGCCAGACTGGTTCCCAATCAATCGCGGCAATTGGGCCGCTTAGAGAATAATACGTCCAATTGTTAAATTGATATCCAAGATGAGCACCGACAGGGCCAGTAACGGTTAGAAACGATTCTGAGGCAACAGCGTAAAACCGAGTGAAGAAGCCATTACCTTGACCCCTAGCCGTAAACATCCCCTTGTCAAAATCATTTATTCCAACCGCTAGTTTCGGGAGCCATTCTACCCCAAAATCTCCCCCTTTCAGCAAGAGCATTTTAACACCTAAATGCCGGTCTTGATTGAACATTATCAAATCCCTCTCTGTCGGATTCGGCTTACGCTTTCCGACTAAAAGAATGCATGTATAATAAACCTCCAATCGCTGCCATAAAGTGATATCGAACCCATAACCAAAAGAATTATACCCCCAAGTATCTGACGGAAGCGTATGGGCATTCATAAAGTTATTTGTAATCATTAAAGTCCCGGACTGATTCATCTCCGCAGAGGGCATCAGAAGTAAACCAGACGCTCCATCCATAAACTGTCCTCTGCTTTCAAAACCATTAAGAAATAGAGCAAGGACAAGAACAGTGAACAGATGTTTATGTAATAATCTCAAAAGGGGCACCGTGTAAATACTATTTTCTCCAAACCATCTTATTCACGATCCCAGTATAAGATTGAATAATCTTAATGACCTTCGTGGATACTATTTCATCTAAATAATCCGGAACGGGAATTCCATGATCTCCGGCGACATTCATAGAGACAGCCGTATCCACTGCTTGAAGCAAAGACTTTTCGTCAATCCCGGCGATAAAGAAACAAGCCTTATCCAGAGCTTCAGGTCGCTCAGTTGAGGTTCGAATGCAGATAGCCGGGAATGGCTTGCCGATACTCGTGAAGAAACTGCTTTCTTCTGGCAGGGTCCCGCTGTCAGAGACCACAGCGAAAGCGTTCATTTGGAGGCAATTGTAGTCATGAAAGCCTAAAGGCTCATGCCGGATAACACGCCTGTCAAGCTGGAAGCCACTGGCCTCCAAGCGCTTACGACTTCTAGGATGGCAACTATAGAGAATAGGAAGATCATACTTCTCCGCCATAGCATTAATGCCATTAAAGAGCGAGAAGAAGTTCTTCTCCGTGTCAATATTCTCCTCGCGGTGAGCAGAAAGCAGGATGTATTTGCCTTTCTCCAGGCCAAGACGGGCGTGGATGTCAGAAGCCTCGATCTCGGCAAGGTTCAGGCGAAGCACCTCTGCCATCGGACTACCAGTCACATAGGTACGCTCCTTGGGAAGGCCGCATTCAGCGAGATAGCGACGGGCGTGCTCCGAATAAGCCATATTCACATCACTGATGATATCGACGATGCGGCGATTGGTTTCCTCGGGCAGGCATTCATCCTTGCAGCGGTTACCTGCCTCCATATGGAAGATGGGGATGTGCAGGCGCTTGGCGCCAATGACGGACAGACAGGAGTTGGTATCACCCAGGACCAGTACGGCGTCGGGCTTGACCTCGACCATCAACTGGTAACTCTTAGCAATGATATTACCCATCGTCTCCCCCAAGTCTTTCCCAACGGCATCCAGATAGACATCAGGCGCAGCGAGTTTCAGATCCTTGAAGAAAACTCCGTTGAGGTTGTAATCATAATTCTGCCCGGTGTGTGCCAACAGGCAGTCGAAGTACTTCCTGCATTTGTTGATGACCGCCGCCAAACGGATAATCTCCGGGCGGGTGCCGACGATGATGAGGAGCTTGAGTTTGCCATTATTCTTGAACTGGTTCATAATATGTGTCAGGTTTGTTAGGGTCAAAGAGTTCGTTGGCCCACATCAGCGTGACCAGGGGTGCGGTGTCGGACAGATTGATGATATTGTGGGTGTAGCCGGGGAGCATATGGACGGCTTGAATGTTGTCTCCGGAGACCTCGAAGTTGAGGACTTCGTCCGTGCCGATCTTGCGTTCCTGGATGAGGGCGTGTCCGCTGACTACGATGAAGAACTCCCATTTGGTGTTGTGCCAGTGCTGGCCTTTGGTGATGCCGGGCTTGGAGACATTTACGCTGAACTGGCCGTGGCTCGCGGTTTTGAGCAGTTCGGTGAAGGAGCCGCGCGGATCCACGTTCATCTTCAGCGGGAAGGCGACCTTTTCTTTGGGGAGATAGCTTAAGTAGGTAGAGTACAACTTCTTGGCAAAGCTGCCTGACGGGATCTCCGGAAGCATCAAGGTTTTGGGTTGGCCAGCGAATGATTGGAGCAGGTCCACGATTTCGCCGAGAGTCGCACGGTGTGTCGTGGGAACATAGCAGTATTTGCCGTCCTTGATCGGGAAGACACCGAGGCCGTCGAAGTCGCAGCGGTGCTCGTTTCCCTTAAGAGCTTCAATCATCTCGTCAACAAGGTCGTCGATGTATAGGAGTTCGAGTTCGACAGAGGGGTCATTGACCTTGTAGGGGAGATCATTAGCGATGGCGTTGCAGAAGGTTGCAACGGCGCTGTTGTAGTTGGGGCGGCACCATTTACCGAAAAGATTCGGGAAGCGGTAAACCAGCACGCGAGCACCCGTATCTTCACCGTATTTGAGAAAAAGGTCTTCCCCCGCTTTCTTGCTGCGACCATACTCGGAGTTCCCGAAGCGGCCTGCTAGGCTGGCCTGCTGGCTGCTGCTGAGCATCAAGGGGCACCGGTTGCCGTGCTTACGGAGGGTGTCGAGCAGGGTGCTCGCAAAGCCGAAGTTGCCAGACATAAACTCCGCAGTATCCTTGGGCCGGTTGACGCCTGCGAGGTTGAAAACGAAGTCTGCTTGCGCGCAAGCAGCATTCAACTCTTCCGGCGAGGAATCAATGTCATATTCGTAGACTTCTTCTATGGTCACGCCATAGTTACGAGCCTTGCCGTTCTTGATGTTGTTCAACTGGGAGCACAGATTGCGGCCAAAAAAACCTTTGGCGCCGGTAACCAGAATCTTCATATCTTTACTCACTTCGGATTTCTCTCGACTTGGCTCTAGGCTCAAGCCCAAGGTCTTCACGGATAAAGCGCAATTTTAAGAGAAGCTCCCTCATTCCTTCGACGTCGAGCCTCCGGGTATTGTGGCTATGGTAATCCTCATTTTTCGACACATCTTCGTTACCTTCCGTGAAGAACTTGTCATAATTCAAATCACGAGTATCGCACGGAATCCGCCAATAATCGCCCATATCAATCGCGCGCGCCATTTCTTCGCGGGTCACCAGTGTCTCGTAAAGTTTCTCACCGTGACGCGTTCCTATCACCTTCACCTCCGTCTCGCCATATTTAGAATCTATTGTTGAATAAATCTCCTTTAGCGCCTGGGCTAAAGTACTTAGCGTAGCAGCTGGAGCCTTTTGAACGAACAGGTCACCATTGTGACCATGGGTAAAAGCATAGACCACGAGATTAACCGCATCGTCAAGGGTCATCATAAAGCGTGTCATATTCGGGTCTGTGATAGTTATTGGCTTACCCTGCATCATCTGCTCTACCCATAGAGGAATCACAGAGCCACGACTGGCCATCACATTACCATAACGGGTACAGCATATGGTCGTGGTTGCGCCTTCGCCCAACGCACGCCCCTGAGCAATTGCCACTTTCTCCATCATCGCCTTGGAAATCCCCATTGCATTTATCGGATAGGCAGCTTTGTCAGTACTAAGCACCACGACATTTTTCACGCCATTGTCAATGGCCGAGAGCAAAACATTGTTAGTGCCCTCCACATTGGTCCGCACAGCTTCCATTGGGAAGAATTCGCAACTCGGGACTTGTTTCAATGCCGCTGCGCTAAAGACATAATCGACTCCTCGCATCGCAATGTCAACTGATTCCCTATCGCGGACATTACCGATGTAGAATTTAACTTTATTACAGACATCGGGACGCTGTGCCTGAAGATAATGACGCATGTCATCCTGCTTCTTTTCATCGCGACTCAAAATGCGAATCTCTTTAATATCACTCTCCAAAAAGCGCCTTAAAACCGCATTTCCAAAACTACCCGTTCCACCCGTAATCAATAAAGATTTACCTTCAAATATGCTCATTTCTTTTTACATATATATTTAACAATAATCCTATACCAGCGTAAACAATCCTGTTTTCAAACTATTAAGCAAAGTATACGCCCCAAAACTAGTCCCATGCCAAACTAAAAACAATTCAAAGTATTTACTTAGCGACATAAGACAATATGCCGCCGAAAACTTACACCTCCTAAATTAGATTTAAACACGGATTATTACATATATAATCCACCGGTAATACGGAAATTACTCCCCGTGGTCATTTTTGAGCCATCTGACATCAAATAAACCAAAGCATCGAGATAATCTGATTTTTCGGACATCCTACCTGCAGGGATGAAGGTAGCCGCATATTTACGCAGTTCCGCTTCTGACATCCCAGCATTTTTACGAAGCTCCACCTCTCCTTCTGTAGGAGTCCACCCAAGAGTCAAATAATTCGATCTGATATGCTCTTTTGAATAATGATGTGCAATATGCTCGCTTAATGTAAGCAGCACTCCTTTCGAACAAGCATAAGCAGCCCTGTCGATTTCTCCACTCCAGGCATGAGGCGACCCAGTGAACACGATTGATCCACCTTCTTCTCCGTTTAGTCGGAAATACTTAATAGCCTGCTGGGCGCAAAAAAAAGCGGCTCTAAAATTAATATTCATTATTTTATTGAATGTCCACTCGTCACATTGGTCTAAAGGCGAAAAATACGTTACTCCAGCATAATTAAAAAAACCATTAATTCTACCGAATGCTTCATAAGCGTTATCAAACAGTTTCTTACAGTCCTCGACGTTTTCGACATCCGTATGGACAAACAGCCCATCGGTCCCGTATGTTTTCATTAGCCTGATTGACTTCCTAGCAGACTCTTCGTCCCGACCTCCTATCACCACAGTAGCACCCTGTCGAGAGAATTCTTCTGCAGCTGCTCGCCCAACCCCTTTTGTGCCACCAGATATAACGATAACCTTTCCTTCAAGTTTTTTCTCTGCCATAACTCAAACTAATAATTCAGTGCTTCTCTAACATCAAATCCATTCAAAAGCATATTGTGTCCGTTTTCATCATATGCTTTAACCTTACCTTGATATTCTTGAAGTGCTTCTGCCAGTTGCTCTTTCGTATCGCAAACAACATAAAGTCGGGTAAGTACTTGTCTTTCTGTCCCGACCCATTCTGGATGAACGCAATCGCCCTCGTGTAAACGCTGAACATTTGCAACAATCCTAATATCGTTTTCAGCCTCCACCAATCCTTCAATCTTACTGATAGTTCCAGCTTTTAGTAAGAACCAAAGAGTAGCTGCCCATTTCCCTCTTAGCTTTGGATCATCTTCTTTTCTCAAGTCGATATCACCTTCTGAACCAGTTAATGCAAAGCGAATCAACATTTCTCTCTGATCAAATCCATGAATAGCTTTCATTAACAAATGTGGCGCCTCTCCTTGGAGCCGATATCCAGGATCATACACATAGAACTCGCCATCCTCATAGAAACCCGATATCAACAAGACGCCATTCTTCACGCCAATGCTCTCAAACATTCTGACTGCATTAGGATGCATCCGACTGAAATAATCATCAAAATGTTTGGAAGGATAAATACTGCCAAGGTTTACGCGACTAAAACCTTTTTGCTCAGATGAAGTATGACGATCAAAGACACAAGAAACACTGCAATAACCATCCTTAAAAGTGTAATAGATACCAACATCCTCGCACTGCATATAGCGTTCAACAATAAAGCGTTTTTTGTTTGATGCATCCAGGGCCTTCTTTACTGCCGGTATTAACTCCTTCTCATTATAACAAAGAGTCATACCGACTCCACCTCCATTATCCACCGGTTTCACCATTACGGGATATTGGATCTTCGCCATATCACTCTTCTTAAGGTCCGCATCAAGATAGTACTCAGGTATTCCGTGTATACCAAAACTTTCACAAGTTGACTTAAAAACATCTTTAAACGAAAAGACATCAACAACTTGTTGAGAAGCATAACAAGGGAATCCAAGTGCATCACATACCTTACAATATGAAGGCACTAAGATATCCGCGACTCCAACAAGTACGCCATCTACTTGCTGCTCTCTAGCCAATGCCACAACGCCCGGCACATCCATGCCGTCGACATCAAAGCTTTTCCAAGCATACTTTTTTGCATCATCTGTAGACCGGGCACTTGTTACGATTGTCTTTATACCCATCTCATTTGCCAACATCACTAACGGAGTCGTTTCCGGATTTCCTCCCATTATCAGCAATTTCTTGCCGTCAAATTCTTTAGTCATAATGTTTTATTTTGTATTGTCATAATTCTATTGATTCTCCTTGAGTCATAATCAAGTAAGCATTATTGGGACAATAAGACTTCATATGCTTCATGAATAAACCAGGAAGTCCAAAGTGAGAAGCGAACATACCATAATGACAAGGAATTGTTAGTTTTGGGCTCAAAAGTTCGCTCAATTTAGCGCAATCATCCTCATTCAGGTTACCATAAGCCCCATTAATCGGAGCTATTAATACATCAATGGATCCTCTTGAGAGATATTCTTCTTTCCTATCTAAACGCAAACAAGTGTCGCCAACTTCGACAATTCTTTTACCATCAACCTCCACAATAATACCAACCGCATCAGGAGCGCCAATACCATGGTCACAATTGATAAAGAAAAAACTAAAGCCATCTCTATAAAAACTGTCTCCAGGCTTAACGTACCTAACTCTATTTGAATCTATTCCCAATAAGACCGAAAGCCGTTCACAATCCACGCTTGCAAATAGTTCCGTATGACCATTCTCCATCAGATCTTTCATAGAATCATAATCATAATGGTCAGAATGCTCATGCGTAGCAATAAGATAATCAAAAACTACTTCCTTTGTACCCAAAATCTTTGGGAGCATTCTCTTGAATCCGATATGTCCTTCATCCCGTTCTGAAAAATCAGAAAGATATAAATCTATCCCTAATAATTTACCACTCTTACTCTTAATGATAAATCCTGCTTGCCCAACTGAAAATAGATTCAACTTCCCGATAGGGGTCTTTTTCACTTTTCTCGCAAAGCCTATCATAAATACATAAGTTAATTAAATCCATTGAATGCTTCCATGGTAGCATATCCTACTTCGTTAATGTCGGCACGTTTCAACACTTTGATAACCGTCAACCAGACAACTTGAATATCCGTCCAAATAGTGCAGTGGTCCACATACCATACATCCAGTTTAAATTTTTCCGTCCAACTGATGGCGTTGCGACCATGGCACTGTGCCCAGCCTGTAATCCCCGGACGAACCTCATGACGGCGCATCTGCTCCGAGCTATAGAGCGGTAAATACTGGGGGAGGAGCGGTCTGGGACCAACGAGAGCCATATCCCCTTTCAGCACATTGATCAACTGTGGAAGTTCGTCAATGCTAGTGCTTCGTATAAACCGGCCCACCTTTGTCAGCCTCTGTTCGTCCGGCAACAATTTACCATACGCATCATGCTCGTCCGTCATCGTCTTGAACTTAATAACCTTGAAAATCTTGGCATCTTTACCAGGGCGCTCTTGAAAGAAAAAAGCCCCAGCTCCTTTATTTGCAAAATGAAGCCAAATGGCTATTATGCCAAGAATCCACCCTATCAGCAACAAGGCAATCAGAGAAACGGACCAATCAATTATCCTTTTAAAACAATGTTTATACATCAGATAAAAGATTAATCTCATTAAGATACGCATCAATAACCTTTTGCCGGTCAAACTCTCGTTCCACTTTCTCTCTAGCCGCGATACCCATCTGCCTCTTCTGCTCATAAGACAGGCTCAAGAACTGTTCGACGCCCGAAATAAGAGACTGTGTATCGCGCGCATTCACTAAAATACCCGTCACTCCGTCATCCACCGTTTCGCGGCATCCCGGCACGTCCGTTGTAATAACAGGACGACCATTAGCAGCACTCTCCAAATTAACGTTTGACATTCCCTCATGATAGGAAGGCATAATAGTACACTCAACCGCTCCAATAAAAGGCCTCACATCTGTCGTAGAGCCCAAATGCTTGATATATCCAGAGCGAACCATTTCGTCCAAACTCTGTTGATACGGGCCTTCAACCATGCCGAGAATCTGGAATTCAGTATTAGGATATTTGTCCCTAACTGCCTTTGCCGTTTCAAAATACTCCTCTATCCCTTTGTCTTTCAATAAACGTCCAATGAACAGGAAGCGAACCATTCCTTCGTCAATCGGGAAGGGTTGATAGGTATGGTGCTGTAGATTCACCCCCGATCCAGGCAAGAGGGTAGAATTGGGCGAAGCAATCCCACGACTGATGCAAAACTCCCTATTGCTTGCATTCTGAAAAAAAACTTTGCGCGTTTTGCTCAAGCCCAATTTATAAAGAGCAACTGTCAATCTCTGCATCCGGCCCCCATTCTCAACAGCATCACCAAGTCCGGTGATATTTGCCAGTTGAGGTATACCAGCGAGCCTGGCGGCTATACCACCATAAATATTGGGTTTAATCGTATACGTAAGCACAACGGTAGGTTCCATCCGTCTCATCATCCTTTTGTATTCTAACATCAGTTTAAAGTCAGCAAAAGGATTCACACCTCTTCGATCATAAGCGAGAATAACAACCGGACACCCTATCTCCTTAAAATATTCAGCCTGAGGCATCATCTCCGGACAAGATATAGTCACTCCATATCCGGCATCAAGGATGGCCTTCATCACCTCCTTCCGAAAACTATAGAGACCGCCTATGCTATTTGTGAGAACTAGGACCGTTTTTGATATGCTATTACAATCTACCATCGATCAAGGTTCTGTCCAAAGTACATTTGACATCAAAGATTACGTGCTTTTCTTTCAATAAGGAAAGCACATCCAGGCCATCAAATTTCTGGTGCGCAACAGCGGCAATGGCTGCATCATATTGCACACTAGGAAGCTCATTTACGACTTTAATACCATACTCGTGCTCGACGATGGTAGGATTCGCCCACGGATCAAAAACCGTAATGTTGAGATTGTACTCTTTAAGGGCTCTGTATATGTCAATAACTTTAGTGTTGCGGACATCCGGGCAATTCTCCTTAAAAGTGAAACCTAGAATGAGAATATCCGAATGAAGAACCTGGATACCCTTTTTTAGCATCAACTTGATGGTTTCAGTAGCGACATACTCCCCCATCCCATCATTCATCCGCCTTCCGGCAAGGATGATCTCCGGATTGTAACCGTGGCGCTGGGCGCATTGGGCAAGATAGTAAGGGTCAACGCCGATGCAGTGGCCGCCCACGAGTCCCGGTCGGAAAGGAAGGAAATTCCACTTCGTGCCAGCTGCCTCCAGGACGTCAAGCGTATCAATACCCATTTTGTGGAAGATCTTGCTCAGTTCGTTCACGAAGGCAATGTTGATGTCGCGCTGGGAGTTCTCAATGACCTTGGCGGCTTCAGCGACCTTGATAGAGGGGGCGAGGTGGGTGCCGGCGGTAATAACGCTGGCGTAAACTTCGTTGATGTATTTCCCTATCTCGGGGGTAGAGCCAGACGTGACTTTTTTGATTTTTTCGACGGTGTGCAGTTTGTCGCCAGGGTTGATGCGCTCTGGGCTATAGCCGCCGTAGAAATCAACGTTCATCTTGAGACCAGAAACCCTCTCTACGACCGGGATGCATTCGTCCTCGGTGACTCCAGGATAGACTGTGCTTTCATATACGACGACATCGCCTTTGCTAATGACCTTACCCACGGTGGTGCTGGCTCCGTAAAGGGGCCGAAGGTCAGGGTTATTGTCTGCGTCCACAGGCGTAGGGACCGCAACGATGTAAAAATTACAGTCCCTGATGTCGTTGAGCACAGTTGTGCATTTAAAGCCGTGATTATGGATAGCGTCATGCAGGAGGTCATCCGCCACTTCTAATGTCGCGTCGTGGCCAGCCATCAGGGCGTCCACGCGCTTTTGGTTCATATCAAAACCGACGGTCGGGTACTTGGTGGAGAACAGTCGAGCCAAAGGTAGGCCAACGTAGCCTAAGCCAATGACACAAATTTTGGTTGCTTTCATATGATGGGGAATTGTTTATAGATTGGATTTATACCATTCGATTGCCTCATTCAGTCCGCGCTCGAAATCGTACTGCGGGTCGTAACCCAGCAGTCGCCGCGCCTTGCTGATGTCGGCATTGCTGTGCTTGATGTCGCCTTTGCGGTCGGGGCCGAAGTACGGTTCGATGTCTTTGCCCAGGGCTTTGGTGAGGGCATAGTAGATGTCGATCAGGTACTCGCGGCCACCGTAGGCTATGTTGAAAGCCTCGCCACTGGCCTCGTCGGGGGCCAAGCAGGCTTTGAGGTTGGCTTCGATCACATTCTCGATGTAAGTGAAGTCGCGGCTCTGCCGGCCGTCGCCGTTGATGGTCGGGCGTTCGTCGTTCAGTAGCTGCTTGATGAACTTGGGGATGACGGCGGCATATGCCCCATACGGATCCTGGCGGCAGCCGAAGACGTTGAAATATCTTAGGCCGATTGTTTTCAGGCCGTAATGCTTTGAATATTGCTTTGCCCATTCTTCATCAGCCCGTTTGGTTAAGGCGTATGGGCTGAGCAGGTTGCCTTCGATGCCTTCCTTCTTGGGGAGGTGCTCTTCGTCGCCGTAGACGGAACTGGAAGAGGCATACACGAAGGTCTTCACTTTGTTCTGCCGCGCTGCTTCCATCATATTCACGGTGCCTTGGATATTGTTGGCGCAGTAGAAAAGCGGCATCTCGATCGAGCGCGGGACACTACCCCACGCCGCCTGGTGCAAGATATAGTCAACTCCTTTACTAGCCTTTATACAAACTTCCTGGTCTTTGATGTCCCCTTTGATGAATTTATAGTTTGGGCTGCCTATGAAAAGGTCCACATTAGCCTGCTTGCCAGTACTCAGATCATCAAGACAACGAACCTTGTGACCTAGTTTCAATAACGCTTCACATAAGTTGGAACCGATGAAACCAGCTCCGCCTGTAACAAGGAAAACCGATTCGGTTGGGAATAATAACTGTTTGTATATCATAAAAAAGAATAGATTCGTTTAACAATAACAGATTAATTAACTATTTAATATGCATAGCGAGAACTATTTTGAAGAGAAACTTAAACATCAATGAATGAATCAAGGACATCTATCCACTGTTTCGAGATTATATCCGCTCTAAGTTTTTCATATACTTTAACCGCCTCTAATCCTATGGTCTGCCTTATCTCCGGGTGTTCGATAATAAAAGTCATTTTCTCCACCAAACCATTTTCATCATTCACGTCAACGAGCATACCATTCTTCCCGTCTTCTATTAAGTCGACAGCCCCCGATACTCTTGTACACAAACAAGGAAGGCCTATACACATAGCTTCAAGCATAGCATTAGACATCCCCTCGTGAGTTGAGGCCAGTACAAATAATTCGGCATCCCGGATTTCTTCCATAACAGTCTTACTCACGCCGGGGAGGGACACTTTTCCTTCCATTCCCAAAGAGTGGACCAAGGCCGCCAGATTCTCGCGTAAAGGTCCGTCTCCATAAATAGTCAAAGAATAATCCTGATGTCGTAAATAAAAACGCGCAAATGCTCGAATGAGCACATCGTGCCTCTTCTGTTTTTCCAACCTTGCCACGGAAACAATCCGTTTTTGTTTTTGCACGAGCAAACCACTTCCCACTAGCGAGGGGTTTATCAAAACCGGATTATATATTACAACCGTTTTCTCATTCAACTTACCTTTGAAATACGATTTGATGTTATCGGTCTGGGCAAGTATGCACTCCGCTCTTCCATATAATGCATCGCGGGCCTTTTCCATCAATCGACCACCTCTCAAAAAATGAGGGTCATTCCGTTCCGCCACGATCACTTTGGTTCTGATTCCGAGTAAAGAAGCCAAGACCAGCATATTGAAGGGAGCGAGAAAAGAAAGTATCAAATTCGGCCGTTCTTGAATAATAAAACGTCGAAACCACCTCATCCTTGGCAAGAAGCGCGATGACCCAGCCTGTTTTGTTATATTAATCAATCGAACCCTCGTATCAATTTGGTAAAAAACAGGCGCATCAACCCACATCAAAAAACTGACTTGAGCAAAAGAATCTGCAAGAGATGAAGACAATATGGATAAAACCCGTTCTGCGCCTCCGTGATTCAAGGTGCAACAAGAAACGAACAATTTTACATTTTTCATCACCTAAAACTACTTTCACAAAGGCTGTTGGGTATTCAAAACATAAAAAACCCGCGCGCCATACATTTTAAAGCTCTACATAGTAAGAAAAATAACCGAAAAGGGAGAAAACTCTCAACACAATAAGAAACGACGTTCCCATCAAGAAACCAGAATAAAAATGATTATAGGCCGCATTCAAGAAACGCCTTGATTTTTTTGACAAGATCTTGAGAAAACAACGTCGCCCCTAAGTCATTTAAATGAGAGGAATCCTCAAATAAATCCCGATTATCACTAAAACCCGAAGTGTATGAATAATCGAATAGCGGGACATCCAATCCCATAGCAAGAGCCTGGAGAGAAGAGTAGTCATAGCGAATCGATTTCCAATACGGAGAAACAACAAAAACCATCTTCCCGCCTTGATCTCGAACTTCTTCAACTAATTTAACCAAGAAAGAGAGTTTCACTGAATCAATAGGAAAAGAAGCCGCTTCCGCTGGAACGTCTCGTCGAACAATCTCGTCTCGAATCGATCCGAACAAAGGAATATATCCGTTTTGATCACTCTTATTTTTTAACCGACAATCAGAAACTATTTCGAGAAATTTGTAATTGTAACGATACAACTGCGAGAATAATTTTACTCCCTCCAATGGGAATAATTTGCGCAAATAGTCCCATACGGCAACATCTCGAGAATATGGCTTTAATCTATCAATATACCGGAAATTATCGTTCTCCCGCAAATCAAAATCAACAGAAACATCATAGATAATCAACTTAGGCGAATAGCGTTCAGAAATCATCTTCCATCGACCATACTGAAGAATGATTCCATTTCCGTCTTGTCCTGCAATGAAACAACTCATACCCAGACTATCGGAAAAAACACTTGGAACATAGTGATGTGAAGCCCGGGAAGAGCCCATTACAAGAATATCTTCGTAAGATTCCTTACAAAGATGATACTCTGCGCCAGTGCGTCCATTCGCTACTTTAGACTGCAAGTACCAAAAAACTTGTCCCGCAACAATATCTACTATCGAAACGAGAAGAAAGAAAAATATAATATGAACAATGAATTTTCTCATATCAGAAACTGCCGTAAATGAAAGAACCGCTATCTAAGGCTCCGCATAAAAGAATCAAGCAAAAAGCCACTACATATTCCATCCATCGAACGAGTTTAAGGTTGAAAAACCTTCCTCTCATCGAAAAGAATTCTTCCCGGGTCTCCTTAAACACCACAATAGCAATAGCTATTAAATAAATGGCGAAATTGGTGACAGATAAAACAGACGGGAGGCTCAATTCAGAAAACGAATGCCTAATAAAATGAAATGCATCTCCAATCGTTGGCATACGGAAGAAAACCCACGCTGATGTGACCACAATAAAGGTTCCTACAATTCGAATCAGTCGAATAACTCCTTTAGATTCTACCTTATTCAATCCTAAAGCTTTCTCAATAATCTGGGCAACGCCGTGGATGATTCCCCAAACAATATAAGTCCAATTCGCACCATGCCATATTCCGCTGACCAAAAAAGTTATAAAAATATTCCAGAAATTCTTCAATTTTGAACATCGGCTTCCGCCCAAAGGGATGTAGATATAGTCTTTGAGCCATCTGGAAAGGGAGATGTGCCATCTTCTCCAAAAGTCAGTAATACTCACAGAGAAATATGGACGCATAAAGTTATTAACCAAGTTAAAACCAAGTGTCTTAGAAACACCGACAGCCATATAAGAATATCCAGCAAAATCGCCATATATCTGTATGGAGTAGAAAACAGCAGCAAGAATGCAAGTCCCCCCGGAATACATTTCATAATCAGAAATGACCTTATCTACGTATAATCCCAACCGATCGGCCAGCACCAACTTCAAGAACATACCCCATAGGATAAACTTGAGACCCTGAACACCTTCTTGATAATAAAATTTTCTCTCTTGCTTTATTTGAGGCAGCAATTCTTTTGCCTTGCTAATAGGGCCGGAAAAAATCTGCGGAAAGAAAGAAATGAATAAAACATAATCAATGAAAGATCGTTCAACGGTTGTTCGTCCGTAATAGACATCAAGGAAATAGCCCAACGCCTGGAATGAATAGAACGATATCCCAATAGGAATAGCCCAATTGAGACCATGCAATTCATATCGTACCCCTAGAGATGAAAGAATTGACCATACACTTTCATTTATAAAATTGTAATACTTGAAAACCAACAAAGGGGAAAGTATAATCAGCGACCAAACACAAACAAATGCTCTTTTTCGATTTCGATCAAAGGAAGCAACATATTTCGCTCCCCAAAAGGTCGATAGAGTTATGAATACCAGAATAAACAGAAATGACGGTTTCCAATTGGCATAGAGCAGATAACTAACAATAATGAGAAAAACATTTCTTGGCCGTATAACACGCTCATCAACAGTTTTTGTCTTCCTTATCGAAATTTTATCAGGAAGAAGCCAGTGAATCAAAAAGATACACGGGAAAGCCAACCAAAAGACAAATGAATTAAATGTCATATAAGCCTCGATTATTTCATCCTTATCCTCGACACCGTAATATTGACAATCGCAATACCACTCATCTTTTATTTATAATTCGTGCAGGATTACCCGCGACAACACTATTATCCGGAATGTCCTTGACGACAACACTTCCAGCCCCTATTGTAACGTTGTTCCCAACCCGAATTCGGCCTATAATAATAGCATGAGCACCAATGTAAACATTATCTCCTATGACAGGGACACCATTGTCTTTCGAACCAATCAAAACTCCAGAAATAATAGTGCAATTTTTACCAATAATTGCTTTTGAATTGATTACTACTCCCCAACTATGTAAAATCTTTAACCCCCCAGAAACATTAAGATGACTAGGGATATCACAACCATATTTCAGACACAAATGATGATAATATATTCTTAATAAGAAATAAAGTGGTACAAGGTATTTTTTCCCCTGCAAAAATTGAATCTGTCTTAATCTTTTTATGAGAGAATATGTTGCCAATCCCCTCTTCAAAAAAAAAGGCTGCTTCTTTTCGACACTAAAACGTGCTGAATCAAGAAGTCTACACTCTTTATACTCTTTATAAGTCACTTGAAGGAATGATGGGTTTAATTACTGTATTATTCTCAAAGACTACTGAATCTCTCTTCGTTTCAAAACACTTCAGCGCAAAAGTAAAAATATGATTATTCTTTATTATTGTTTCCTGGACATCTTCAACAAAAATAGGTATCTCTTTTCCCGAAGAAATGCTCGACCCTTTCAAGATGACCCTATCTGCACTTCGAAATGCCAACGCATTACCACATTCTCCTATTTGGCAGTTTATAATATTAACCAAACCGATATGCGCGTTACTTGCCTTTCCATAAACAGCGATGCCGCATCCGCCACAAGAATTAAGAACGACATTCGAGATTGTGATATCCTGCACAAATAAACCAGAATTGGGTTCTATCGCGATTCCATTCTGAGGATGAGTGCCGCGAATATCCTTGATCTCACATTTATCAATCAAAACATTATCAGCTGAAGTTATGGAGATCCCCTGTCGTCGTCCCCCACGTAATGAGCATTCTATTAGAGAAATATTTTTTGACTGATGACCAATATAAACACAATCCCCCCAGCAATTGCGTATTTCTATATTTCTAACAATTACATTATCTCCAGCATACACTTCAAGACCCATTCCCCATTCCCCCTCGGTTCCCAAATGAGTCTCACTATCTCCAACGATTGATCCACCTCCCGATAAAACGATGTTTTTCCCTCCTATAAAGACAATAGAATTACTTATTAAGGAGTTCGCCCGCAGTAATAACTTTCCCTTTAGAGACACTTTGGTGTTTGATGGAATAGAAACGCCAACTTCCCGATTACTTGTCAAATTAAAGTTATAATCCCCTATTATAACTATTCTATTCTTGACGTCAGGATTAGCTAAGGCAAAAACATTTCGAAGAGAATTATCTTCAGATAAATCCACAAACATCTTTGTTGTAATCCTAGGGACAATCCAATCACCTTGAATCACAACATTTTCAAAAATGGCAGTATTCCTGCCTTTAATTTGTGTCCCATTACCTATTAAGATTCCATTTTTAATCGTGCCTTCTTTAAAATATAGGGTTACACCTTGGGGAATCTCAAGAGTCTGGCCCCGCAAATCCCATTCTGAGATTACATTTACCCTGGAATTTGGAGAAAGCGCAATGTCTTGCCCTTTCGAGACACCACAAAATAATGATAGGTATATTAGAACTCCAACGTTGAGAACCACTTTTGTTGTCATACTAATATGTATTATTAAAAATCACATTGATAATCTTCTCTGCTTCTATCTGTGAATTAAAGGACTTTAAGGCAACTTCTTTCCCCCTCAAACCTATTTCCCTTGATAGTTCTTGATGAGACAAAGCGAAAATGATCTTATCTGCTATTAATTCTGGTACATCAGACTCAACCAAATAAGCTGATTTGTTATCTTCAAGGAACAACGGTATATCCCCGACTGCGGTTACAACCACAGGATTCTCTGTAAGAAGATACTCTCCCAATTTTGTCGGAAAACCATATTTCGCCTGAATGTTGTTGGGGCGAGTCAATGCCAACAGACAAGAATCCTTTAACGTCTGTGGTAAGTTATTAAATGGAACAATTCCTGTAAAAAGAATATTGTTCTCTATTCCAAGCTCTCTGCCTAACTGAAACAAATAAGATGACTCAATGTCTGATGGCATCTTCCCAATAATAACAAGCTTGATGCCTTTAATTGCGCGTACAACTAATGAAAAAGCTCTAATCAATTGATCAACACCATCTTTTTCTGTCATAGGCTGCCCGCAGTATGCTATATATCGATCGACCATAACAGTTTTTTTCAATCCAATAAAGCGGGAAGGATCAACTGTCATATTAATAGTATGTATCTTATTTTCATCTACACCATTACTCACATAATACTGTTTTAAAGATGAAGATATCACAAAAAGACCGGATAGTTTTTTACATGCGATTAAATACTTATGGACATTTGTTCCGAATAAATGGCGCACCATAGGATGCTCCGTTCTTTCTTGAAATAGATTTATTCTTTTCTTTGTCAATAGAGTTACTAATCTATCACAACCATACGCATATACAATATCACCTTCAATTATGGTCTTACGAAAACGATATGAATACCAATAGAGATATGCAAGGTTCTTCACTCTTGAGTGGCATTTTGCTAATTTCGTTCCATAATACCTATAACTAATCTTGGGAAGATCCGGTGCTTTACTGTGGTTTTCGTCTACTCGAAAAAAAACTACATTAGTATCAATCTGCCTTGCTGACAATTCTTTCAACAAACCCAAAAGGCGTACCGATGAAGCAGAACAAGGAGAATATCCTTCATGAAGGACATAAAAACGTGCCATTATCTATATGCATTTGAGACTACCTTCTTTAAATTGCCATATCGAGTTATGAAGTATAAAAGGACAAAGACTCTAAAGCCTGCTGTATCTGGAAGGAACTGACCTTTAAAGTTAAAAATGATAAATGCCACTAAAAACAAAAAAACAAAACCTCGAAAAACCCTATTTCGGCTTCGTTTACATATCGTGACTACTAGTTGTATTAATAGATAAAGATAAATAATACCGCCATAAAACAATTGACGAGTAAAACCGATGTCAGATCTTATCTGTGATGTATCATTATGAAGAATATTTTTCCCTATACCAAATATCCAATTAAATAAACCATTTGGCCATACCAAGTCTTCGGCCAACAATCTTTCTGCAGTAGTTCCTTCTACGGAGCCGGTTTCAAACACGGAAAAAAACTGGTTAAAAAAATCCAAAGCCCATGCTATCGTTACCCCCATCTCGGTTTCTTTTTCAATCGCAATGCAAATAATAATGTATAACAACAAGACTAGCGCAGCAACAATAAAAAGAGAACCTCGATTGCCATGTGCCAATAAATAAACGAATACCCCGAATATCAAGAGAACAAATGATGTCCTGGCACAAACCATCATTGCCACAATCATAAATGGAACCATCAAGAAGAACCATTTATTATTTGCACTATAAACTAAGCCAAAACATGTAATAACAGAAAGAGCGCTAGCATATGCACTGGTTAAAGTACTAGCAATACCAAAACCTCGATTAAGATTAGTCAAAAGATAGGAATCTTCTTCAAATGCTAGTAATGTGTAGCGGACATATATATTAAATGAGGGGATCAAAAAACAAAGGCACGAAAGAATCGCAGCAACAGATCCCACGACTAAAAACCAACGAATCGCGCACTTAGATGTTATTTTCCATGAATGACACAAGTAAACAAAACAAATAGGAAGAACAAAGATATCCAACAACATTCGAAAATGCACAAACACATAGCCCGCTTCACCCCCAATGATAGTCCTAAAAATAGAATAAACGAAGATTGACAAAAGGACCAGAAGCTCTCTTTGAAAGCGGGAAGCAATTTTGATTAGCTCTTTTGAATGAAGAAGGAAATACAAAAAGGCAAAGAAATATAATAAATACGCACTTGATATCCATTTGATAAAAGAAAAGTCCGGATCAAAAAAAAAGAAATAAAGGAAAAGGAACAGAAAAACTGAGCGAAAAAAGGATATCCATTGGTGAGTCCCCTTTTGGTTAGCAACTCGGGTTGCTGTAGTAGGCGGCAACCGGTGGAGTATGGGCCCACTATTAGCATCTCCAATGGCGATGTCCATTGGCTGGTATGCCTGATAATGAGAGATCGCCTCACCTTCCTTAACTCTTCTTTTCATTATCAAAAAACAGATACAGCAAGAAATACAATGGGGATAAGATGAACTGGAAGCATAAAAACATAATCTTGTATACCCCAGCTTAGTTTTAAAAAGTACTAATAAACTAACTGTTCATCAACGCCAAGTCCTTTCTTACATAAATATCTACGAAAAGGATAACGTAAAAGTTCAAAAAAAACACGACCTCTGTTACAATTAGTCTCCCTTAAAATACCAAACAATTGCGAATAGAGGGCTGGATATTTCTTTAACACTCTTATGCAGGGTATCGCCGGAAGATACATACTAGTTTTAATTCCCGCCGTATCTAAAAATGCCTGTGTGCTTTTCCAAGCTATGATTCTATCACGCAACTTGTCTATGGGTTCAGCACCTTTTTGATGCCCTAATGAGCCTTCCCGATACACATACCAATAAAACGGTTTATCAATTATCTTGATACTATGTGCCAAAGTCCCTGACATTACAGAAAAAAGCAGATCATTATGTGCTCGGGTCTCTTGAAATACAATACGATTTGTAGATATAAGTTCTCTTTTGATCATCTTCCCCCAAGGTTCGGTTGATCCTATACGAAAAATGCGCTCATCACCACAAATACTATACTTTTTAAACAATCTGTCTTTTTTTGAAGGGATTATTATATCGGTATTATAACACTCACAAGACTTGATGTTAAAGTATATAATATCACTAGTGTCTTCCCGATAAGTATCAAGTATTTGCATAACATTCTCCACGAAGAAGTCGTCAGCATCCGCAAAGATCAACCACTTTCCAACGGCATAACTCAAGCCAATATTCCTAGCATACCCAGCCCCCTTCCCTTCTTTTGAAGCATAATACTCCACTTCTTTTCGACGGAGTTCTGGGATGGTTGACAAATACATCTCCTGACCGGGACTATTATCATCCACAACTATTATCTGAATATCCTCACGAGAAGGGATTGACCTAATACACCTTCCTAATAGATCAGGAATATTATAATGCGGAATTATAAAAGAATAATTAATCATTATTGACAAAAAGACGTTTTCAGAATTCAACAAATAGCCATACAATATTTTACAAAAACCTGAAAGAAGCTACCTGAACTACTTCCATCTATTCAAAATGTACGAACTTAATTGATGGCCCCAATACGCCAATAAAAGGCCAAGCACAACTACTATAAAATAGAACAAGTACAATCCCTTATCAAATCCACCCATTAAATCAAGGTACCCGATTTTTCTCAGAACAACCGGAATAAAGATATTGGTTAAATATGATTCCAGCGAAATTGTCCCCAAGAAAAAAGCAACATAATTAAAGAGACTTTTAGGATTCAGATAAAAAATGATACAAAGAGCCATCGATCCTGGGGCAACCAACAACCAATATTTCGGGAAATGCAGAAAACCAAGACATAGAAAAAGGATGAAAGAAATAACAAGTCCTTCTATAATCCACCTCCATTCTATCTCGTAGGATTCATAAACATACTTCCCGATCCAATAACCAACGAAAAAGGGGGGAAGATGTGCTTCACACATTTGTATATTGTTAATTATTTCATTGGACGTAGGTTGGCATGATCTCCAAAGGAAAAAGGCACAAAGCACTATAGTGGGAATAATCCTAGGGCCTTTCCAATCTATTAATCTTGCAATAAATGGAGTTACCAGATACAATGGTAGCAACATCGCCACAAACCAAGCACCTTCATGCCTTGTCCAAAAACTTAATGTGGAGATATTGCCAAGAAAATGCCATATATCATCGCCATCAATAGCCATACGGAACAAATAATACGGAATGGCAAACAAAAGGAAAGGGACAAATAATGTTAGATATCTATGTATATACCACCGTTTCCAATTATTGTTCTTCCGTATTGAGAAATACATTCCAAGCCCAGAACAGAATAAAAAGATATCAACCCCTATTCCACCCCATCTAAGTATCTTATCCAGTAGCGCCGGCATGGCAACACCATTTGCAGGAGCATGACAAATGATTATCAACAGGGTCGCGAGCCCCATTAATTCTGTTCTGTATGTGCTTAAAACTTTTAGACTATACTTTATGCTCACGCCCTTCATAAAAACAATCTCCTATTCCTTTAATTAGAAAACCCGCAGCTTGCGCAACATTTAGCATTCTCCACCTTATTGACGAGGCACATGGTTCTTTTCAGTCCGCAATGTCAACAATCTCGATTTTAGCATCTGTACGAATCTATTCTCCTTGAACAATACCATAAAAAGTACAAAACAACAACTTAAGAAAAGGAAACTCAAAAGAAATACAATCGGTATTGAATTAATCCTTTTGAAGAACAAATAAAACGGACAAGCAATCACAGAAATAACAAAGAGAGGTTTTACTGATAGTTTAAAAAAAGGAAGAAAATGACCGCCAATCAATGGTCTTATAGTAATCTGCCAGGCAAGCGGGGATGACAACAAACTGATTACAAACAAACAAACGACAATTCCTTCTATTTGATAGAAAGAACCTATCCACACCGCAGCAGCAAATAAGATTATCCTGCAAATGGTCCAGTAAAAACCCGAATCTGTGCGTCCCATGGCGATTTGAAGGCTTCCAACCGGATTGCCTGTTGAAAGATAACCATAATAAACAGCCAATAATGATAAGGTAACACTTTCATCGATATACTGGTCGCCATATAGATAGAACAGAATTGCGTATGAAAAAATAGCAACCAGGAAATAAATAGGAAAATTCACCAGAGCCAATGACTCAACAATGGAATAATAAACACTTCTGACCTTTTCTACGTTTTTTTGTATTATTGCCAAAGAAGGTGTGAGTATTCTGGTTATAATGGGATTAATTAACGAATAAAGAGAGGTTACTATCTTCTTACAAAGGGAATATACACCAAGTTTATCCTTACCCAATGTAGCACTGATAATTATCACATCTATCTCCCGGGAGAAGTAATCCAGCACTTGAGTACCAATAGAAAATACACCGATTTTCAAGAATGGAACTGTCTCCCGAAAAGAAAAATGGAAACGGATATTATGATCTCGAGTGATACCCACTATAAAATAAACGATGTTTGTAACAAACGCGTTAATCATAGTGGAGTAAACCAAACTATAGACTCCAAAACCTTTAAGTGCAAGAAAGACGGCTGAAGAAATCGTAATCAGGGCAGCAAATATTTCTATTAAAGCCATCGTCCTAAACTGCATCTGTTTCTGCTGCACTGTTCGATGTTGGCTTCCAAATGAGTAAAAAAAGATTGTAAGACTAAGCAAACTCAAAATACGAATCAAGGAGGGTTCATTATATGCCCTGGCTACTAGAGGGGTTATGGCACAAAGAATTGCGGTTAATAAAGCCCCCATCATCACATTAAGCCAGAACAAAGAGCTGTACTCACGAGACGTAATACCCTGCTTGTGAAGGATACCACTTGAAAGTCCAAGATCCAAAAAGATATGGGTAAAACCAATGAAAATATTTGCAATCGCGACTATCCCGAAGTCCGCTTTGGTTAACAAACGCGTCAAAATTGAAACTTGTAAAAGTCCAACGACGCTGCGTACAATGGCCGAAACTGTGGTCCACACAATTCCTGATGTTGTCTTTCCTGCAAGCCCCATTTTTAATAAACCAATTCAGATCCAATTCCGTTCCTCAAAACATCCAATGCCCGAGACTTATTATAAAGTCCATAAATAATATCACGATTCCATTGTTTCTCCTCAACCGTCAATTCACGCAGAGAAGACTCATCAACCGTCTCAATTTCAAATACCTTTATTCCTTTATCTCGAAAATACGCCAACAGAGGATTCCTATTTGACAGGAACACTTTACCACCTATGTAAAAAGCAACGATCAAGTTTCCTAGCGCCTCTTGACGCCAATGGCCAAAGAAGAAAAAAGAAACCGTTTTAATAAATGCATTATACTCTTCTAGAGGAACAAAATTCTCAATGAAAGAAATCGAACATGTTAATCTCTCGCTATACTCCTTCTTTACTCTATTACGATAATCGGGATTCCCGCTATATGCCAATTGGAGAAAGACTTTATTCTTCGGATTCACAAGATTCTCCAAATAATGAAGAACATATAAATGGTTGTTTGAACAAGATGCCGAATTCCCTACCATTATTGAACCCTTGTTTTCAAAACCGCTATTAATTAGCGAACCGACCGTATCTTCGAGAGAATATGCATAAAACTCGTGATTAACAATATGTATTTTGGGGAAAACCTTATGGAGCAAGTATACATCGGTCTCTATTGCACATGTCATACTTATTCTTTTTAACACCCGCGATAATTCCCTCCGCTTCAACACGTATTTTATAGGTCTGAGAAAGCTCTGTCTTAAAAACAATAACAAAGAATCTTGTATATTTTTTTTGTCATAAAAGACATCATACCCCAAGAACCTTAAATATCGGTTATACAAATCCCCGCCATAAATAGTCCAACCAACTTTAATCCCAGCAGGAACAAAAGATAACGCAGATACTTTATTCGATGTAAGATAATGGATAAGAATGAGAAGCGTATTTTTAGGATCCAACTCTTTCAGGAGTGGCTTTAACTGTCCATGCTCTATAAAAACAAACCGCTTTTTATTAATAATATATCTCTCTTGACCAACATCATTCAGAACAACTATCGCCTTCTGCTTAATACTTGGAAACGCTGTTTCAAAATTACTTAGGACCCTCTCCACTACTTTTTGATCTTCAAACAAGTGGATGATGCAAGGACGCGAATCCCGGTCTGGCTCCATAAGTATGAGTCGATTCATCTATTGGTACAAAACTTGAGAGATAAACGACACATCATCCAAACCCAATTCATAGTACATCGGCAACCGCACCAGGCAATCGGCAAACCGGTCACAATTCGGCAGGCTGCGTCCATCATGTTTATCCAGATAATACGGACTGGAATGCAGACTTAAATAATGGAATACGGCACCTATCCCCTTTTCCTTCAACTTCGCAATCAAAGCCGTCCGCTCTTCAAGGTTGTTGCATACCAGATAAAACATATGCCCGTTTTTCGTCGCATAGTCAGGAATGACAGGAAGCCTGAACCGACCGGAATCCGCCAACGGTTTAAGCAGACGATAATACTCTTCCCACAAGGCTTTCCGCTTCGTCTGGATCAAATCCAGATTCTCCAACTGAGCCCAAAGAAAAGCAGCCAAAATTTCCGAAGGAAGGAACGATGATCCGGTATCAACCCAGCCATATTTATTCACCTCTCCCCGAAAAAACTCCGCACGATTGGTCCCTTTCTCCCATATAATCTCTGCGCGTCGGATAAAGCGCTCGTCATTGACAGCGAGTAAACCTCCTTCTCCGGCAATGACATTCTTCGTCTCGTGGAAGGAAAATGCCGCAAGATGGCCTATACTGCCTAGAGGGCGCCCTTTATAATACGAGTCTATCGCCTGAGCAGCATCCTCGACAACCAAGATGTTATGCTTGTTCGCAATGTCCATAATCCTGTCCATATCACAGGCCACACCGGCATAATGAACAGGAACGATTACTTTGGTCTTTGGGGTTATCAATTCTTCCAGTTTATCTGGATCAATATTCGGCTGCTCTGCATAGCTATCGGCAAAAATGATTTTGGCACCTTGGCGCACAAACGCAAGAGCAGATGACACGAAGGTATAACTGGGAACAATGACTTCATCATCCGGCCCGACGTTGCATAAAATGGCACACATCTCCAGCGCATCTGTGCAGCTCGTAGTTAGCAAGGTTTTTTTAAAGCCATATTTCTCCTCGAAGAATTGTTGACATTTTTTTGTAAATACGCCATTCCCTGAAATCTTACCAGACTGAACAGCCTGATACATATAATGAGCTTCTTTACCCGTCAAAAAAGGTTTATTAAAAGGTATCATCTGCCATTTTTGTTTTAAAATGCTTATATATCCAGTTTCCGGCACCACACATAAGTGAGTGCCGTATTGTCTTGCGAAAATCATAGGGCCGTCGGATAAAATCAACATTCAAGCTATCCGTGTCCAGCCATATTGCACAAGCTTCCCCTTCGTAATCTCTCGCCTGTCCTACAGACCCAGGATTCATAAATACCCTTTCTCCACGGTGTATGACAAACGCCCGGTGGGTGTGTCCCATGGCAATGACATCGTATGCGAATTCGCCCATCCTATCGAACAATTCACTGTCCTGATAAACATACTGGTCCGTGACACTCCATGGACTTCCGTGACAACACAGGAAAGAACAAGAGCCATCTTTGAAACTTACCGATGTCGGCAATCCCGATAACCAAATTAGATTGTCTGCAGTAATCAGCTTTTTAGCCTGCTCTATCCCGAACCGAACTGAATCATTGATTATTTTCGTCTGGCACTCCAGACCTTCAATGACATATCGGTCGTGATTCCCTTGAATACATATCACAGAACGGGAACGAAGGAAATCGATAACTTCATTCACGTAACAATGATACCCGGTAATATCCCCGAGACAAATCACCCGGGGCGCACTGGCTATCTCTTCTTCCAGAGACATCAATGCCGGCAAATTACCATGAATATCACTGATGAAAAGAATACGCATTACCTTTGATAATACTCTGCCATCCGCAACAAAGATTCTTCCAAAGTTGTTTTCGCCGAAAAACCAAATGCTTCTTTCGCCTTCGCGGTTGAGATTTCCCACATAACATTCTCATCAGGATCCTCTCCGGAAAAGATTATCCTGGATTGAGAATCAAATAAATCTATACATTTGCGGGCAAGTACCAGATTCGAGTATGACTTTCCGGAAGCAATATTGAAAAGACCGGCCACAGGCTTTTCCAGTACCAAAGCGACCGCTTCAGCTATATCATCAATATCAATATAATTCTGCACCCGGCCTCCTCTTCCCAGCAGAACGATATCCTTTCCTTCCAGAGCATTGTTTATCAGTGTAGGGACAATTTTGCCATGTGGGGTTCGCGGCCCAATCGGGGAAGGAATCCTAAACACACAAAGACAACACTCTTTCTTTAAGGCGATTGAAAGGAAACTCTCCCCAAAAGCCTTCGTCAAATGATAAACAGTCGGGGGATTGATTGGGTGTGCCTCATCGATTGGAAGGTATTTTGGTCGGCCAATAATAGGGATACTGGAAAAGAATACAAATTGGCGGCAACCAGACGCATTGGCATATTCCGCGATATTTTGAAGGCCCTTACAATTGACATCAAGTAAAACTGACGAAAAAGGAGCATAGCTGATAACTGCAGCACAATGAATAATCACGTCAACCTTCTCAGGGAGAAGCCTGGCCATCTCCGGATCTGAAATATCGCACTGAACATACCTGATGGGAAGCCCCGTCATATTCTTCTCCTCTATCGATACGCCAAAGACAACGGCCTTCTCTGCAAGGCGTTTTGCAACAGCCTCTCCAATAACGCCATTAACGCCCGTGATCAATATGGTTTTCATTTCCCTTCGACAAAACTATAAAACCTATGGCAATCCTGAACCTCCTTATTTGATTTCAGTACCTCTTGCATCGCCTCATCAATGTAGGCCTCATTATAGTACCGATAAACCTTACCTTGACAAAGAGGAAGAAGATATTTTTCCGGATCCCCTCCATTAACATATTCCTCAATCATCGCCGCTACGTCATTATAGCCAAACCTGGCCCGAATCGGCGTCGTTCCCGAAAAACGGACATTCAGTTCAAAACAAACCGGCTTTCCGTTATGTAAGCGCAATTGAATGTTAAGTGGCCCTTTAGGTTTGAAAGCAGAACATATTTTCATACATTCTTTCCGAATATCATCATTCTCTACCACCTCAGCCATAAAAGTCGTTCCGTGTTTCAGTTCTCGGTGCAGTATTATCATCTCACACATCTTGCCTGTATGATCGGCATAGCATCCAATGGTATATTCTTCTGATTCCGTTCCCAAATACTCTTGAACGCAATAATCCTTTCCCATCAATGGGGTCAGATCCGCCATCGAATGAGCAAGTACAATTCCGTGCGACCCTTTACCAGAATTAGGTTTCGCAATCAAAGGGAATCCCACTTTCAGAATCATACGCCGCAGTTCATCTTCATCATTAATGCCTGCAGATAAGGGGAAATGACATCCATTCTGCTCAAGCCACCGTGCCGTCAAAAGTTTATTTGCTCCTATTGACAACTGCTTTTCGTCACAGGAGACAAACTTTGCTTTTGTTCCAGTCTCGAATTTCCTTCTCTCTCTTTCCAAGACAAGGATATTCTCTTCCACTCCGGTCATCACAATATCAACTTGTTCTTTGTTGCACAAGTTAATTACCCATTCCACAAATCCGGCATCATTTGCATAGGGCGAGATATAAGCAGCATCGCAAAAATACAGGCCTAATGAATCAAAACTGACACATGCACCAATGATTCTACATGGAAAACCTGACAATTTCAACGCAGTGATAATACCCTGACTGACATTACCCCCGGCTCCCAACACTAAAACATTCATTCTATCTCTTTTTTAATTTTGCAGGAACACCAACATACAGTCCCGCTTCATCTAAGCTATCAATGACCACGGTTCCGGCCCCAAGACGGATATCATCACCAACAATGATATTGTCTATCACCGTTGAGTTAATTCCACACATACATCTCTCGCCAATCTCGGAGAAACCGGCAATGGCAACGCGGGGAGAAAGGAATGAATGTGACTTGACCCTGCTATCGTGCGCTATAGTTGCTCCAACGTTCATTAACACATTGTTCCCCAAAACAACACCTTTATCGACAATCGATGCCGGGAAGAGCACGCATCCTGCCCCAATGATCGCCGTCGGGTCCACCAGACACGATTTATCAATAATCGTCGCAAATGGTATACCCTTTTCCGCAAAAAAGTATTCGAATAATCTCGCCCTTTCAGCAAAATGCTTATAACCTATCCCGCAAACAAGTGCTGACCACCTTGCATTACCGAATCTGAAATCCTCCTCAATTTGAGAGACCGGGCCCAATACCGGGCAACCTTCTATCAATGCCCTCCCATAATAATCATCATAAAAGCCAACCACTTCCAGCCCGTTCCGGCGGGCATAATACGCTATCTGCCGCCCCAGATCCCCAGCTCCGATAATAGCGATTCTATCCATATTCTACAGTACAGCTATACACCTTCTTAACGACTCCGTCCAATATGGTATCCACAGTCCGAAGGTTTCCTTGACCTTGGTCTTATCCAGCACAGAATAGGCCGGTCGACGGACCTTGGAAGGGAATTCGTCGCTGTGGCAGGGATGGATGTCGCAGGTGGTGTGGCCAGCATATTCGGCAATCATCTTGGCAAAGTCGTACCAGGAGCAGACACCTTCGTTGGAGAAATGGTAGATGCCGGTAAGAGATTCCGGGTCAAGCCCGGAATGACGTTGACCACACCGGACGGAATGGTCAAATACATCCAATATCTTGACAATGGCTTCCGCTAGATCACCGGCATAAGTCGGAGTACCCACCTGGTCAAAGACGACCTTCAAGGTCGGCTTCTCGGCCGTCAGTTTCAGCATCGTCTTGACGAAATTCTTACCAAATTCGCTATAAAGCCAGGCGGTACGGAGAATCACGTGCTTGCATCCGACTCTTTCAATGGCCTGTTCGCCGTGAAGTTTGGTCAGTCCGTAGACGCCGGTTGGCGAAGGTTTATGGTCTTCTCGATACGGAGTATTCCAAAGCTCGCCGCCAAACACATAGTCCGTGCTGATGTGAATCAGTAAGCCATTAACCTCCTTCATCGCGATAGCCAAGTTCTCGACTGCCTTGGCGTTAAGAATTTCCGCAAGTTCATAGTTGTCCTCAGCTGCGTCCACGTTAGTATAGGCGGCACAGTTGACAATGGAATCTACTTTCTCTTTCGCGACGGTGGTGCGAATGGCCTCGATGTCCGTAATGTCCAACATCTCAGTTTCCACACCGAGGGCCTCGACGACATCCGAGAAGATCCAGTTATTATTCTGGACCCGTTTACGGAGCGACATCCCCAACTGACCATTAGCACCTGTCACTAAAACCTTCATAACTCAAAAGGAAAATCTATATCAGCCAGGCAGGGATGGCGATGGTCTTTGTCGCTAAGAATCATCTTACCTGCAGGGATACACCAGTCGATACCCAAAGCAGGATCCATCAACTGAATGCCGCTGTCAGCCTCCGGATGGTAGAACTCGTCACATTTGTATTGGAAGACTGCCATCTCACTGAGCACGGCAAAACCGTGCGCGAAACCACGGTCAATAAAAACTTGTCGTTTGTTATCCGCACTGATCTCGATACTCTCGTGCTGACCATATGTGGGAGAGCCCGGACGGATATCCACAACCACGTCGAGCACCCTCCCCTGCACGCAGCGGACAAGTTTTCGCTGGGCAAACGGAGGACGCTGGAAATGGAGCCCACGGACAACGCCATAGTAGGATTTGGATTCGTTGTCCTGAACGAAGTCGACAGAATGGCCCAGCAACGGCACGACCTGTTCATCAAAGTCCCGCTGGGAGAAACTTTCGAAAAAGTATCCCCGTGCATCGCTGAAAACGCGAGGTTCAACAATCAAGACGCCTTCAAAAGCGGTCTGCCTGACAATCATTTCCGTTTTTCGTCTTCGATAACCTTCAGTAAATACTGCCCGTACTGATTCTTTAGCATCGGTTGTGCCAACTCGCGCATCTTTTCTTCACTAATCCAACCCCGACGATAAGAAATCCCTTCAAGGCAAGCGATCTTGAGCCCCTGTCGCTTTTCGATGACTTCCACAAATATGGAGGCATCCGCGAGGGAATCATGCGTGCCGGTATCCAGCCAGGCGAAGCCACGACCGAAAGTCTGGACCTTTAATTCGCCTTTCTTGAGGAACTCTTGATTTACTGTCGTAATTTCCAATTCTCCCCGAGCAGAGGGTTTGATATGCTTCGCGACATCAACGACCTTGTTGGGGTAAAAATAGAGCCCCACCACGGCATAATTACTCTTTGGATTTTTCGGTTTCTCTTCGAGACTTACACAGTTTCCTTTCTCATCTATTTCGGCGACTCCATAGCGTTCCGGATCATCCACCCAGTATCCGAAGACTGTTGCCCTATTGTCTTCTTCAGCAGCTCGAACTGACTCTTTCAGTAAAGAAGTCAACCCGTTTCCATAGAAAATGTTGTCCCCCAATACCAGGCAAGCGCAGTCATCACCAATGAATTCTTCACCAATGATGAACGCTTGCGCAAGGCCGTCCGGACTGGGCTGCTCGGCATATTCGAAACGCACACCATAGTCGGAGCCGTCGCCTAGCAAGCGCTGGAAACCCGGCAGGTCCTGAGGCGTGGATATGATGAGGATATCCCGGATCCCCGCCAACATCAGCACGCTGATCGGGTAATAGACCATCGGCTTGTCATAAATGGGAAGCAACTGCTTGCTGACGCCCTTCGTTATCGGATACAGCCGTGTGCCAGAACCTCCGGCGAGAACGATCCCTTTCATATTCTCTAATCGCGTTTGAAAATGTCTCTTGTATAAACCTTGTCGCCCACATCCTCCAGGTCGGCATCGAAACGGTTGGCGATGATGGCCTGGCTGCGGGCCTTGAAGGCGGCGAGGTCATTGACGACCTCGGAGCCGAAGAAGGTGGCTCCATCTTCCAGCGTCGGTTCATAAACGATTACCCTGGCCCCTTTGGCCTTGATACGTTTCATAATGCCCTGGATGGCGCTCTGGCGGAAGTTGTCGGAATTGCTCTTCATCGTGAGCCGGTACACGCCGATGACCACGTCGTGTTCCTTCCTCGTGTCGTAGGCGCTGGAGGCGGTATAGTAGCCGGCCTTCTGCAGCACGCGGTCGGCGATGTAGTCCTTGCGCGTGCGGTTGCTCTCGACGATGGCCTGGATGAGGTTCTCGGGCACGTCTTCATAGTTGGCCAGCAGCTGTTTGGTGTCCTTCGGGAGGCAGTATCCGCCGTAGCCGAAAGACGGGTTGTTGTAATGCGCCCCGATGCGGGGGTCCAGACAGATGCCGTCGATGATGTTGCGCGTGTCGAGGCCCTTGACCTCGGCGTAGGTGTCGAGTTCGTTGAAATAGCTCACGCGCAGGGCCAGGTAGGTGTTGGCGAAGAGTTTCACGGCCTCGGCCTCCTTCATCCCCATAAACAGCGTCGGGATGTCCTCCTTGAGAGCCCCTTCCTGAAGCAGGCGGGCGAAAGTATGGGCACGTTCCTGCAGGTCGTTGCTGACCAGCTTCCGGATGGCCTCGTTCTCCTGTTCGAAGCCGGGCATCATCTTGGGGACGCCCACGATGATACGGCTGGGATAGAGATTGTCGTAAAGCGCCTTGCTCTCGCGGAGGAACTCCGGGGAGAAAAGCAGGTTGAACTTCTTCACCCCCCTGGCGGCATACCGCACATAGAGGCTGCGCGAGTAGCCCACCGGGATGGTGGATTTGATGACCATCGTCGCGTCGGGATTGACCGAAAGCACGAGGTCTATCACTTCCTCCACGTGGGAGGTGTCGAAGAAATTCTTCTGCGGGTCGTAATTGGTCGGAGCGGCAATTACCACGAACTCGGCGTCCCGGTACGCCGCGGCGCCGTCGAGGGTCGCGGTCAAGTCCAGGTCCTTCGTGGCCAGGTATTCTTCAATCACCTCGTCCTTGATGGGACTCAGGCGCCGGTTAATCAGGTCCACCTTCTCCGGAATCACGTCCACCGCCGTGACCTTGTTGCGCTGGGCCAGCAACGTCGCTATGCTAAGGCCGACATATCCTGTGCCGGCAACGGCTATCTTCATAAGGGTCTGTAGGTTTTCTTGTTTTCTTCGTACCCCGCCAGGGTACCGATGTCGTACCGGTGGCCGGGCATTTCCCAGGCGTACATCTTCGTCCGGCGGCAAAGCCAGGCGATGAAACTCCCGGGGGCATCGGTGCCGCAGCCGCCGGCGATGGCCTCGGGGACCCGACGGGCGTCGGCCGCCGTGAAATGGTAGAAGGCGGGGATGCACCAATGCGTTTTCGGCGCAGCCGGTTTCTCTTCCATCGACAGGATACGGTCATCGTCATCTATCTCGATGACGCCGCTCCGGCTGAGCCGGGCCGTTTCCGCCTCGTAGTATCGCATCACGCAGGAAGCTTTCCTGTCGGTTGCATACTGGATGAAGCCCGACAGGCTGAAGTCCAGCAGGTTGTCGCCGGCCATCACCAGAAGGTCGTCATCGCTACCGCAGTGCTCTATGGCGAACTGGATGTCCTTCACGGCGCCGAGGCGTCCTTCGTTGCTGGTGGTGCCGTCGTCCAGGACGGTCACCGCCCTGTGCTCCGCCCAGGTCCTGAAGATGGAGGAGAATTTCCGGTTCGACACCACGATGTATTCATCCACGCGGCCGTCACGCTCCATATCGTCGATCAGCCAGTCCAGGATCGGCTTGCCCGCCACCTCAAGCAGCGGCTTGGGGAAGTTCTCCGTCAGGGGATACAGGCGGGTGGCATAGCCCGCAGCCAGGATGATGCATTTCATAGGCTGACTCCGTCTGCGCTGTCGCAGATATACACGCCATACTTGCCCGTCAGGTGCGGGAAACTCTTCAGATAGGCTTCGCTCACACTGCGGCTGACACTTTCCTCGAAAGCGGGGTCGATGAGCGCCATACAGCAGCCCTTGAAGCCCGCGCCGCTGAAACGGCCGCCGTAGATGCCTTCGGTCTGCGTCATTATCTCGTAGAGCCGGATCTGTTCGGGCGCGCCCGACTCCCAGTTGTGGATGCTGCTCCAGCCGGATTCGAACGAGAGCCGTCCATAGGTCTCGATGTCGCCCCGGCGCCAGGCCTCGGCACCCTTTTCCACGCGTTCGAATTCCGTATACCAGTGCTCGCAGCGCCTGGCCCAGGGGGCCGGGAGACGGTCCTTGTACTGGTCGTACACCGCCCTCGGCACGTTGCGGGCCATCGCCTCGCCGAACTTGCCGTACTCCATCCCGGCGAAAGCCTGGAGGGCATACACCCCGGCGCGGAGTTCGTCCACCCGCATATTGAATTTCGACCCGGCCAGGCTGTGCTCCAGTCCGGAGAAGAAGATGGCGATCCGGTAGGGTTTCATCGACGGCGACTGGGGAATCAGTTCGTACCGCCCGTCCTTCGTGTCCAGATAGAGCAGGTGGTTCTTCCTGCCGAGCACCTCGCAGCTCTGGTCCAGTTTGCCCACACTGACGCCCACATAGTTCAACTCGGCGTCGTAGGCGATGTCTATGAGCTCCTGCTGCCCTAGCCGGACGCCGTTGACCCGGGAAAGGGCCTGCAGGAAGGCGATGATCACCGCGGCGCTGGAAGAAAGTCCGCCGATGGGCAGGGATCCTTCGATGATACCGCACACGCCGGCATTCAACGGATACTTCCTGCCCAGCGCCCAGGTGGCGCCGCGCAGGTAATCGGCCCAGTCGCCCTGCCTGGACGGAACCGACGAGATATGCCACTGAGTCCGTTCCGGGAACTGCAGCGACGACATCTCCACCGCACCGTCCTGCCTGGCGGCATAGGCGAGATGGATGCCCTTGTCTATGGCCAGGCCGGTGATCTTGCCCAGATTATGGTCGGAATGGGCTCCGATGGGGCAGATCCGGTAGGGGCAGAAAGCCACCCCTTCCGGATCCCGCCCGAAGTATTCGCGAAATCTCGTTTCGCTTTGCATAAAACTAGTCTCTCTTGAAAAGGTCTCGGGTATACACCTTGTCCTCCACGTCCGCAAGTACGTCGTCGAAGCGGTTGGCCAGGATGACGTCGCTCTGGGCCTTGAACTTGGAGATGTCGTTCACCACCCTGTTGGCGAGGAATTCGCTGCCGTCTTCCAGCGTCGGTTCGTAAATGATGATACTGACAGAATTGGCTTTCAAATGCTTGATGATATCCTGAATGGCGGAGGCGCGGAAATTGTCGCTGTTGCTCTTCATCGTGAGGCGGTATACGCCCACGGTTTTGGGCTTCCTCTTCAGGATGGTGTCGGCGATGAACTCTTTCCTTACCGCGTTGCTCTTCACGACGGCCTCGATCATCGTCTGGGGGACGTCCTTATAATTGGCCAGCAGCTGCTTGGTGTCCTTCGGAAGGCAGTAGCCGCCGTAGCCGAAGCTCGGGTTGTTGTAATGGCCGCCAATGCGCGGGTCCATACACACGCCCTCGATGATCTGCTTCGTGTTCAGGCCCTTGACCTGGGCGTAGGTATCCAGCTCGTTGAAATAACTGACGCGGACGGCCAGGTAGGTATTGGCGAAGAGCTTGATTGCCTCGGCCTCCGTAGGATGGGCAATCAGAATCTTCACGTCCTTGTCCTCGGCACCCTCGGCGAGAATCTCGGCGAACATCTGCGCTTCTTTCTGCTGGTGTTCATAGGCCCCAACCACGATGCGGCTGGGGTGAAGGTTATCGTAAAGGGCCTTGCTTTCGCGGAGAAATTCCGGTGAGAAAATAATGTTGTCGATGCCGTATTTCTCACGGACGCTGTCAGTGTAGCCCACCGGAACGGTGCTCTTGATGACCATCAGCACTTTCGGATTCACCTTCAGCACGTGCTCGATGGCATCCTCTACCGCGCTGGTGTCGAAGAAATGGTGCTCGTCGTCGTAGTTGGTAGGCGTGGCGATGATGACCAGTTCGGCCGAAGCGTAGGCCGCGTCCTTGTCGACGGTGGTGAAGAGGTCCAGCTTGCGCTTGCCCTCGCGTGCCTCACGGAAAAAGCGCTCAATCTCGTCGTCCTGGATGGGACTGATGAACTTGTTCAGCTTATCTGCTTTCCTGGGGGTGGTGGTGATGGCGGTGACTTTATGGTGCTGGGCGAGCAGCACGGCGAGGCTCAGGCCTACATAGCCGACTCCGGCAACGGTGATTTTCATACGGTTTGTCTTTAAATTATGGGTTAATCGATTTTTTCCAGATAACTGGGATGGATGTAACTGACCGCGACCACGGCGACGCCTGTCACGGAGACGACGAGCTTGCGGTCCTTCTTGATGCGCTTGATGTAGCCTTCGGCCCCCTTGTAGATGCCGTCGATTACACGCACGCGGTCGCCCGTCCGGTATTCCGGAGCGTCGGCCCCGAAATACTTCACGTTCCGGCCCGCCCCGGCGGAGGTGACCAGGATGAAGGATTGCATCTCATCGTCACGGATGGGACCGGGCTTGCGGCTTCCGGCCTCCGCATAGAACATAAAGACCGCGTTGTGTCTGTCCTTGAACTTCACGAGCCAGTCCTCCGTGCAGCGCACGAAGAGCAGCGAGGGGATGAGTTGCTTCTCGACATAGACCAGCCGTCCGCCTTCGAACTGTTCCACGGTCTGGAGTGGTACATACGTCTCCACTCCCTCGGGTTCGAGGAGGGACTTCAAGTACACTACCCGGTTGTAAAACACTTTCAGCGCGTACCAGTGCTGGCCTTCAGGCGATGGTTCAATAAGATGGGAAGACACGTTGCAGGACATTTTTCCTACTCCCCGGCCTTCCGGAGGCGGAATGCCGGGTAAAAGTCGGATTTGACGGGAATCGGGCCCGTTCGGCAGACGCGCTCCTATCCAAGAGCCGGCTCTGCAAATCCTTGGTTCAGGTCCTCTGTCCAGAGGCACCTAAAATTATACAAATATAACCAATTCTTTTGACTTACCAAACGACCAGGCTAAATAAGAAAAATGTAAAAAGCGTTTTCCTAACAATCTGTAAGCAGTTTTATACACTGAGCGACAAAGACTTGAAACACCATCCCGTTTCACGGATTCGAAAACGGATTTCAATCCGAAAGGACACTTTATTCTCATTTTTATTGCACATCCTAAATTGTGATCATTTTCGTTACAACACGGAATCATTGTGTATTTCCCGCGCATTCCCTATCTTTGCAATCTATGCGCAGGATCAAGACATTGCTGATCGTCTTCGCAGCCGCCCTGCTGGCGGGCTGCAACGGGATTGAACGCCCCCACGAGGGGCCCTACGACCACGTGCTCGTGTATTGCGCCCTCGGCTACAACAACCTCAGCGGAGACCTTGTCCGCAATTTCGACGATATCCTCACCGACGTCCTGCCCGGCCTGTCCGACGGCAGGGCGCTCGTGGCCTTCTGCCACAACACGGCCGAAGGCGGCGGCTATTCCACCCCCAACGCACCGGTGCTCGTCCGACTCTACCGGAACCGCGACGGACAGGCGGCGGCCGACACCATCAAGACTTACGATTCCGGGATGGTCAGCGCATCGAAGGAGAGTCTCCGGCAGGCGATGGAGGACATCTGCGAACGCTTTCCCGCCCACCATTACGGAATGATATTCTCCTCCCACGGAACCGGCTGGCTTCCAAGCAATTACAATAGTGATACCGAACGCACCGGACTTCGGAGCGTCCAGCCGGAATCCGAATCGGCCTGGCCGTTGACCAAGGCCGTCGGGAACCAGTATACCGGCAGCAACCGGAACCCCGATATCCACTGGATCGAGATGCCGGACTTCGCGGACGCCCTGCCGATGAAACTGGACTACCTGATTCTGGACGCCTGCCTGATGGGCACGGTGGAGACCGCCTGGGAACTCAAGGACGTGTGCGACCGCCTGGTGGTCTCGCCGACCGAAATCCTCGCCGCGGGAATGATCTACAACACGCTTTCGTGGGATATGTTCAGCGGTGCGCAGCCTGCGCTGGAAACCTACTGCAAGAAGTATTACGACTACTACGACGCGCAGAGCGGCAGCTACCGTTCCGCGACCGTCACCCTGGTGGAATGCGACAGACTTGACGCCCTGGCAGACGCTTTCGGCGCCATTGTTGACGCCCACCGCGACCGCCTGACGACCGCCCTGACGAACACCGTCCAGAAGTACTACTACGGTTCGAGCAAGCTGCGTTTCTTCTATGACCTGCGCGACCTCGCCGGCCAGCTGGGCGCCTCGGCCGCCGAGATGGACCGGCTGGACGCCGCCCTGGACGCGGCCATCCCCTACCACGCCGAAACGCCCACTTTCTTCGACCTGAAACTCGAGCGCTGCTGCGGCCTGTCGGTCTACATCCCCGACCCCAACCGCCCCCGCCTCAACACCTTCTACCGCACCCTCTCCTGGAACGACCGCGTTCACTTGGTCGAATAATCCGACAGGCAGGCAGTTTGCCCCTGCAAACCCTCGCTTCGCTCGCCCCTCCCACGCCTGACGGCGCGGGCCCCTCCCGTTCATAAGCCACGGGCGGCTACGGTTTGCCGGGGCAACTGCCTGTCCTGCCGGACACCAAAGAACGGAAGTATTGGAAAACCAGAAAATTTCAGTATCTTTGCGCGCATTTTGAAAACCGATAAGGTTTTGGTGCAATGGGATTTGGGCTCGCCCCAAATTGAGTAACACATTTTAACAAACAGAACAATGCAGCATTTTGAACTGAAAGGCCAGACCCGCAAGGTCGGCAACAAGGCCGTCATCAAGGCCTTCCGCCGCGAAGGCCTCGTGCCGTGCAACCTGTACGGCCTCGGAATGGAGAACGTCCTCTTCACCGTCAACGCCAAAGAACTCAAGGCCCTCACCGACACGCCGAAGTCCTACATCGTGGACCTCGTCCTGGACGGCGCCGCCCCGCAGACCGCCATCCTGCACGAACTGCAGTGGCACCCCGTCACCGACACCTGCCTTCACGTCGACTTCCTCGCCGTGGATGAGAAGAAGCCCATCGCCATCAGCGTTCCGCTCGTGATCAGCGGCCACGCCAAGGGTGTGCAGCAGGGTGGCAAGTTCTACCAGAACGTCCGCAGCCTGCGCATCAGCGCCCTGATGAAGGACCTTCCCGACGAGATTACCGTGGACATCACTCCCCTCGGTCTGGACAAGCGCATCAAGGCCGCCGACATCCAGCTGAAGAACGTCAACGTCGTCTCCGACAAGGACACCATCATCTGCGGCGTCAAGACCACGCGCAATGTTACTGCGGCTGCTGCGGAGGAATAAACCCGCTCCCGCCGTGGCTGACAAGTCTTATCTGGTGGTCGGGCTCGGCAACATCGGTGCCGAGTACGCCGCCACGAGACACAACATCGGCTTTATGATATTGGATGCCTGGGCCCAGGCATCCAATGTCGTTTTCGAGCCCGGCCGCTATGGGGAAACGGCACTCGTGCGCGACAAGGGACGCGAGTTCCACCTGCTGAAGCCGTCGACCTATATGAACCTCAGCGGCAACGCCGTGCGCTACTGGCTCCAGAAACTGGAACTCCCCCTGGAGCGGCTGCTGATCATCTGCGACGACATCAACCTTCCCTTCGGGATGATCCGCCTGCGGGCCTCCGGCAGCGACGGGGGTCACAACGGTCTCGCCAACATCGGGGAGATGCTCGAAAGCCGGGAGTGGGCGCGGCTGCGCGTCGGCGTGGGACACGACTTCGCCCAGGGCCGGCAGATCGATTACGTGCTGGGGGATTTTTCCGTAGAACAGCGGCAGGCAATCCCGGAAATCGCCGCGAAAATCACCGGCGGAATCCGCACCTGGGCCTTCCTGGGCATCGAAAAGGCGATGTCACAGTTGAATTCCAAGCAAAAAGTGGAAAAAACGGCGGAATAAGGCCGGTTTTTTTTCGAAATCATTGTTTTTTATTCTTTTCTTTTTTATCTTGCCGAAGATTAAATAGTTATCCTTTAACAACATTTAAACATAACACTATTATGAAAGAGCTTGTAAAGAAAATCGAAGCGGAGATGGATCTCTTCAAGGTCAACGCTGAAGCACAGGTAGTTAAGGGCAACAAAGCCGCCGGCGCCCGCGCCCGCAAGGCCGCCCTCGAGCTGATGAAGGACCTCAAGGAGTTCCGCAAGGCTTCCGTCGCTGAGGCGAAGTAATTTTTTTAATTTTTCTTGCAACGTTTCTGAAACCGCCCGCATCTATGTTGTAGGTTTAGGTTTTAGTACACGTCTAAAGGTCAGCAGCCGCGAGGTCGCTGGCCTTTTGCTTTTGTGTCCAAAAGCAAAAGGCCTTCGGCCACTTTTTCAGATTATCTGGCCCGGTGCCAGCAGGCTCGCCCCCACAAACCCTCGCTTCGCTCGCCCCACCGCTGCGCTCCGCTTGCGGTCCCCCCGTTCATAGGCCACGGGCGGCCACGGTTTGCCGGGGCGACCTGCCGGCACCCGTTCAAAGTTGCTTTTCTCCGGGATTGTGCGTACCTTAGTATCTGCTAATAATCTCTTATGAAAGGACTCCTGCTGTTAGCCGTGTTCCGGATGGTGGTGCTGCCTGTCCAGTTCCAGGACAGGGAGTTCAGTGCGACGCGCCAGGAACTGGAGGCGCAGACCGCCGCGGCGCAGGAGTACTTCAACCGGCAGTTCGGAGGACAGGAAACCTTCCGCTTCGACCTCGCCCCCGCCGTCACCCTTCCGCGAAACGTCGCATACTATGGCGAGAACCGTTCCGGACAGCGGGACATCCATCTGGAAGAAGCCGTCCGGGAGGCCTGCCAGCGCGCAGATGCAAGTGTGGACTTCGCGCTTTACGACAACGGAGGCAACGGCGCCGTGGACGGTGTCCTGCTGCTCACTCCCGGCCCCGGCGAGGAAGACAGCGGCAATGCCGGAGACCTGTGGTCCCGCAAGGACGAACTGTCCTCGCTGGGCAAGACCCTGACCCTGGACGGCAAGCGCATCGACCGCTTCGCCCTGTGTCCGGAAGGCCGCCCGGGCATCTTCTGCCACGAGGTCGGCCATATCCTGGGCCTGCCGGATTTCTACGACACGGACGGAGAGGAAAGCGGCGGAGAGTCCCGGGGGCTCTGGAGCACGTCCCTGATGGATGAAGGCTGCCGGAAGGACGAGCCGCCCGCATTGGGCGCCCTGGAATTCAACCTGCTGGGCCTGGGCAAGTGCGACACACTCGCCACCGGCCATTACGACCTGGCACCGCTGGCAACCTCCCGCCGATACCTCTACGCGCCCACCGACACGAAAGACGAGTTCTTCCTGTTCGAGGCCCGCGACGGGGGCCTGCTGGTCTGGCACGTGGACCGCTCGGACAACCCGGCGGGATTCTCCCCGCAACACAGCGCTGAAATCTCGGCCCGGGAGCGTTGGGACTACGGTCTCATCAACAACAACCCCGGCCACCTCTGTGCGGCCCTGGTGCCGGCGGATCCGGACGCGGAGGACTTCTCCTCGGTCCCCTTCCCCCAGCCCGGCCTGGACTGCTTCGGCTCCGACACCCCCGCCCGGTTCCGCTCGTGGAGCGGCCGCTCGAACGGGATGGCCCTCACCGGCATCCGGCCTGACGGCGACGGCGGCGTGAGTTTCGACGTCATCGAACCCATCCTGCTTTCCGACGTGACCATCTACCAGGACGCCGCCCTCATCCGCTGGGAATGCGACCCGTCCCTCCTGTCCGGCATCCGGGGCTACGACATTTTCTGGACCGACGGCAAGGAGGAGTTCAGCGCGCAGGCAGGTCCGGATGCCGTCAGTTTCACCCTGGAGCACCTTCAGCCGCAGACGGGCTACAGCTTCCGCGTGACGGTCCGGCTGGAAGGACAGCAGCGCTACTCCGTGAGTGACCGCTTCGTCACCAAGATGTACCGGGCGGGCTCCTTCCCCTACATTTACCTCAGCAACACCACGCGCAATACCGACGGCAGCTTCCCCCACGGCGCCCGGATTCCGCTGCGCGTCTTCAACGCCACCGGCGTCGCGACGGTACGGTGGTTCTTTGACGGCGCCCCCATCGGCACGGACGCGGACGGCGGCTACACGCTGCGCCGCTCCGGCCTGCTGAAGGCGGAAATCCTGTACGAGGACGGCAGCTCGGAAGTCATCATCAAGTCCATCACCGTCCTATGATCCATATCCGGCATATTCTCCTGGCACTCTCCGCCCTGGTACTCCTGTGCGGCTGCTCCGACAAACGGATGCGCGTCGCGTTCAGTGAAAGCGAAGAGATCCGTCTGATGGTAGGCGGCACCGTCCCGTTCACCTTCGATCCCAACACCTGCCAGCTCGCCTTCAGCCGCGACCGCAAGGAGTTCCGCGCGCATACCGACAATATGTCCGACTTCTACGCCGTCCGCTTCACGGAGATTCCCTCCACCCTGGGGCAGACCGTCACGGCGGACCTGACCTGGACGACGGAGCGGGACGTGCTGACACGTAAAAATCTCACCCTCGAAGTCGTACGCATCGAGGGTGATCAATTCTGGCTATGGAGCAACTCGGGCCGTATCGGCCTGAGCATCCGCGTGTTAGAATGACAGGGCGATCTGGATGAAGTCGTCCGCCTTGAGCGAGGCGCCGCCGATCAGACCTCCGTCGATATCCTTCTGGGCAAAAAGTTCCTTCGCGTTGGACGGCTTGCAGGAGCCGCCGTAGAGGATGGTCACTTCCTCGGCCAGCGCGGCGCCGAACTTCTCGGCCAGCACGTTGCGGATGAAAGAGTGGATTTCCTCGGCCTGCTCCGCGGTCGCGGTCTTGCCGGTGCCGATGGCCCATACGGGCTCATAGGCGATGACGATCTTCGCCATATCTTCGGCAGAGAACTGGTAGAGGACGTTCTTGACCTGGGTGGCGCACACGTCGAAGTGCTTGCCGGCCTCGCGCTCGTCGAGGTTCTCGCCCACGCAGAGGATGACGCCGAGACCCGCGGCAAGGGCGAGCTTGACCTTCTCGACCAGCTTCTCGTCGGTCTCGCCGTAGTACTGACGGCGCTCGGAGTGGCCGAGGATGGTCCACTGGCAGCCGACGGCCTTGAGCATATCCGCGGACACCTCGCCCGTGTAGGCACCCTTGACGTGGTCCGCGCAATTCTGGGCGGAGAGTTCTACCTTAGTGCCTTCCAGCTGCTTGCCGCAACCGCACAGGTGGGTGAAAGGCGGGGCGATGATAAGGCCGACGCCTTCGGGGACTTCCGCGGCACGGGCCGCAACGGCTTTCGCCAGTTCGATGCCATCAGGTCTGGTGGTGTTCATCTTCCAGTTGCCTGCAACGATTTTCTTTCTCATATAATATCTGTAATAAATTGTTTCAACTCACAAATTTACTAAATTTGCAGACTTTTTAGTATGGAATCGATGAAGAATTTTGTTGAAGAGCTGAAATGGCGGGGTATGATACAGGATATTATGCCCGGAACGGAAGAAAAACTGATGGAAGGACCGCAGGCCGCCTACGTGGGCATCGACCCCACGGCGGATTCGCTGCATATCGGGCATCTCGTGAGCGTGATGATCCTCAGGCATTTCCAGAACTGCGGGCACAAGCCCTTCGCCCTGGTGGGCGGAGCGACCGGAATGATCGGCGACCCGTCGATGAAGTCGCAGGAGCGCAACCTCCTGGACGAGGAAACCCTCGCCCATAACGTCGCGGGCATCAAGGCCCAGCTGGGCCGCTTCCTCGATTTCAACTCCGACGCCCCCAACAAGGCGGAGCTCGTGAACAACTACGACTGGATGAAGGACTACACCTTCATCAACTTCATCCGCGACATCGGCAAGCACATCACCGTCAATTATATGATGGCCAAGGACTCCGTGAAGAAGCGCCTTTCCACCGAGTCGCGCGAAGGAATGTCCTTCACCGAGTTCAGCTACCAGCTGATGCAGGGCTACGACTTCTACTGGCTGTGGAAGAACCGGGGCTGCATCCTGCAGTTCGGCGGCTCCGACCAGTGGGGCAACATCACCACCGGCAGCGAACTGATCCGCCGGATGGACGGGGGCGAGGCCTTCGCCCTCACCTGCCCGCTGATCAAGAAAGCCGACGGCTCCAAGTTCGGCAAGACCGAGAAAGGCAACGTGTGGCTGGATCCCGAGCGCACCTCGCCCTACCAGTTCTACCAGTTCTGGCTGAACGTGAGCGACGAAGACGCCGAGCGCTTCATCAAGATCTTCACGATGCTGGACCGCAAGACCATCGAGGACGCCATCGAGGCGCACCGCCAGGCCCCTGAACGCCGCGAACTCCAGCGCCTGCTGGCCCGCGAGGTGACCGTGATGGTCCACGGGCAGGAGGAATACGACAATGCCGTCCGGGCCTCTCAGATGCTCTTCGGCAAGTCCACCTCCGACGACCTGCGCAAGCTCGACGAACGCACCTTCCTGGCCGTGTTCGACGGCGTGCCCACCTTCGAGGTGGGCCGCGAAGACCTCCCGCTGGGCATCCTGGACGCGCTGGCCGTCCGCACGCAGATCTTCCCTTCCAAGGGCGAGGCCCGCAAGATGATCCAGCAGAACGGCTTCAGCCTCAACAAGGACAAGCTCACGGACATCAATTACCAGCTGTCCGAGGCGGACATCGTCGACGGCAAGTACATCCTGGCTCAAAAGGGCAAAAAGGACTATTTCATCATTAAAGTGGTTTAGATGGACAAACCTGCTTCTACCAGACAGCTGAAGGTCGCGCGCGAACTGCAGCGCGACCTGGCCGAGATCATCCGCAGCAAGGGGATGGCGGTCTTCAACGGTGCGATGGTCACCGTGAGCGAAGTCCGCATCAGCCCCGACCTGAGCGTGGCCAAGGTCTTCGTGAGCATCTTCCCCTCCGACCGAGCCCCCCAGGTGATGCAGGTCCTGGAAGAGAACAAGCGCGCGCTGCGCGGAGAACTCGGTCGGAAGGTCGCTTCCCAGCTGCGCATCGTCCCGGAGATCGATTTCTTCCTGGACACGACCCTGGATTACGCCGAACACATCGAGGAGCTTCTCAAGAAATAGCCCTTGAAGCCGGACCTTTATATCGCACGAAGGTACCTCTCCGCCCGGAAGTCGCTGGGGGTCATCCACACCATTTCGGCCATCAGCGCCATCGGAATGGCCGTCGGCACCGCCGCGCTCATCCTAATCCTGTCGGTGTTCAACGGTTTCGACCGCGTGATCGAGGAGAATCTCTCCGACCTCGCGCCCGACATTCTCATCACGGCCGCGCACGGCAAGTATTTCACGCCCGAGGGGCCAGCCTTTGACGCCCTGCTCGACGACCCGGACATCCTCCAGGTCTGCAGCGTGCTCGAGGAGCAGGTCTTCGTTTCTTACGCGGGCCGGGAGGCCCTGGCGCGTGCCAAGGGCGTGGACGAGGTGTACGAGGAAGAGTCCCGCGTGGCCGAACATTCGATCGAAGGGGTGTTTTCCCTGCATATGGGCGACGTTCCGCAGGCCGCGCTCGGGTCAGGGCTCGCCTACAAGCTGGGTGTCCGCCCTCACTTCACCGACCCGCTCGTTCTGTACTACCCCCGGCGCGGCGCCCGCATCCCCCTGGCCGGCCCCACGGCGGCGCTGGGCAGCGTGAAGCTCTCCCCCTCCTGCCTGCTGAGTCTGGGCGCTTCCGTAGATGAGGAACTGGTGATGCTCCCCATCGCACAGATGCGCACCCTGCTCGGACTGGGCGACGAGGTCAGCGGCGTCGAGCTCCGGCTTGCCGGGAAAGCCGACCGCCGGCTCGTCCACCGCCTGCAGGACCTGCTGGGACCGGACTATCTGGTGCGGGACCGCTATCAGCAGAACCCCGCCCTCTTCAAGATGATGCGATATGAAAAGCTTGCCGTCTACCTGATCCTGCTCTTCGTGGTCATCATCATCGCCACCAACATCTTCGGTTCGCTGTCGATGCTCTCCATCGAGAAGCAGGAGGATATGCAGACCCTGCGCGCGCTCGGCGCGGACGACCGGCTGGTCCGCCGGATCTTCATCTGGGAAGGCTGGCTGGTCAGCCTCTGCGGCCTGCTCGCCGGGCTCGCCGTCGGCATCGGCCTGGCGCTGCTCCAACAGCATTTCGGCCTCATAAAAATGCCCGGAGGATTCCTCCTCCAGGCATATCCCGTCGTGCTTCAGGCCTCCGACGTCCTGTGGACCATCCTCGGCGTCGGCGCCATCGGCCTGCTTATTTCGCTGCTTGCAGCGCCTGGTCTAGGTCGGCGATAATATCTCGCACATCCTCCAGCCCGATGCTCAGGCGCATCAGGTCCGGATCCACGCCCGCTTCCCGCAGCTGCTCGTCGCTGAGCTGCCGGTGCGTGTGCGAGGCGGGGTGCAGGATACACGAGTAGCAGTCGGCCACGTGGGTCTCGATGGTGACAAGTTTCAGGCTGTCCATAAAGCGCTTGGCCCGCTCGCGGCCGCCCTTGACGGCGAAAGCCATCACGCCGCAGGAGCCGTCCGGAAGGTATTTCTGCGCCAGGGCGTAGTCGGGATCGTCGGACAGGCCCGGATAACGGATCCACTTCACCGCCGGATGGTCGTGCAGGTATTCCGCCACCTGCCGGGCCGACTCGCACACGTGCTTCATCCGCACGCCCAGGGTCTGCAGGCCCAGGTTCAGATAGAAGGCGTTCTGGGGGCTCTGGATGGCGCCGAAGTCGCGCATCAGCTGGCTGGTGGCCTTGGTGATGTAGGCCAGCTTGCCGAATTTCTTCGTATAGGTAAGACCGTGGTAGGACGGATCCGGGGTCGTCAGGCCGGGGAACTTCTCAGCGTGCGCCTCCCAGTCGAAGTTGCCGCTGTCCACGATCACCCCGCCCACCGTGGTGCCGTGACCGTCCATATACTTGGTGGTGGAATGCGTGACGATGTCGGCCCCGAATTCGATGGGACGGCAGTTCACCGGCGTGGGGAACGTGTTGTCCACGATGAGGGGGACGCCGTGCCGGTGCGCGATGCGCGCGAGTTTTTCGATATCGAGCACCCGCACGCCCGGATTGGTGAGCGTCTCGCCGAAAAGGAGCTTGGTATTGGGACGGAAAGCCGCCTCGATCTCTTCTTCGGAAGCGTTCTGGTCAATGAACGTGACCTCGATCCCCATCTTCGGGAAGGTGACGCCGAAGAGGTTGAAGGTGCCGCCGTAGATGGCCGCCGTGCTGATCATATGGCTTCCCGCCTCGCAGATGTTGAAGCAGGCGAAGAAGTTGGCCGCCTGGCCCGACGAGGTGAGCATCGCCGCCACGCCGCCCTCCAGGGCCGCGATGCGCGCGGCCACGCGGTCGTTGGTGGGATTCTGCAGCCGGGTATAGAAATAACCGGAGGCCTCGAGGTCGAACAGCCGGCCCATCTCGTCGCTGGTGGTGTATTTGAAGGTCGTGCTCTGGATGACGGGCATCTGCCGGGGTTCGCCGTTGGCGGGCTCATAGCCGGCCTGGACGCAAAGGGTGCCTGGATGAAGTTTCATTTCACTATCGTTCTAACCGTGAAGGCAAAGATAAAGATTTTTGATTAATTTTGCGCATATGGAAGAAGAGAAGAAACTGTATCCCTTCAAGTTCTGCGCCTTGCAGGACGACTATCCCTGGGGCAGCGAGGAGTTCAAACTTGCCGACCTGGGTTACCGGGATTCCCTGGTGCGGGAAGGCTGGCTGGCCGGCAACAGCATCGGCGAGGTGATGGACACCTACCTCGACCGCGTGGTCGGCGAGGAGGTCTACGACTTCTACGGCCGCCAGTTCCCGGTGTGCGTGCGCTTGTTGCACGTCCGCGGACGGATGCCGCTGCGCGTGCACCCCGACGACGAAACCGCCGCCCAGCGCTACGACTTCCTGGGCAAGGAAAAGGTCTGGTACGTCCTGCGCGCCGGCAAGGACGCCCGCATCCTCGCGGGTTTTCGCCGCGACACCGACGCGGGCAGTTTCTACGCCAGATGCCTGGACGGCAACGTAGAGGACCTGCTGGGCGTCGTGGCCCCCTACCCCGGACAGTGCCTGCGCATCCCGGCCGGCACGCCCCACGCCGCGGCGGGAGACCTGGTCATCCTGGAGATCGCTGAATCCTCCCCGATGGACTTCTGCCTGTGCGGCTGGGGGGAAGAGGTGCATCCGGACGAGTTCGACCCTGCCCTCACGCTGACGGACGCGCTGGATTTCATCGGCTACCGCCGGTTCGATGCACCCGCCCCTGCCGGCGAGCGGCTCTGCGACCTGCCGCAGCTGCAGGTGACGCGGGTCAGGCTCGACGCCCCCCTCGCCGTCACGAACCCGGACGGCGCGCCCTTCACCGTCTACTGCTGCGTGCGGGGCGGAGCTTCGGTGCAGATTTCCCTGCCCGGCGGCATCCCCGCCGGTTTCCCGCTGCGCGAGGCGGAGACCCTGCTCGTCCCCTCCGAATGCACGGAATACCGCCTGCTGCCCACGGAGCGCAATACGGTCCTGCTGGAAATCACCGTCGCGCCGGACACGCGGGACCCCTACATCGACCCGGCCGCCGAACCGGCCCTTCCCGAAGACGAATAAAAAACGGAACGATATGAAAGGAGTGTATATTTTCCTCGCCGACGGCTTCGAAGATGTCGAGGCCCTGGCCACCAACGACGTCCTCCGCCGCGGCGGCGTAGACACCACCCTGGTCGCCCTGACGGACGATCCCTTCGTGGAATCTTCGCACGGCATCACCCTGGGCGCCGACGCCTTCCTGCCCGAACTGGAAACGGACCACGCAGGCACGAAAGCGGAAGATGTGATGATCTTCCCGGGCGGAATGCCGGGTTCCAGGAGCCTGGCCGCCTGCACGCCGCTCATCAAGTTGATGAGGGAGCACTATGCCGCCGGCGGCACCGTGGCCGCCATCTGTGCCGCTCCCGGGCTGGTTTTGAGCCAGCTGGACGGCCTCGAGGGAGTGGAGTTCACCTGTTTCGACGGCTTCCAGGACGCACTGACCGCCAAGGGTGCCGTGTACAAGCCGGAGCCCGCCGTACGTGCCGGACGCATCGTCACGGGCCGCTCTGCCGGGCACGCGATCTCTTTCGCACTGGAGATCCTGCGCGGCATCAAGGGTGACGCCGTGGCCGGCCAGGTGCGTCACGCGATGTATCTGGAATAGTTATTCGAAGTCCAGGAAATCCATCACCTCTTCCAACTGGCGCCGGTCGCGCTTGGTGGGGCGTCCCGCCCCGCGGTCGCGGCTCAGCACCACCGTCTCGCGCGGTGCGTGCAGCCTGGCGCGTTCGGATTCCGGCGTCAGGTCCTCGGCGTACTCGGGAACCAGCTGCGCTCCCATCCGGCTTTCCGTGACCTTCAGCACCTTATAGGTAAAGAGGGCGGGACCCTTGCGGATTTCCAGCACGTCGCCCGCCTTGACGGCCTTGGACGGCTTGGCGTTCACGCCTGCGATCTTGACCTTGTTTCCATTGCAGGCCTCGGTGGCGTCGCTCCGGGTCTTGAACACCCGGATCGCCCACAGGTACTTGTCGATCCTGACGCTGTCCATCGGCCCCTAGCGGCGGCTGTTGCCTATGGAGATGTAATAGAAGAGGGTGGCCAGCGAACCCACGGCGGCAATGATGTAGGTGTAGGCCGCCCACTTGAGGGCGTCCACCGCCATCGGCTTCGTAGAGGCGTCCACGACGCCGCTGCGGTCCAGCCACTCCACGGCCCGCTGACTGGCGTTGATCTCGACCGGCAGGGTCACGACGCTGAAGAACACCGTCATCGCGAACAGGGCGATGCCGATCCAGAACAGCGACGGAAAGACGTCGAGCGTGGCCACGCCCGCGAGCAGGACCCACTGCACCGTATTGTTAGCGAAGGTTACCACTGGCACCAACGCGCTGCGCAGCCGCAGCGGAGAATAGCCGGTGGCATCCTGGATGGCGTGTCCCGTCTCGTGGGCTGCCACCGCACAAGCGGCGACCGAGTCGCTGCCGTACACGTCCTCGCTGAGGTTCACGGTCTTCGTCCTGGGGTCGTAATGGTCCGTCAGCCTGCCGGATACGCACTGTACGTCCACGTCCGTCAGGCCGTTCTGCGCCAGCATCAGCCGGGCCGTATCCGCGCCGGTCAGCCCGCGCGGAGAGGGCACCTGGGAATACTTCTCGAACCGCCTGTTCAGTACGCGCTGGATGATGAACGAAGCCAGCATCACAGCGATGATCACGAACCAGATCACTTGCCGGGCGCTATTTCTCGAAGAATCTCTTGTACAGTCCCTGGAATCCGGCGCCGTGACGGGCCTCGTCCTTGGCCATCTCGTGCACAGTATCGTGGATGGCGTCGTAGCCCAGCTTCTTGGCGCGGGTGGCGATGGCGAGCTTGCCCTCGCAGGCGCCGCATTCGGCCTCGGCGCGCTTCTTCAGGTTGGTCTTGGTGTCCCAGACCACCTCGCCCAGAAGCTCGGCGAACTTGGCGGCGTGCTCCGCCTCCTCGAAGGCATAACGCCTGAAGGCGTCGGCCACTTCCGGATAGCCCTCGCGCTCCGCCTGGCGGCTCATCGCGAGGTACATTCCCACTTCGGAGCACTCGCCGTTGAAGTGGTCGTGCAGACCCTGCATAATCTCGGCGTCTTCCACCACGCCGTCGCCCAGATGGTGCTCGCAGGCCCACTCCAGGCCTTCGGACTTCACCTCGACGAACTTGTCGCTCTTGGCGCGGCACTGGGGGCAAGCCTCGGGCGGGTTCTCTCCCTCATATACATAGCCGCATACCATACATCTGAATTTCTTTTTCATATCGGATATCAGTTTTAGATTTTCCGAAAGATAAGCAATATTCTCCTAATCCGCAAGAAAGGCGCCCTAGTCGAGCGCCTTTCCTTTTTCATCCAAGATTTCATACTGCAGGATGCCGTGTTCGGTCTCTTCGACCAGGTCCAGCCTGCATTTGTACCTGTGTTTCCATCTGCGGAGGAAGGAGTTCCAGCCGCGCGTCAGGTAGGCTCCGAGGATCGGACTCACCTTGACGGTCATCGTCTTGTGTCCCTTCTCGGCGAGGTCGGCGATCTTGCGCTCGATCTCCTCGTCGATGACCACGGTGGAGGTGATCCTCCCGGTGCCGTGGCAGAGCGGACATTTCTCGGTCGTGTTGATCTCCGTCACCGGACGGATCCGCTGGCGGGTGATCTGCATCAGGCCGAATTTCGTAAGAGGCAGCACGTTGTGCTTGGCGCGGTCGGGCGCCATCAGGTCCCGCATATACTTGTACAAGTCGTTGCGGTGCTCGGCGTTCGCCATATCGATGAAGTCGACGATGACGATGCCGCCCATATCGCGCAGGCGCAGCTGGCGGGCAATCTCCTCGGCGGCGATCTTGTTGACCTCGAAGGTGTTCTCCTCCTGGTCGCTGGTCTTCGCCCGGATGCCGCTGTTGACGTCTATCACGCCCAGCGCTTCTGTGGTCTCGATCACGAGATAGGCACCCTGCTTCATCGGCACCACCTTCCCGAACGAGCTCTTGATCTGGCGCGTGACCTCGAAATGGTCGAAAATCGGTTCCTTGCCTTCGTAGAGCTTCACGATCTTCTCCTGCTCGGGAGAGATGAGGGAAATGTACCTGCGCGTCTCTTCGTATACCTTCCTGTCGTTGACGTGGATGTTGGTAAACGAGTCGTTCAGCAGATCACGCAGTACCGTGGTGGTCTTGGAGTACTCGGTGAAGAGGAGTTTTACCCCCTTGGATGCCGCCACCTTCTTCCACGATCCTTCCCATTTCTCGATGAGCAGTCGGAGTTCGGCCACCAGGACGGAAGCCGTCTTGCCTTCGGCGGCGGTGCGGATGATCGCGCCGTAATTCTTCGGGAGGATGCTGCGGACGAGGGTCTCGAGCCTCTTTTTCTCCTCTTTGGAGGAGATTTTCTGGGAAACGCTCACCTTCTCGGCGAAGGGGAGCAGTACAATGTTGCGTCCTGCCAATGAAATCTCCGCAGTCAACCTGGATCCCTTCGTGGAAATCGGTTCCTTGGTGATCTGGGCGATCAGCATCTGCCCGACCTTGAGATGGTCTTCGATCCGTCCTTCCTTGGCGAGGGCCGGGCCGATCTTCATCCCGGAGTAGAGCTTGCCGAGGTCCCGGTTGGGGTTGCTCTCGCGCACGAACGTGTCGAACGCCTTGAAATACAAGCCCAGGTCAAGGTAGTGGATGAAAGCCTCCTTGCTGTCTCCGATGTCCACGAAAGCGGCATTCAGGGCGGGGAGGAGTTTCTTGACCTTTCCCAGGTAGACGTCCCCCACCGTGAAGCCCTGACCCTGGTTCGATTCCCGGTTCAGCTCGATCAGCCGGTGGTTTTCCAGCAGAGCGATCCGGACCTCGGCGGACGAGACGTCCACCACCAGGTCTTTTTCTGTTTTCGCGGTTTCCATTGTCATCAATATGAAGAAAAAGCCCGCCGGATCTCCCGTCAGGCTTTTCTCGACTCTTACTTCTTCTTGTGCCGGTTCAGACGCAAGCGCTTCTTGCGCTTGTGCGTGGCCATCTTGTGTCTTTTATGCTTCTTTCCGTTGGGCATAATGGTAGGATTTATTTGGTCTTGACGGCCGCGACGAAGGACTTGGCGGGCTTGAAGGCCGGAATGTCGTGGGCAGGGATGGTCATCGTCGTCTGCTTGGTGATGTTGCGGGCGGCCTTCTGGGCGCGGTGCTTGATGATAAAGCTGCCGAATCCGCGGAGATACACGGGATTGCCCTTGATCAGAGAGCCCTTGATACTTTCCATAGCAGCCTCGACCACGGTCTGGACGGCCACTTTCTCGATACCGGTGGCCTTGGCCACTTCGTTCACGATTTCTGCTTTAGTCATTGTTTTATATTTTTAGTTATAATCAGTTCGCAGTTTGGGAGTGCAAAAATAGACTTATTTTTTTATTATTCAAAATGTTATTTGCAGTTTTTGGCAGTGGCACGGAGATTGACTATATTCGCAGCCGGGCCATTGTGCCCGCATTTACTGACATTTTGACAATAATATGAAACAAGATAAAGAGTTTTCCCTCCCCGCTGGCGCCGAAGTCAGCATCATTCCCGTCGTTCAGGGCGAAGGCCTGCTCAAGTTCGACGAATCCGAGCTCCCTGACATCCTGCCCGTCCTGGCGCTCCGCAACGCCGTGCTCTTCCCGGGCGCCGTGTTCCCGATCACGATCGGGCGCGAGAAATCCGTCCGCCTCATCCAGGACGCCGAGAAGGAAGGCTTCTTCATCGGTGCGGTGCCCCAGAACGACGTGATGGTCGAGGAGCCCCAGGAAGAAGACCTCTGCCACTACGGCTCCGTCTGCAAGGTCCTGAAGACCCTGGAGATGCCGGACGGCACCATCACCGCCATCCTGCAGGCGTTCAAGCGCCTGTCGCTGGACGCCGTGCTCGGCTACGAGCCTTATATCACCGCACGCGTGCACTATCTGCCCGACATTCTGACCGACGACAGCCGCAGCACGGACATCAAGGCCATCGCCGACTCGCTCAAGGACAAGGCGGTGCACATCCTGCGCGCCAGCAACGTCGGCACGCGGGAGACCATCGGCGCCCTGAAGGCCATCGACGATTTCCGCTTCCTGGTGAACTTCATCGCCACCACCATCGAGGTGGAGAACTTCGAGTCGAAGATCAAGCTGCTCGAGTACGACGACGTGAAGGTGCGCGGTCTCAAGCTGCTCGCCGTGCTGGATTCCCAGGTGGAGCTGATGAAGATCAAGCAGGAGATCAACCAGAAGGTCAAGAGCGAGATCGACCAGCAGCAGCGCGAGTACTACCTCAACAACCAGTTGCGCACCATCCAGGAAGAGCTCGGTATGGACGACGCCGAGGAATTCGAGAAGTTCCGCGAGCGCGCCGCGAAGAAGAAGTGGCCCAAGGAAATCGGCGACGCCTTCGCCAAGGAGCTCGCCAAGCTCGAGAAATACAATCCGTCCTCGCCGGATTACAGCGTCCAGTACAACTACCTGGAGTTTATGCTCGACCTGCCCTGGGGCGAGATGAGCGAGGACAACCTCGACCTGGCGCACGCGCAGAAGGTGCTGGACCAGGACCACTACGGACTCGACTCGGTCAAGGACCGCATCATCGAGTACCTGGCCGTCCTGAAACTGAAGGGTAATATGAAGTCCCCCATCCTCTGCCTCTACGGGCCTCCGGGCGTGGGCAAGACCTCCCTGGGCAAGTCCGTCGCCCGGGCTCTCGGCCGCAAGTACGTGCGCATCGCCCTGGGCGGTATGCACGACGAGGCGGAGCTGCGCGGCCACCGCAAGACCTACGTGGGCGCCCTTCCCGGCCGGATCCTGAACGGCATCGCCCGGGCCGGCACCTCCAACCCGGTGATCGTGCTGGACGAGGTGGACAAACTCAGCGCCGATTTCAAGGGAGACCCGTCGTCCGCCCTGCTGGAGGCGCTGGACCCGGAGCAGAACTCCACCTTCCACGACAACTACCTGGACCAGGATTACGATCTCAGCAACGTCCTGTTCATCACCACGGCCAACAGCACCGCCCCCATCCAGGCGGCCCTGCTGGACCGTATGGAGCTGATCAACGTGACCGGCTACCTGGCCGAGGAGAAGATGGAGATCGCCAAGAAGTTCCTCGTGCCCAAGCAGCTCGCCGAGCACGGAATCCCCAAGAGCGGGCTCAAGATCGACAAGGCGGCCCTCGCCGCCATCATCGACGAGTACACCCACGAGTCGGGCGTGCGCGGCCTCGAGAAGCAGATCGCCAAGATCGCGCGCGTGACGGCGAAGAAGATCGCCCTGGGCCAGGAGTATCCCCAGACCATCAAGAAGGAGCACCTCAAGGAGTACCTCGGCCTGCCCACCAACTTCCACGACCTGCAGAAGGGCAACGAAGCCCCCGGCGTGGTGACGGGCCTGGCCTGGACCCAGATGGGCGGCGAGATCCTTTTCGTGGAGAGTTCCGTCTCGAACGGCAAGGGCGTGATGACGATGACCGGCAACCTGGGCGACGTGATGAAGGAGTCGGCGACCATCGCCTACCAGTACATCAAGGCGCATCCCGAGCTTGCGAAGATGACTTCCGAGCAGTTCGCCGCCAAGGACCTCCACGTGCACGTGCCGGAGGGCGCCACGCCGAAGGACGGCCCCTCGGCGGGCATCACGATGGTGAGTTCGATGGTCTCGGCCCTGCGCGGCGAAGCCATCCGCAAGGGCATTGCGATGACGGGCGAGATGACTTTGCGCGGGCGCGTTTTGCCGGTGGGCGGCATCAAGGAGAAGATCCTCGCGGCCAAGCGTGCCGGGGCACATACGATCGTCATCTCCGAGGACAACCGCAAGGATATCGAGGACATCAAGGAAATCTACATCCGCGGCCTGGAGTTCCACTACGTGAAGAACATCCAGGACGTCATCTCCTTCATCTTCTAGCCGGGCCGGCCTTCCCCAGCGGGCGGACGGAAATTATTTTTCGTGCAGTTGCTCGAAAACCAATTTCCGCTCCGCCCTCCGCAACGCTCCCGCACGGCAAGCCCGTCTAAGGGGCGTGTTGCCGTCCGCCTACAATTTCCAGTCGATGGGTGTTTTTCCCGTTGCGGCGAGGTAATCGTTGCAGCGGGAAAAATGTCTGCAGCCGAAGAAGGCGCCGCGGGCCAGCGGCGAAGGATGCGCCGCCTCCAGGACGAGGTGGCGGGAGGCGTCGACGAGCGGCGCCTTGCTGCGGGCATAGCTGCCCCAGAGCATAAATACCACGCCGTCGCGGCGCTCGCTGACGGTGCGGATGACGGCGTCGGTGAAGGTCTGCCAGCCCAGGGCGCCGTGCGAGGTGGGCTCCCCGGCACGGACGGTCAGCACCGCGTTCAGCAGCAGCACTCCCTGTCGCGCCCAGGGGGTGAGGTCGGGGCTGCCGGACATCCGCACGCCCAGGTCGGTCTCGATCTCACGGAAGATGTTTTTCAGGGAAGGGGGCGCCGGAATGCCCTGCGGCACGCTGAAACACAGGCCCATCGCCTGGCCGTAGCCGTGATAGGGGTCCTGGCCGAGGATGACCGCCTTCACCTCATCCAGCGGGCAGAGGTCGAAGGCCCGGAATATCTGGCTGCCCGGAGGGTAGATCGTCCGCCCGGCCGCCTTTTCGGCGTGCAGCTGCCGCGCAAGTTCCGCGAAATAGGGACTGTCGAATTCGCCCTGGAGGGCTTCCCGCCAGGAAGGTTCTATTTTCACTGTCATAGTCCAAATATACGCATTTTTTCCTATATTTGTCTTTATGAACACAATAGCTCTGTTTCCCGGCTCTTTCGACCCCTTCACCGCGGGTCACCTCAATATCCTCGGCCGCGCCCTGACGATGTTCGATGAAGTGGTCGTCGCCATCGGTATCAACCAGGACAAGCGAGGGTTCTTCACCAACGAACAGAAGATCGACATCATCCGCCAGGCCACGGCCCGGCTGGGCGCCCGGGTCCGCGTGATCGAGTACGACGGGCTCACCATCGACGTCTGCCGGTCGCTGGGCATCCGGCACATCGTACGGGGCGTGCGCAATATGATGGACTTCGACAACGAACGGGCCATCGCGGATGCCAACCGGCGCCTCGCCCCCGAGATTGAGACCATCATCATCCCGACGGCGCAGGAGTTCGCCCACATCTCTTCCTCCGCCGTGCGCGACCTGCTCCGCCACCACGGCGACACTTCCCTGTTCCTGCCCGAAGGGGTCGTCCTGCCCTCGGTCGAATGAAGCAGGGCCTGGTCATATTCCTCACGCTGATGCTGTCGCTGGGCGCCGCCGCCCAGCCGGACACCACGGGCCGCTACGCCGGCCTGGACAGCCTCCTGACGCAGTTCTACGGTGCGTTGGAGCTGGAGGAGGTTCCGGTAAAAAACGCCGAATTCGACACCCTGATCGGCAGCTGCCGCGATTCGCTTACGCGCCAGCACGTCGCGCTTTCCATATTCGACCATTACCGCTTCAGCCGCATTATGGGCGAGGAAGCCGTGGCCGTGCACATCTTTGACGAATGGATCAAGACGGAAAAGGTGCAGACCCGAAGCGAATTCGAGCTCTTCGAGGCGGAGCGCTTCGCGCTGGAGAACCGCAACACCCTGCTGGGGATGACCGCGCCGAAAGTTACGCTGAAGAAGGTCTGCGGCGGGAAGAAGACCATCCCCGAAGACGGGCGCATCAGCGTGCTGTTTTTCTACTCCCCGGGCTGTGCCAAATGCCGCCTGGAGACGCACGCGCTGCCCGCCGTGCTCGCCGACGTGCAGTTCCCGATGAACTTCTACGCCGTGAACGTGGACACCGACCGCCGCGCCTGGAAGGCCTTCCGCAAGGCGCTGGGCACGTCGAACCGCAACGTCCGGATGATCCACCTCTGGGATCCGGATCTGGAGTCGGGCCTGCTGGTCGAATACGGGATATTCTCCACCCCCAAGGTATTCGTCGCGATGGAAGACGGAGAGATTATCGGGCGGCGCCTCGAAATGGAGAACCTGCAGCAAATCATCCAATACATCAATATACTCTATGGCCAAGAGAAAGAAGAGTAACAGGAAGTTCTCCGGCGTCGATCCCGCCTACCTCGACAAGCAGCGGGCCTCGCTGAGACGGATTCACCGCAAGTCCGTGCTGTTCAATGCACAGGAACTTGCGGCGATCGACACGTATTGCAAACGCTTCAAGGTCTCCTCGCGCTCGGCCCTGATCCGCCAGGCGGTGATGGAGCGTGTCCTTTCCGGCCTGGAGGAAAGCCACCCGAAACTCTTCTAACCTTCCCGCGTGGTTCGGAGCGAAGCGACCGGGGGAGTTTGAGGGGAACACCCCTCAATCATTAAGCGTCAGCGGGTTCTTTTCGGAAGCCAAAGGCTGACGAAAAGGACCGCTGCCAGGATCAAGAAAAGCAGCGTGCACACGCGGCCCACGAGGTCGCCGTGACGCACGAAGGCGGTCTGTTCCGAACTCAGGTTCACGGATCCGTACAGGGTGCAGCGGGCCCACCATTCGGTCTCGTCCAGGACTTCGCCCCGCTGGTCGATGAAACAGGAGATGCCCGTGTTGCCGCAGCGGGCGATGTCGCGCCGCAGTTCTATGGCGCGCAGGCGGGCGAAGGCAAGATGCTGCTTGTAACCCGGCGTGTTCCCCCACCAGGCGTCGTTGGTGATGATGGTCATCGCCTGCGCCCCGGCCTTCACGTATTCCGTGCAATACTCCCCGTAAACCGATTCATAGCAGACGGCGCAGCCCAAGGGAACCCGGTTCTCGCCGAAATGCAGCAGCGACACTTCGTCCTGCCCCACGCAGCGACCCATCAGGCCATCCACGCCCATCTTCTTCGACAGCCAGTTGTCCAACGGCACCATCAGCTTCGGCCAAGGCGTCATCTCCGTTCCCACCACCAGCTTGCTCTTGTGATAGATTTCCAGCGGGCGGTCCGGGGCGAGCATCAGGGCGCTGTTGTGCGAGACGGCCCAGACTTCGCCATAGGGCCTGGCCAGCAGGCTCGGCGCCGAACGCGTGTTGAACACCTCATAGGTGCCCGCTCCGAGCAGCATTTCCGCACCGGCGTGCGGTGCGATGTACTTGCGGAGCATCTGCACGGTCTGGCCGTCCTCCGGACGGTTCAGCATCACGTCGCCCGTAAAGGTCTCCGGCGCCAGCAGAAGCACCGGGCCTGTGGGACGCTCAGCGAGCGCCTCGTTGAACTGGTCGATGAGAATCGCCGTCTGCGTGGCCTGGGAAAGGGATTCGAATTTCTGGTAGGGGTCGAAATCCGGTTGAAGGATCAGTACGTCCACCGTTCCTTCCGAGCGTTCTTCATAGGAATCCCAGATCAGCTTGGACCATACCACCGGCCCGGCCACGACCAGGATGATGCCTACGGCGGCGCAGGCACGCGCCAGTTTGTTCCAACGCTGCCATAAGCCGTCCGAAACGGCCACCAGCAGGCCGAAGACGCCCAGGTTGGACGCCCATACCCACAGCGAACCGCCCATCATTCCGGTATGCTCGTACCACTGCACGGTACGTGTGCTCTGCGCGAAAGCGCCGCCGAGCGTCAGCCAGGGCCAGGACACCTGCACGGAGAAATAATGACGCTCCCAGGCGATCCACATCACGGCAAGGAAAATATAGGGGAGGACGCCGCGCAGGCGCTTTTTCGCCAGGCGGAACAGCAGCCACACGAGCAGCATCTGGGCAGCGTTGGCCACGATGGCGAAGATGCCTCCGCCTATGGTGGCGTTGCACACCCAGAAAGTGGTGGCGGCGTTCCAGGCCAGGAAAACGGAAGCCGGGAAAACCCAGGAAGCACGGACCTTGCACTGCTGTACGATGGTTTCCGCGCACAGGAGCGGCACGAAGGCGACCAGCGCGAGCGCACCGGTATGAGGCACCAGCCAGGGAAGGCTCAGCAGCAGCGCCGACAGGGCGCACAGGAGCCAGGGAAGAATCAGCGATCTTTTCATTCTTCAGGCATCTGACCGCAGTATTTGCGCCATTTGTCCAGAAGGGCGGTCATATCCTCCGGGAGGGCGGATTCAAACTGGAGCCACTCCCGCGTACGCGGGTGCTCGAAGCCCAGCGTGCGGGCGTGGAGCGCCTGGCGCGGGCATATCTCGAAACAGTTTCGGATGAACTGACGGTATTTGGCGTAGATGGTTCCCTTGCGGATCTCGCTGCCGCCATAACGTTCGTCGTTGAAGATGGGATGCCCCAACTGGGACATATGCACGCGGATCTGGTGCGTCCGCCCCGTTTCCAGCCGGCATTCCACCAGGGTCACGAAGCCGAACCGCTCCAGCACGCGCCAGTGCGTGACGGCGCGTTTGCCCTTCTCCTCGTCCTCTACGGAACGGAAGCGCAGGCGGTCGGAAGGGTCGCGGCCGATGAAGCTCTCCACCGTCCCTTCGTCCTCGCGGAGGTCGCCCCACACGATGGCGTTGTAGCGGCGCTCGATGCTGTGGTCGAAGAACTGCTTTGCGAGGCGCAGCTGCGCTTCGTCGTTTTTCGCCACGGCCAGCAGTCCGGACGTGTCCTTGTCGATGCGGTGCACCAGGATGCCCATCCGCTCGTCCAGGGCGTCGGCGTCCTGGCTCAGGCCGAGGTGGTGCGCCAGGGCGTTCACGAGCGTCCCCTCATAGTGTCCGTGTCCGGGATGGACCACCATCCCCGCCGGCTTGTTCACCACGAGCACGTCGTCGTCTTCAAAAACGATGTCCAGCGGGATCTCCTGCGGGATGACCTCCAGCCCGCGCCGCCGGTAAGGCATTACGAAACGGATCACGTCGCCCGGACGGACGATGTAATTGGCCTTGACCGGGGTGTCCCCCACCCGGACATAACCTTCCTTGAAGGCCTGCTGGATGCGGTTGCGGGAAGTGTCCTCGAGGTGGGCGGACATATACTTGTCAATCCGCAGCGGCGCCTGCCCCGGATCCACTTCCAGGCGGAAGTGTTCGAACATTTCGCCCGACTCCTGCATCCGCTACTTCTTGGTGTTGTTCGCAGGGAGTTTGGCGGGGTCGAGGCTGAGCGACATCGTAACCTCGGAACCCATCCGCACCTTCTCGGAGCCGGAAGGACGCTGCTGGTACACGAAGGCGCTCACGGAGTCGGCATAGGTCTTGACCGTCTCGTCGAAATGCAGGTTACCGACGTTGAGCGAACTTTCCTGCGTAAGGTCCGTGGCGTGCAGGTACTGCTTGCCGATCAGCTTCGGCACGTAGGTCATATTGTCGTTGGGGCTGAGGCCGACCACCAGGTTGATGGTGGTGCCGCTCGCCAGGCGCGTGCCGGCCTTGATGTCCACGCCGCCACGCTGCTGGCGCAACACGTTGTTGGTGGCTATGTCGCGCACGTAGATGAGCCGGCCCAGGACCAGTCCGCTGCGGACCAGTTCCGCCTTGGCCTGCCGCATCGAATAACCTACCAGCGAGGGCATCGCCACCTCCTTGGGCACGGTGGTGTTGATGGTCACACGGATGCGGCGTCCCCGCTTCACGTGGTCGCCGGGATTCGGGGTCTGCAGGTACACCACCCCAGGCTTGAGGCGCTTGACATAGACGGAATCCGTCATCACGACCTTCACGCCCGCCTTCGACGCGGCCTGACGGGCCTCGGCAAGGGTCATATTCGTAAAGTCCGGCACCGAAATCTCCCGGTTGTGCTGGGTGATCACGGACAGCAGCACGTTGGTGAGCAGCACGAGCGCGGCCACGAGCACGAGCGCCAGCAGAACGTTCCGCACGATCCAGTTGTTGAGAAAGCTCTTCTTGATATCCATTTCAGTTTCCAATTATCAACCACAGGCCGCGGCCGAAGACCACGGCGGCAAAAAGGCATACCGCCAGCGCCGCGAGGCGGCTCGAGCGGCGGAGCGTCCTGCCGGTAATGTGCAGGAAGCGCCCCAGCACGTAAACAATCAGCAGCCAGTACAGCATCTCCCCCGCCCCCACGGCCGCAACCAGCACGGGGATGGGTGTCTGCACCGAATCCGCACCCAGGCCCACCACGGTCAGCACGGCCAGCATCATCGCCAGGGCTCCCGGGTTGGAAAGCACGGACCCGAAAGCCTGCAACACGCAGGCCCACGGGGAATACGGGCGCTTCTGTTCGATCTCCATCGCGGTCATCGGTACCTTGCGGCGGAACATCAGCACACCCACCAGGGCCAGCAGGACACCGCCTGCCATCATAATCTCCCCCCGGTAGTCCTCGATCATCTGCTGCACCATCGTCAGTGTCAGCAGGCCCACCGTGGCGTAAGCCATATCGCCCAGCGCCGAGCCCAGGCCGGTCATCGCCCCTGCGAAGCGGCCGTCGACCAGCGTCCGCTGCACCACCATCAGGAGGATGGGACCGACCGGCAGGGCCACGATAACCCCCGCCAGCACCGCTTTGATGATCTCTGCCGCTACCACTTATCAGGATTCCAATCTTACAAAGATACGCATTTGTGAAATCTTTGCAAAAGAAAAGCGGCCCGCTCTCGCAGGCCGCTTTTCCATTATGCGGAATACTACATCATCGGGGGACGTCCGCCGCCCATCATTCCGCCACCGCCCATCGGGGGCATTCCGCCGCCACCCATCGGAGGCATTCCGCCGCCACCGCGGCCGCCACGTCCGCGTCCGCCGCCGAAGCCGCCGCCACGGCGTCCGCCGATGGTGCCGAAGTTGTAGGACAGGGACACGATGAAGTAACGGCCCAGCTGCGTGGTGCTCAGGGTCTCCGCGTGACGCGAAGCCTGGTCCGTGACCGAGAGGGCGCGGGACTGGCCCAGGAGGTCTGCCACATAGACGGACATATTCACGGGGCCGAAGGACTTGGCCAGGGTGAAGTTGATGATCATCTGCGGATCCACCGGCGTGGTGTAGCCGTTGTACCAGCGGTAGTTGGCGTTCGCTGTCAGGGAGATGCCGGTGATCAGCCAGTTCCAGGTGAGTTCGCCGGTGAGGGCGTTGCTCCAGGTCTGGGTGTTGCGGGCAACCTGGGTGGAGCTGGCGGCCGCATCGCCCTTCTGGGTGTACCAGGTCTGGTTCATATTGGTGCTGGCGCCGAGGGTGGCCTGCAGCGTGACGCCGCGGTAGGTCAGGCGGAGCCGCTCATTGACACTGAGGTTGTCGGTGTAGTTCTCCACGATGTGGGCCTTGTAGTAGGCCGGATCGTTGAACTGGTCGATGAACCAGTTCATAAAGGCATAGAAGCCGTCCGTATCATACTTGCTCGTATCCACGTTCACGCCTTCATAGGCGAAGGACTGACGCCAGTTCACGCCCGTGTTGTTGTTGATGGAGAAGGCGGAATTCCGGCCCAGCGGGAAGTTGTTGAAGAAGTTCATTCCGGCGTTGCCCGTGGTCGGGGAGTTGAACGGGATCGTATACTGACCGCCGCCCGCGCGGGTGATCACCACGTTGGAGATCTGGTTCTGCGTGAAGCCGCCGTTCGCCCGGATGTTGAAGGACGAGAAGTTCGTACGGTTGCTGTGGCGGAACTCGGTGCTGATGTTGTGGGTGAAGTACGGGGTCAGCGTCGGGTTACCGAAGGTGACGCGCAACGGGTCGGTGACGTCCGGCACCGGCATCAACTGCTGGGTGGACGGCTGGCTGGACGTGCCCCGGTAGTTGAAACGCAGGTTGTCGTTGTCGTTCAGGTCGAACATCATCATCACCGTCGGGGAGAAGTTCCAGCGGTTGTCCTCATACTCCTGCAACTTGTTGGAATTGGTGCTGGAATCATACACCGTGGTTCCGTTGTAGGTGTACTGCGGCATCGCGGTGAAGCCGGCCTGGAGGTGCATCCGGTCGTCCTGGTAAAGGACGTTGCCGCCGATCTCGTGACGCCGGTTCAGGTTGGTGATGGCGTTGGAGTACATCGGATCGAGGACGCCGCCGTTCAGCAGGTCATAGGTGTTCTTCTCGGAGAGGGACTTGCTCCAGTTGAAGGAGTACTCGGCCTCCAGGTAGAAGTAGTTGCCGAGCGGCTCGGTATAGGTCGCACGCGTGCTGATCGAGTAGCTCTGCTGGTCCTGGTTGTAATTCTGGTTAACCTCCTTGCTGGTGGCCGTCTGGTAATAATCCGTCTTGTTCCAGTTGTTGCCGTCCATCTTGTTGTCGGACAGGTTGAAGTTCGTGTTCACCGTAAGGGTACGGCCCGGCAGGCCGAGACGCTGGCGGAACAGGAAGAAACCGCTGGTGCTGACGTTCTTGTTGACGCCGGTATTGTTGGTCTGCGCGTAGTTCACCTCATCGTAATTTCCGTTCAGGGTCATATCCTGGAAGGTATGGCTCTGGCTGACCTGAGAGGTGTTGCCGCCGCCGAAACGGACGCGCGGCTCGAACACGATGGAGGTGTTGTCCGAGAACTTGTGCTCCAGACGGAGGCCGAAATTGTGGCCGTTGGAGCTGTTGGTATTCTGGCTTTCGCTGTTCACCATCTGGTTCATCTTCGTGAGGTAGCTGATGGTGGAGGACTGGGAGCCGGAAATGGAGTTGTTGTTGTTGTAATTGTAGTTGCCGCTCACTTCCATCCTGCCGTCAAAGGCGTCAGCGCCCGCGTTCAGGCCGGCCATATAGGAGGTGTTGATGCCACCGCCGCCGCCAAAGCCTGCGCCCATTCCGCCTCCCATACCGCCGCCACCGCCGCCCATCATACCGCTCATCATATTTCCGGAGAAATTGGTGGAGCCCTGTACGTTGGCGTTGTTGGCATTGAGGATGAGGGAGATCTGCGTCTTGTCGGAGAAGTTGCCGAGGAAGGCGTTTCCGGAGAATCGCCAGTCGTTCAGCGGGTTGTTCTCCGTCGGGAGGTCGTGGCCCACGCCCGCGGTCACGCGGCCGACGATACCGCTCAGGTTGGCGCCGTCCGTCACAGTCAGGTCGATGACCGTCTCTTCCTGGCCGTCGTCGATGCCGGTGAACTCAGCCTGCTCGGATTTCTTGCGGATGACCTTCAGCTTTTTCACGAGCTTGGCGGGGATGTTCTGCGAGGCGACCTGCGGGTCGTCCAGGAAGAAGGTCTTGCCCTGCACCGTGATCTTGCTGACGGACTGGCCGTTGACCGTGATGGTACCGTTGTCGGCGACCTCGATGCCCGGCATCTTCTTGAGCAGGTCCACGAGGTTGTCGTTGTCGGTGGACAGGAACGCTCCGGCGTTGTACTCGATGGTGTCCTTCTTGATGATCACCGGGTTGCCGATGGCGGACACTTCCGCCGCCTCGAGCTGCTCGCGGTCGATCTTCATACGGATCTCGCCAAGGTCCACGCCCTTGTTGTTCTCGATCTTGACCTGGGCCGAATAGGTCTCGTAACCCAGCAGCTCTGCCACGAGGGCATACGTGCCGTTGCGCACGCCGGTCATCGAGAAAGCGCCCTTGTCGTCGGTAAGGGTGTACTTGTTCGGCTTGCTCTGCCCGTCACGGGTGAGCGAGACAGTTGCGAAGCCGACGGGATCGCCGGTGGAGTCGTCAATCAAGACACCCGTCACGGCGTTCTGGCTTTGGGCATAGCTGTTGAGACCCAGCAGCATAAGCCCGGCCATCAGAAAGATTCTCGCTTTTTTCATACAATCACTTTTTAATTCGCTCCGGATTGGACGCTACAAATTTCTCCCAAGAACCTGTTGCCTGCACGGCCGCAAGCGGACTGGTGAGCTGGTAGAAGTGGCACATCGCGAGAGCAAGTGCATCTGTAGCATCAAGGTATTTGTTTGCAATTTCTATGCCGAGAGTGCGCTGGACGATCAAAGAAACCTGTTCTTTCGACGCGGCGCCGTTGCCGCAGATCGCCATCTTGGCCTTTCGGGGGGCATATTCGCAGATCTGCACCCCGTGCTCGAGCCCGGCCACCATCGCGGCACCCTGGGCCCGGCCCAATTTGAGGATGACCTGGGCGTTCTTTCCGTAGAACGGGGACTCGATGGCCAGGTCGTCGGGATGGTGGAGCTCGCACAGCGCTCCCACCTTTTCACGGATGATCTCCAGCTTGTCGTAGGCCGACGCCACCTTGCGCAGGTCCACCACGCCCATATCCACGAAATGGGGCTTGCCGGAGGCATCCACACGGATGATCCCGAAACCAAGGATGTTGGTTCCGGGATCGATGCCGAGTATGGTCCTTTCCCTGCTAGTCAATTCGGTCGAAGCCGGTGTAGGGACGGAGGACCTTAGGAATCACGATGCCGTCCGGCGTCTGGTTGTCCTCGAGAAGAGCGGCCACGACGCGCGGAAGGGCGAGCGAACTGCCGTTGAGCGTATGCGCGAGCTGGGTCCTGCCGGCTTCGTCGCGGTAGCGCAGGTGCAGGCGGTTCGCCTGGTAGGTCTCGAAGTTGGAAACGGAGGAGATTTCCAGCCAGCGGCCCTGGGCGGCGGACCACAGTTCGAAGTCGTAGGTAATGGCGGAAGTGAAACTCAGATCCCCGCCGCAGAGGCGCAGGATGCGGTATTTCAGCCCGAGCTTGTTGACTAGGGCCTCCACGTGGGCCACCATCTCGTCGAGGGCACGGTAGGAATCCTCAGGCTTCTCCACGCGCACGATCTCGACCTTGTCGAACTGGTGCAGGCGGTTCAGGCCGCGGACGTCCTTGCCGTAGGAGCCGGCTTCGCGGCGGAAGCACGGGGTGTAGGCCGTCAGGCGCTGCGGGATCTCGTCGGCGGCGAGGATGACGTCGCGGAAGATGTTCGTCACGGGCACCTCGGCCGTCGGGACCATATAGAAGTCGTCCAGGTTGGCGTGATACATCTGGCCCTCCTTGTCGGGGAGCTGGCCCGTGCCGAAGCCGGATGCGGCGTTCACCATCACCGGAGGCTCCACCTCCTTGTAACCGGCCGCCGTGTTGAAGTCCAGGAAGAAGTTGATCAGCGCGCGCTGCAACTTGGCACCCTTGCCCTTGTAGACCGGGAAGCCCGCGCCCGTAATCTTCACGCCCAGGTCGAAGTCGATGATGTCGTACTTGCGGGCGAGCTCCCAATGCGGCAGCGCCCCCTCGGGCAACTGCACTTCGGGACCGCCCGTCTTCACGATCTCGTTGTCCTCGGCGCCCTTGCCGGGCTTGACGAGGCCGCAGGGGATGTTCGGCATCAGGACGAGCTGGCGCTCCAGCTCGGCGGAAGCCTCGTCCATCCTGGACAACAGTTCGCCGCTGCGGGCCTTCATCGCGGCCACCTCGGCCTTCGCGGCCTCGGCCGCATCCCGCAGACCCTGCTTCATCAGGCCGCCGATTTCGGCCGCCTTCTGCTTCTGCCGGGCCAGCAGCGCATCGCTCTCCGTCTGGAGACTGCGGCGCAGCGCGTCCAACTCCAGCACCTTGTCCACGAAGGGCTGTGCGTCGAAATTCTTGATTTTCAATTTCTCGACGACCGCCTGCGGGTCATCGCGAAGCATCTTGAGCGTCAACATAGCTTTTTATCAAATAAATGAAGGACCTACACTTTTGCGGGAGTGCAAGTCCTTCGATCCAACTTCGGTTCCCGGAATTAGTTCTCGAAGGGAACCACCGACACGTAGGATTTGTTCTCCCGCTTGCGGGTGAACTTCACCGTGCCGTCGACCAGGGCGTACAGCGTGTGGTCCTTGCCCATACCGACATTGCGGTCGGGGTTGTGGACGGTGCCGCGCTGGCGGACGATGATATTGCCGGCTTTCACGACTTCGCCGCCGAATTTCTTGAGACCCAGGCGCTTGCTCTGCGACTCACGACCGTTCTTCGAACTGGATTGACCTTTCTTGTGTGCCATAACTCTTAAGCGATTTCGTTGATCTTGATCTTGGTAAGTTTCTGACGGTGACCGTTGAGCTTCTGGAAGCCCTTGCGGCGGATCTTCTTGAAGACCAGCACCTTGTCAGCCTTTGCATCGTCGTCGAGAACGGTGGCCTTCACCACGGCACCCTCGACATAGGGAGCGCCCACCTTCACCGCCGCGTCGTCCGCGACGAGGAGGACCTTCTTGAACTCCACGTCAGCACCTTTGGCATCGGCGAGCCGCTGCACAAAGATCTCGTTGCCAGCCTCCACTTTAAACTGCTGGCCTGCAATGTCTACGATTGCGTACATACAATAAAACTTATAAAAAGTTTCGGCCGTAAGCGTCTGCCGCAAGGCAGCTCTTTATCAATGGCTTAGCGGTCATCTAATTCTTTTGGGGCTGCGAATTTACACAAAATTCCCAATTCTGCCAAATTATTTGCTATTTTTGCAAAAGAAACATTCTTGTTATACGATGGACAGCGCTTTCCAATACAACAGACCCGTCACGGGCAAGCACTTCATCGGCCGGGCCCTCGAGACCCGGATCTTCGTGAATATGCTCTCCCAGGGGGAGAACGTCGTCATCTACGAGCCGCCCAAGACCGGCCGGAAATCGCTCGTGCAGCAGGGTTTCTTCAATATGAAAATGACGAACCGGCAGTTCGTCCCGGTGACCGTGTCCCTGCTGGACATCCGTTCACTGGAAACCTTCGCGATGCGTTTCGCCGCCGCCGTGTTCCGCACCGTGGGCAGCGGGCACGAGGAATATGCCCGGGCGGCCCGGGAAATGCTCGCCGGCACGCACCTCTGCTTCGACACCGTCCGATTCGACACCGTTGGCGAGGTGCTCACCGCCACCGGTCCCCTGGACGACGGCGACCTGCGCGCCGCCTTCCTGCTCCCCTACCGGGTGGGTCTGCGCACCGGCGTCCAACGCATCATCATCCTGGACGAGTTCCAGAACATTATGCTCACCGAGGACGGCGACCGCGCCTGCACCATCCTGTCGGACGTCTTCCGCACCCTTCCGGGCGAATACGCCACCGCGGCCTGCTATGTCTTCCTCGGCTCCGCCTACAACGCGATGGACGAGATCTTCGGCATCCGGAAGCTTTTCTGGCGGCAGGCAGGACGCATCCGGCTCTCTCCCATCGACAACAAGGACGTCATCGACCACGCCGTGAAGGGCTTCCTCGCCACGGGCAAGGTGGTGGACCGCGACCTGCTCCTGGGCGCCTGCAAGCTCTTCCGCGGCAATATCTGGTACATCAACCACCTGTGTGCCGTCTGCGACTCGCTCACCAAGGGCTACATTATGGAGCAGACGCTCACCGAGTCGCTGAACTCGCTGGTCGCCGTACACGAACCCCGCTTCATCGCGGCGATGAACGACCTCACCACCTTCCAGTTGAACCTGCTGCGCGCCATCCTGGAGGGGCACACGCGTTTCAGCAGCGCGGAAGTGATCCGCAAATACGGTCTCAACTCCTCGGCCAACGTCCGGCGCCTGAAAGACGCCCTGCGCAAGAAAGAGATCGTGACCTTCGACGAAAACGACAACCCGGTGCTCCTGGACCCGCTCTTCGAGTACTGGGCGAAGAAGTATTATTTCCACATCGACCTATGACGAAAAAGAGAATCGCAGTGCTGACCGGCGCCGGCGTGAGCGCCGAAAGCGGCCTGGGGACTTACCGCGACAACGGCGGGCTCTGGGACAACTATGACCCGATGGTGGTCGCCTCCGCCGAAGGCTGGGCCCGCAATCCCGGGCTTGTACTGGACTTCTACAATATGCAGCGGGAGAAGCTGCGCGAGGTGAAACCCAACGAGGCGCACCGCCTCATCGCGGAACTGGAGAAGGACTATACCGTGGACGTGATCACCCAGAACGTTGACAACCTCCACGAGCGGGCCGGCTCCACCCACGTGGTGCACCTGCACGGCGAGGCTACCAAGATCCGCCCCGAGAACACCTGCAACGACTACGACGGTTTTTCCGAGAAATATGTCGTGGATGTAGGCTACGGTGCCGTGCACCTGGGCGACAAGGCCCCCAACGGGGCCCAGTACCGCCCGCACATCGTTTTTTTCGGCGAAGCCGTCCCGAAGATCGAGCGGGCCGTGGAGCTGGTCTCCATCGCGGACATCGTGCTGATCGTGGGCACTTCCCTGCAGGTCTATCCTGCCGCGGGGCTGTACCGCTACGCCCGGCCGGAAGCGCCGATCTACCTCATCGACCCGGCGGACGTGACGCTTTTCGACAAGCGCGTGCACCATATCAAGAAAGTTGCGACGGAAGGAATGAAAGAATTTGTTGGAATGTTGAAATAATTTACTACCTTTGCAACCCCAAACGAAAAAGGAGGTGGTAAAGCAATGATTATCGTTCCCGTCAAAGAAGGCGAAAACATCGAGCGCGCGCTGAAGAAATTCAAGCGGAAGTTCGAAAAGACCGGTGCCGTCCGCGAGATGCGCGCCCGCAAGAACTTCCAGAAGCCGTCGGAGATCCGCCGCATCGCGAAGCAGAAGGCGATCTACGTCCAGCACCTGCGCCTGGAGGAGGAGTAATCCCCTTCCTTTCCACCTTGTTTATATAGCGGCCCGCACAGCGAGCCGCTTTTTTTCTTTATATTTGTCATTATGGACAACGAAATACTCAAAGCGCTCCGCGAACGCAGGAGCATCCGGCGCTACAAGCCGGAACAGATCAAGGACGAAGAACTGCAGGCCGTGCTCGAGGCCGGCACCTGGGCACCCACCGCAATGGGCCGGCAGGATCCCTGGATCGTGGCTGTGCAGCGGCCGGACCTGGTAGCGCGCATCGACGCGCTGAACGCCGCCGTCTGGGGCCGTCCCGACCCCTTCTACGGCGCACCGACCATCGTCCTGGTATTCGGCAGCGACCCTGCCGCCTGGGCCAACTCCGTCCCCGACGGTTCCCTCGTGCTGGGCAATATGATGCTTGCAGCCCACGCCGTGGGGCTCGGTTCCTGCTGGATCAACCGCGAGCGGGAGATGTTCGCCACGGCGGAAGGCAAGGCCCTGATGGCCGAACTCGGCCTGCCGGACGGGCTCATCGGCATCGGCGCCCTCGCCCTGGGCTACCCCGCCGCCTTCCCCCCGACGGTCAAGCCCCGCAAGGAGGGGTATTACCGCATCATCAAGTAAAAAAAAGACGGTCGAGATTTTCGACCGTCTTTTTTTACAAATCGGAGGCGCTTACTGCTCATCCGGGCCGTTGCCGTAGTCCGGCTGAGGACCGGTCGGACCGTCCTGCGGGCCACCCTGCGGACCGCCCTGGAAGCCTTGAGGTCCCTGCGGACCGGCGCCGGGCTGGCCTCCCTGGGCGGCGCGGGCCATCTCTTCGGAGGCGGCGTGCCAGGCGGACTCGAGGGCGGCGTTGGCGCGGTCGATCGCATCGACGTTCTTCTCGTCCACGGCCTTCTTCAGGTCAGCGCAGGCGGCCTCGATGGCGGAGCGCTTGTCGGACGGAATCTTGTCGCCGTATTCCTTGAGGTTGCGCTCGGTCTGGAAGACCATCGCGTCGCCGTTGTTGATCTTGTCGGCGCGCTCCTTCTCGGCGCGGTCGGCCGCCTCGTTGGCCTTGGCCTCGTCACGCATACGCTGGATCTCGGCGTCGGACAGGCCGCTGGAGGCCTCGATGCGGATGTGCTGCTCCTTGCCGGTGGACTTGTCCTTCGCGGACACGCTCAGGATGCCGTTGGTGTCGATGTCGAACGAGACCTCGATCTGCGGGATGCCGCGCGGCGCCGGGGCGATGCCGTCCAGGTGGAAGATGCCGATCTGCTTGTTGTCCTTGGCC
>JAFYZZ010000082.1 GCA_017548445.1 Bacteroidales bacterium | reverse complement strand
GCGCTCGCGTGGACGGGCCGCAGCCGGGCGGCCACGCTGCTGCGGAGCCTCCTGTCCGTCGTGGCGGCAGCCTTCTACCTCGCGATGACGGGCGCCTCCCCTTCCCTGGTCCGCGCCTTCCTGTTCATCGTCTTCAACGAACTGTCCCGCCTGCTTCCCGGACGCCGCCGCCGGCCGCTGAACGTCTTCTGCGCCGCCCTCACCGTGCAGCTGGCCGCCTCGCCGACGGTCGTGCGCAGCCTCGGGTTCCAGCTGTCCTACCTCGCGATGCTGGGCATCTGCGTGCTGTTCCCCCGGCTCGAGGCGTGGTATCCGCAAGGAAGCCGCCGGGACCCCGTCAGGCGCATCTGGAGCGCCGTGGCGCTGACGCTGTCCTGCCAGGTTTTCACCGCCCCGCTCGTGTGGATCCGCTTCCGGAGTTTCCCGAAGTTTTTTCTGCTGACCAACCTCATTGCCCTGCCGCTGACGGAAGGGTTCGTGCTCTGTTCATTGCCCGCTTTGCTGCCGGGCTGCCCGGATGGCATAAAAAGCCTGGCCGATGCACTCGGCCAGGCTCTCATCTCTTTCCTGCAGGCGGTCGCCGCTACGGGGTAACGTCCGCCACGCAGCGCACCGAAGCCGCGAAATCCGTCTTGGAAAGCCGCCCGCGATAGACGATGTCCTTGTTGTGGAAAATGTAGCGGCACACGCCCAGGCCGTCCGACTCGTCGGCCGTCCAGAACGCAGCGTAGGTGTACAGGCCGTCGAAAGAGTAGCTCCCGTCGAGGGCTCTCGCATAACCTGCCGGCATCGCGGAGATGCCCAGCTGGTCCGTGATCTTCACCTCGCGCCAGTATTCCCACATCTTGGTGCCGTTGAAATAAAGGTCGCCCATCACCTTGCCGGCCAGGCCGGCGATGTCCTTTCCGGCTTCGGCCGACGGATCCAGGGCCGTCCACTCGGCATCCGTAGGCAGCCGCCAGCCCTCGGGGCAGGCCGTCTGAGCCTCTTCCCAGGTGTAGTAGCGGCCGAGGATGTCGTTCATCGCAGCGCAGTCCAGATAAGGCACGCCGGCGCCCTCCCAGCACAGATTGAAACGCATCCAGCGAAGCTTTCCGACGTCCTGGACATAGTATTTCCTGCCGTCGCGCCCATCGGTGAAGATGGCGGATTCACCCGGTTCGAACCGGGTGATGGAACCCTTTCCGTCCAGCCCCGGAAGCACGACCGTGTAGGAGGAACTGACGGTGGTGTTGTAGTAGTTGGACCCCGTCTCGGTGAAGGCGGTAAGCGATACCGTGCGGGAATCGATGGCGTCGGGAGCGGTGACCACGAAGTCGTGGTGACGGAACCTGCCGTCCGCCGTGACCAGGGTGTCGTAGACGCCGGAGCCGGAATCGAAGACATAATAACCCACCGGACCGCCGTCGGAGCGGGACATCACCATCAGGGTGTCTATCGAGAAGGCCTTTGAGAAACCCGGCTCCACATAAAGCGGCAGGGGCAGGGCCAGGTTCCCGTCCAGATATTCATATTCTTCGTCCTCTTTATCCTTGCAACCCTGCAGGGCCGCGGCAAGCGCGAGCGCAGCAAGGAGGAAGTATCTGCTCAACTTCATAATTTCTTCCGTTTCAGTTTGCAAATATGCGCAAAAATGCGCGAAAATCCGCTAACTTTGTACAAATACTTTGCCGAAGCGATGATTCCCAAATGTTTTTTATCCGTCCTTGCCGCCGCCTGCATCCTCGCCGGATGCGCCCGGAACGGCTACGCCACCTTCAGCGGGTATGCCCAGGGAGGAACCTACAGCGTCAAGGCGGACCTGACGGGCGTATCGGTACCGCACGAGCGCATCGCCGCGGCCATCGATTCCCTGCTCACCGGCATCGACTTCAGCCTGTCCGGCTACAACAAGTCCTCCCTGCTGAGCCGCTACAACGCCGGCGAGGAAATCGTCCCCGACCGCTTCTTCACCGAAATCCGCGCCCTGTCGGACCGCTACAAGGAGGAAACCGGAGGCGCCTTCGACGTGGCGGCCGCCCCGCTCTTCGACATCTGGGGCTTCGGCTTCACCTCCGACAGCCTGCCGGACCCGCAGCGCGTCGCCGCCGCCCTGGCCGCGTGCAAGGAAGAGAAAGTGCTGAATTTCAACGCAATCGCCCAGGGATACACCTGTGACGTTGTGGCGGACTACCTGCATTCCATCGGGGTGCATAATATGCTCGTCGATATCGGAGAGATCTTCTGCGAAGGCCTCAACCCCGCCGGGCGCGGCTGGACCATCGGGGTGGACAATCCCGTGGACGGCAACGACACGCCCGGTGCGGACATCAAGGGCATCTGGCAGTCGGACGGGAGCGCCTGCGGCATCGTCACTTCCGGCAACTACCGCAAGTTTTATGTGAAAGACGGAAAGAAATACGCCCACACCATCGACCCGAGGACGGGTTATCCCGTGACGCACGGCCTGCTCAGCGCCACCGTCGTGGCGCCCACGGCCGCCGAAGCCGACGCCCTGGCGACGGCCTGTATGGTGCTCGGTCCGGAGAAGGCGCGGGAGTTCATCGAGGCCCGTCCCGAACTGGAAGGCTACCTGATCACGGCCGACGGGACCTGGATGTCGGACGGTTTTGCGGCCCGGGCCCGCTAGGGAGTTTCCGCGAAATTGATTATATTTGCATTTTGTCACATTAACCGTCATTATGGAACCGAACGATATTGCCCATTCCCTGGATTACAACACCTCGCGCGAGCGGCTGGCGATGCCCGAATACGGGCGCAACGTGCTCAAGATGGTGGACCAGCTCCGCGAGATCCCCGACCGCGCCAAGCGCACCGAGCAGGCGCGCGCCGTGGTGAAGGTGATGGAACTCCTGAACCCGCAGGTGCACAACCAGGACAACTACCTGCACAAACTTTGGGACCACCTCTATATGATCGCTGGCTACGACCTGGACGTGGACTCTCCCTGGCCCTGCCCCGTCGCAGAGGAGTTCACCACCGACCCCGTCCCCATCCCAATGAAAGGCTCCAAGATCAAGGCTTTCCATTACGGGCGCAACATCGAGAGCATCATCAACCTCATCTGCGAGCAGCCGGACGGCGAGGTGAAGACCGAACTCATCCGTTCGCTGGCCATCTATATGCGCCAGCAATACCTCATCTGGAACAAGGACAGCGTGGCCGACGAGACCATCTTCTCCGACATCGAGAAACTCTCCGACTACCGGCTCAAGGTGCCCGAGGGAATCAGCCTGAGCAAGATTGCGGGCGACGCCAGTTTCGCCCGGCCCGGTATGGGCATCAACGTAGGGCAGCCCGGAGGGCAGCGTAACAAGCAGCGCAAGAACTACAAACGGCCTTACAAGAAGAAATGAGACTCAGACTCTGGAAATCGTGGGACGAAGAGGAGCGCGCCGCAGCCGTACGCATCGTGGGGCTGTGCATAGCCGCGCTCACCATTTTCATTTTCCTTTCGACCTTCTCCTACCTCTTCCACTGGCAGGAGGATATGAGCCTGCTGGGCGATCCTGACGCGCTGGACCCCACCCGCGGGGTGGGCAACTTCGCCGGCAAGCTCGGATTCCGCACCGGCCACCTGCTGGTGTGCGACCTCTTCGGTCTGGGCAGTTTCGCACTCCTGATCATCCTCACCGCCGTTTCGGTGCGCCTGCTTGCGCACCGCTGGCCCTATTCCCTGGTCAAGACCACCCTCATCGCGCTGTTCGGCGCCTTCTTCTCCTCCCTGCTGCTGGCTTTCATCGGCAAGCGCGCGGGGCTGCAGACCCTGTTTGGGGGCGGCCTCGGCGGAAACTGCGGCGCCTTTGTCGTGGACTGGGGCGAGAACCTGTTCGGTCCCGTGATCACGGGCCTGTTCATCGTCATCCTCACCGCCGCCTTCCTGTTCTTCGCCTCCAAACGCTTCAACCGCTGGTTCGCCTCCATCGGCGTGAAGAAGCCCAAGGTCACGGACCCCGTGGAGCCGGACGTTCCCGAAACCCCGGAAGTGCCCGAAACGCCGTCAGACGTGCAGCAGGACCCCGTTTCCGGCCTGCCGCCCGAGCTGCCCGGAACGGATGAACAGCCCGTGGGACCGGCCGTCGCGCTCGCCGCGGACACGAAGGAAAAGACCGGGAAGAAACAGCCCGAACCCGGCCCGGAGACCCCGGACGGCGGCTTCGAGATCGTCCCGGACGAGGGTCTCGAGATCGAGCCCGTCGAGGACCTCAAGCCCATCGACAACCGCCTGGACCCGCCGGACGGCCTGCCGAAGTTCAAATTCCCGTCGCTGGACCTGCTGGAGAGCTATTCCAGCGGCCGGCACGAGGTTTCCACCGAGGAACTCACGCGCAACAATAACAAGATCCGCGCGGCGCTCGCCAACTACAAGATCCAGGTGAACGACGTCAAGGCCATCGTGGGCCCCACCGTCACCCTGTACAAGGTCTACCCCGCCCCGGGCGTGAAGATCGCGGACATCAAGAAGCTCCAGGAAGACATCGCCCTGTCGCTGAACGCCAAGGGCGTGCGCGTGATCACGCTGTCCGACGCCGTGGGCATCGAGGTGGCCAACGACTACTCCTCCATCGTGCCGCTGAAAGCCCTGTTGAACGACGACGCCTTCCGCAACAGCAAGGCGGACCTGCCCGTCGCCATCGGCTACACCATCACTCAGAAGGTACGCGTGTTCGACCTGGCCGACGCTCCGCACCTGCTCATCGCGGGCGCCACCAAGCAGGGCAAGTCCGTGGGTCTGAACGTCATCGTGTCTTCGCTGCTCTATAGCAAGCACCCTTCCGAGCTGAAGTTCGTCTTCATCGACCCGAAGATGGTCGAGTTCTCCGCCTACGGCCAGCTGCTCAAGCATTACCTGGCCGTGCTGCCCGACGCCGGGGACGAGGAAGAGGAGAAGAACAACGCCATCGTCAAGAAGCCCAAGGACGCCGAGAAGATCCTCCGCTCGCTCTGCACCGAGATGGACGACCGCTACGAACTGCTGAGCAAGGCGGGCGTGAACAAGATCACCGTCTACAACGAGAAATACAAGGAGCGCAAGCTGCGGCCCGACCACGGGCACCGCTTCCTGCCCTACCTCGTGGTGGTCGTGGACGAGTACGCAGACCTCACGATGACCACGGGAGCCTCCCCCGATGCCCGTGCCGCCTCCCGCAGCATCACCAACTCCATCATCCGCCTGGCGCAGAAGGGCCGCGCCGCCGGCCTGCACGTCATCCTGGCCACGCAGCGTCCTTCGGTGGACGTGATCTCGGGTATCATCAAGAGCAACTTCCCTATGCGCATCGCCTTCCGCGTGGCCTCCCGCGTGGACTCCACGACCATCCTGGACGCCCCCGGCGCCGAAAAGCTGATCGGTCGAGGCGATATGCTCTTCTCCGCCGGCATCGAGTCCGAACGCATCCAGTGCGGCTACATCGGCGGCGAGGAGATCGAGGCGGTGACGAAGTTCATCGGCGACCAGACCGGCTATGGCCGCTGCTACAACACGCCCTACTACCTCCCTGCGCCCGAAGAGCCCGGGGCCGAGGGCGGCGAAGGCGGCGGTATGGTGGATATGGCCAAGGTGGACGACCGGTTCGAGGAGGCCGCGAAGATGGTGGTCATCAGCCAGCGCGGTTCCACCTCCGACCTGCAGCGCAAGCTGGGGATGGGTTACGCCAAGGCTGGCCGCGTGATGGACCAACTGGAGGCCGCCGGCATCGTGGGCCCGCAGGAGGGCTCCAAGCCGCGCCAGGTCCTCATCCCGGACCTCAACTCCCTGCAACCCATCCTGGACTCCTTCCTGCACCGCTAGTTTCTTGCCGGCAGCGGCAGCCAGCCTCCGGAAACGTCCTCCTACGTCGGACCCCACCGCTGCGCTTCGCTTGCGGTCCCCCCTCTTATCGTGCCGAGGGTGGCAGAGTTTTCTGAGGCTGCTGCCGCCTGCCGGCTAATAGGTCGAGGTAGGTATTACTACCTTGTAGGTTTTGGCGGATTTGTTGGTGAGTTTGTCGCTGCGGAGCCAGAGGTTGGCTTCTTTTAGGAAGAAATAGGTCGAGCCGTGCTGTTCGGCGAAGTCCGTGAAGTTCTCGATCGGGCCGCTGACGGTCACGGTTTCCTTCGGCGGAAGGACGGGATAATAGTCCTCGTCTTCCAGGTGGAAACCGAAGGCCTCGGGGTTTTCGAAGAGCATCTTGGCCACCAGGATGCGGAACATATAGCGGGATGTCTCCGTGACCAGGAAAAGGTCCATCGCGCGTTTCTGCCGCTGGTCCGTCAGCCGTTTGGAGATGCCGCCCTGGCCGGCGTTGTAGCTGGCCGCGACCGTCATCCAGTCGCCGTACTTGGCATAAGCCTCCTTAAGGTATTTGCAGGCGGCCTGGGTGGCCTTTTCAATGTGGTAGCGCTCGTCCACCTCGTCCCCGACTTCCAGGCCGTAGGAGCGGCCGGTGGCCTTCATAAACTGCCACAGTCCCGCAGCCCCGGCCGAAGAGTAGGCCTTGGGGTCGAGGTTGCTCTCGATGGCCATCAGGTATTTCAGGTCCTCGGGCACCCCGTTCTTTTCCAGGATGGGCACGACCTGCGAGAAGATGCGCTTCGAGCGCTTGAGCATCAGCAGGGTGTTGGTGTGGCCGTAAGTGAAGTTGATCAGCTCGCGGTCCATCCGTTCATAGAGGTCGGGACGGTCGAAGCGGATGGTCTGCCCGGCGAATTCGATGTATTCCGGCACGTGGGGCGGCTGGAAATGGATGTCTTCCGGGATATAGACGTATTGGGCGCTGGTCCGGGCCGGCAGGCAGAGGCAGCAGGCCAGCAGAAGGAGGGCTAACGGTTTGTTCATAGCACAAATATCGGAATTCTTTCGAATCTGCACAAGAGACTACCTCAGGTCCGTGACGATCCAGGAGGAATCCAGGGCGGCCGTGTCGAAGACGAAGGCCGTAAGATCCTCGGACAGAGGCTGATACTTCACGTCGGAGAGTTTCAGTTCTGTCAGGGAGTCGCGGTACAGCAGGAGTTCCTCCAGGCCGCCGGAGGTCTCGACGTAAACTTCCTTCGCTTCCGGATCCACCGTCCAGCGGGTGGTGCCGTCGCAGTAGATCTCCATCCCGTTGCCCTGGGCCCGGTAACATTCACCCTGGATGAGCAGGGTGCCGGACAGCTTCAGGGGGGTGTCCTGCGTGAACGTGCAGGCATAGTGCATCGAGATGCGGCTATTGTCCAGGTGCGACGCGATTTCGGCGACCTGCTGCGAGGACACCTGGGCCGCCGCCGTCAGGGGCAGCAGCAGGGCCAGCAGGGGAAATATCCATCTTTTCATATCACTTCTACGGTTTTATCATCCTCAACATACCATATGTATGCTCCACGCACTTCATAGCCAAGTTCGTGCCAGAGCCGGGCGTATCGGCGCAGCTGCCGGCGGTAGCTTTCTTCCTCGCGGCCGAACTTGTAGTCCACGATCACGGCTTCCCTGCCCCGCACGACCACGCGGTCCGGGCGCTCCACCTTGCCGTCCGCGTCGAAGACGTCCTGCTCGTTGACCACCCGGACGCCGGATCCGGACGCTTCCGGGAACCAGCCGGGATGCGCGGCGATACGCTCCCGCAGCAGCGTGCGGGCGCTTTCGCCTCCGGCGGCGTCCAGCCGTCCGTCGCGCACGGCGGCGTCCACGGCGGCGTCCAGGTCCGCAGGGCCCTTCACTTCCGAGAGGATGTCGTGCAGCACGATGCCGCGCAGGCGCACCGAGGCGTCGGGACCCGTCGCACCGTCCGGCCCGAAGAAATCGGCGGCGTCGGACGAAGGGGCGAGCCGCCCGCCGGGCGGGATGGAAGGGAACGCGGCGGGAAAGACCTTTTCGGAAGTCTCTTCCTTCCGCTTCATCCGGGTGAAGTCGTACGGCTGCCCGCACACCGTTTCATCCATACCCTTCAGGAAGACGTACAGGATCTCGGCGAAATTGCCCGGCTCCGGAGAACCTTTCTGAATCCCCTTGCGGAGCTTGTCCGTCGAGGTCTTAGCAATCACGTGCAGGCTCTTCTCCGCGCGCGTCATTGCCACGTAGAAGAGGTTGATGTTGTCCACCAGCTGCATCCGGCGCTCCTGCCGCACGGCTTCCGCGAAGTCGCTCTGCTCTGCCAGCGAATCCAGCGCCACCGGATAGATGCCCCCGGCCGCCTCTTTCAGGGTGGTCGCGGACGGATCCAGCCGGCACCAGTGCGTACCGCTCTTGTAGAGTCCCACCTTCTCCGCGTAAGGGAAGATCACGTGGGGGAACTGCAGCCCCTTGGACTTGTGGATGGTGAGCACCCGCACCGAAGCGGCGTCTTCCGGCGAACCGATATAGATGCTGCCCTGCTCCTCCCACGACTTGAGGAAATAGCGGAGGTTGTTTCCGTTGGTCCGCGTCCAGTCCTGCAGCACGTCCATAAAGGCCTGCACGAACAGGAGCTGGCCTTCGAAAGAGCCGGGATCGCGCTCCTGCAGGGACCGGACCAGCTGTTCGCAGAAATCCGCCAGGGAATGGTAGCGCTCCGGGTATTCTATCTCCAGCGACCGGGCCAGGAAACTGCCGATGGAGTCGTCGGGGTTCTCGTAGTGATTCAGCAGCGACACCAGGCGCCGCACCACCGGAGAGCCCTTGAGGTCCAGCGAATCATCGGAGATGACGGGAATTTCCCGTTCGATCAGGCAGGCGGCGAGCCGGGCGCCTTCCTGCTTGTTGCGCACCAGGATGGCGATGTCGTTCCACCGGGCGCCGGCGTCGTGCGCCTGCAGCACGGAATCCACCACGGCGGCGTCCTGGTCGTCACAGAAACTCACCCGGACGCAGCCCCGCTGTTTTTCTTCTTTCCGCATCACCAGGGGCTTCTCCTCGGCATAGATCTTCTGCAGGCCCAGCAGTTCCGACGCGAAGGAGAAGAAGCGATGGTTGAAGTCCACCACTTCCTCCGTGCTGCGCCAGTTGCCTTTCATCACCTCTTCCCGGGCTTCCGGGAATTCCCGGCCCACCTCCTCGCCCAGCAGCCGCCAGTCGGAGTCGCGGAAACGGTAGATGCTCTGCTTGATGTCGCCCACCAGCAGGTTGCTGCCGCCGTGTGACTCGCTTTCCTTGAGCAGAGGCAGGAAGTTGTCCCACTGGATGTGGGAGGTGTCCTGGAATTCGTCCAGCAGGAAATGCTCATAGCGCACGCCCAGCTTCTCATAGACGAAGGGAGCGTCGGAGCCGCCGATGATGTCGCGCAGGATGGTGTTCGACTCGTCCAGGCACATCAGGTTCTTCTCGCGGAGCAGGGCGTCGAAGGCCCGGTAGAATTCCCCCGCGAAACCCAGCTGGAAGAGCATCCGGTCCAGGATCCACGCCGTGCAGTACGGACGGTAGGAAGCCTCTTCGAACAGCTCCGGCAGCCCGGGCGTGGCCTTGATCAGCTTGAGCTTGTTCTTCGGGGAGATGATCTTCCCCCGTTCCACCGGGAAACCCAGCGCGGCGGCGCGTTCCGTGAACTCGCGGATGACGCCACGGCATTCCCGGCGGATCCGCCCGAGCCGCTCCTTGCCGAACGCGTCCGTATCGGAAATGCCGAAACGCTGCACCAGGTCGCGGTGTTCGTCGTTCTTCAGCAACATTCCCACGTCCTTCAGGCCGGCGTCCAGGAAGAAACGGTCGCCCTGCGAGAGGGTTTCCTCCAGGGCGGAGCGGATCCATTCCAGCAGTTCGCGGTCTTCTTCCGTCAGCGAATCCAGGATACGGTCCATCGTCTCCACGATCAGCGACTCCTTGTCCAGCTCGATCTGGTAGTCGGCGAACTGGCCGAGCTCCCGCGAGAAGGCCTTCAGCGCCCGCTGGAAGAAGCGGTCGATGGTACTCACGGAGAAAGCGCCGTAGTCGTGCAGCAGCTCCGTGAGCCTTTTCCGCGCGTCCGGGCTGGTTTCCGCGAGCTTGGCGAGATCCTCCAGGATACGGTTCTTCATCTCGGCGGTGGCCTTGTTGGTGAAGGTCACGGCCAGGATATTGCGGTGCCGGTACGGCTCCCGGTCCTTCAGCAGAAGGTCCACGTAATGCTTGGAAAGGCGGTATGTCTTGCCCGACCCGGCGCTGGCTTTCAGGATCTTCATCGTCCGCAGATGTTTTTGAAGTCACACCATTCGCAGGTTTTCCGGTCCGGCGTGCGCCGCCAGGGTTCCTCCGGATTCGAGATTTCGGCCAGAAGGGCCCCCATCCGCTCTTCCATCAGTTCCAGGAAACGCCCGTCGAGCGAAACGTTCTCCACCTCCCGCACGAACAGGCGGGAAGGCTGGTAAACCGTGTTCTCGACGGTCCAGCCCTGAAACTCCGGGATTTCGGCGATCAGACGGTCGTAGAGGTATAGCTGGAGGGCGATCTTGGGGCGCTTGCCGTTGTCGTTGCCGAACAGGGCGTCCACCACTTCCTCCGCATTGCCCGCCGTAATCAGGAAATCCGCATCCGTCACTTTTCCGGTCTTGTAGTCCAGCACGCGGAGCCGCCCGGGGCGGATGCTGTCCACGCGGTCCAGGAAGCCCCGGAAACGGAATCCGCCCATCAGGGCGAAATACTCCTTTTCGAGACCGAGGATGCGGAATCCTTCCACGTTCTCCTTCTCCAGGTATTCAATGTCGCGCTGCACGGCTTTCCGCACGTAACGCACGATCATATCGGCGAATACGATATTCCGCCCGGCCAACTCGAAGCAATGCAGTTTTTCGAGGATCAGGCCACGCACCAGGTCCTGGATGCGGTTCCCCTTCAGTACGGACTTCAGGTAATCCCGGCCCACGAACTTGTCCGGGTCGTCATAGAGTAGCTGCATCGCCTTGTGGAAGACGTCGCCGATGTCGTTCGCCTCCAGCGACTCCGACACCTCCTCCTCGTCCTTGAGGCCGCAGACCTTGCCATAGTAGAACTTCGCCGGACAGAACAGGTAGTTCTCCAGCGAGGAGGCAGAAAGGTTGTGCTTCCGCAACTCTTCCAGCTGCTCCGCCGTCTTGGGTATGCCGTCCTCCTCGTCCGGCTTGCTGATCGGGGCCCGGAGGACACAACGCGACAGACGGGCGCCGAAATGCAGTTCAAGCTGCTTGATGAAACGGCTTTCCTCGCCGCCCCGCAGGCCGTCCGTGCGCGAATCGAGCAGCAGCCACACACGCTCCGCACGCCGGATCATCCGGTAGAAATAATAGGCCCAGACGGCATCCTGGTACTCATAGGTGGGCAGTTCGAAACCCCGGCGCAATTCAGCCGGGATGAAGGAGGATGCCACGTTGCGCCGGGGGAACATCCCTTCGTTGCAGCTCAGCAGGATGAGGTTCCTGAAATCCAGGGCGCGCGTCTCCAGCGGGCCCATTATCTGCAGCCCCTTCAGCGGCTCGCCGCGGAACGGGACCTTCGTGCCCGCCACCAGCTGCTCCAGCAGGCGGAAATAACTGGCTGCCTTCACGGGCAGCGCGCAGTCGGCCAGACGCCCCACGGCCAGGTAGTACTCCCGGATGAAATCCAGTTCCAGCGCCATCCCGGGCTCTTCCCGGAGGCTGCTCCCCAGGAAGGCGAGCAGGTCCCGCTGGTATTCCTCCAGCGCCCGGACCGTTTCCGGGTCGGCCGCACCGGGGTCTTTGACCACCGGCCGGAATATCTTGTCGAAGAGCGGCAGGTCGTTCAACTCGGACTGAGGGATGTAATAGCGGGCGGCCTTGCGCACCCTGGCGGCCAGTTCCCTGCCCGCATCGCCCGTCACGGTCTTGAAGATGCTGTTGGAGAAGATGCTCCAGACCTGCTTGTGATAAAAATGCCACTGCCCGTCCTTCTCGCGCAGATGAAGCTGCAGGGCGGCGACGTCGTCCATCAGGGAAGACAGCGCACTGCCCGAAAGCGGATAGCCCATCGTGACGTTGATGTCCGCGATGCGTTCCGGAATCGAATTCAGCACAGGCAGGAGCAGGCCTTCGTCGGGCAGCACGACGGCCGTCTCGATGCCTCCGGCGCCCAGGGAATCCAGGATGGCGGGAATCTGCTTGGCCTGCCCCACGCCCGAAGGGACGCTGAGCACGCTGATTTCCGGCTCCCCGAGGCCCTCCGGGTCGGGTTCGAACGCCTGGGGGAACTCCAGTACATTCTTCGAAAGGAAGAGCGACGACTTGTTGGCGGGGTCGCTGATCCAGCCTTTCCCGTAATCCCAGCAGAATTCCGCCAGGCGGGCGTCCCGCAGGCGCCGCATCAGGCGCTTTTCACATTCATTGAGGGCGTTGAGCCCCACGAACACGAACTTCCGGACCTGCCCGAACGCCTCCGGAAGCACGTCCGCCACGGATTCTCCGGCCAGCCGGTCCGCCAGCGCACGGTACACCTGTCCCTCATAGGCCATCCCCTTTTCGCGCAGCCGGGCGTTGAAACTCCGGTAAAGCGGCAGCAGGATGTCCCAGATGCGGCGGAACTCCTCCTTGTACCTGCCCCCCGTGCTGAAGTTCGAAAGGAACTTGCGGATGGCGGCTTCCTGCCGGTCGTCGACCCAGGAAAGGTCGTCCTGCATCCCGCGGAAGTCCGCGATGTTGGTGAACAGCCGCTCCGGATTCACCAGGTACTTGTCCACGTCGTCGAAATCCGACAGCAGCACCCCGCCCCAGAAGATGAAGTCGTCCAGGCTTTCCGCCTTGGGATTCAGCTCCTTATAGCAGCCGTACAGTTCCAGCAGCAGGTGCACCTGATCGGTCTGCCCGGCGCCCGACACCCGGTAGAAGAAATCGTTCATCGTATACAGGGCGGGCACCCGCAGGGGGCGGCCGCCGCGCGCGACGCATTCTCCCAGATATTTCCGGAAAAAAACCAGCGCACGGCGGTTCGGGAAGATGAAGCACAGGTCTTCAACTTCTCCTGCGGCGAAATAGTGCCGCGCCACCTGTTCCAGAAATGGACTCATACATACAAATATACTGATTAAAATTCGTATCTTTGCATAATATGTCCAGGGAGAACGACTTTTCACGCCTCGAGCTGCGCCTGCCCGCCTGCAGGAGCAACTACCGCTATTTCCGCGGCCTGCTGAAGCCCTCCACGAAGTTGCTTGTGCTCGTCAAGGCCAACGCCTACGGCCACGGTGCGGTGGAGTTCGCCTCGATGCTGCAGCAGGAAGGCGCCGACTACCTGGCGGTCGCCCTGCCGGTCGAGGGGGTGGAACTGCGCCGCAGCGGTGTTTCCCTGCCCATCCTGGTGCTCACCGCCGGAACGGACTTCTTCCCGGAGATTATCGACAACCGGCTGGAGCCGGGCATCCCGAACCTCTACGCCCTCGAGGCCCTCTGCGCGGAACTGCGCAGCCGCGGCCTGCGCGATTTCCCCATCCACATCAAGCTGGACACCGGGATGCACCGCCTGGGCTTTATGAGCGCCGAGCTTCCGGCCCTGATGGATTTCCTGAAGGAGCACGGCGAGGTGCGCGTGAAATCCGTCTATTCCCACCTGGCCGCCGCCGAGGACCCCGCCGAGGACGACTTCACCCTGGGGCAGCTCACGTTGTTTGAAGGCAACGCCCGGGCCCTCACCGACGCCCTGGGCTACAAGCCGATGTGGCACGTACTCAACTCCGCCGGCATCGAGCGATTCCCGCAGTACCAGTTCGATATGGTGCGCCTGGGCATCGGCATCTACGGCATCAGCTCGCTCCCCGGCGTCCGGCTCGACCCGGTGGCCTCCCTGAAGGTCAAGGTCCTGCAGGTCAAGACGCTCGCGCCGCAGGACGGCACCATCGGCTACGGCCGCCACGGCCACGTGGCCCCGGACGGCACCGTCATCGCCACCATCCCGGTGGGCTATGCCGACGGCCTGGACCGCCACTTCGGCTGCGGAGCCGCCTCGTTCAGCATCAACGGCCACCGCGCCCCCACCATCGGCAACATCTGTATGGATATGTGTATGATCGACGTCACGGGCATCCCCGTTCAGCCCGGCGACACGGTGACCATCTTCGGCGAGGACCCCACCGTCGAGGAGCTCGCCCGGATCCTCGGCACCATTCCCTACGAGATCCTGACTTCGGTGCCCCGCCGCATCGAGCGGATCGTCCTGCGCAAGTAACTGACACACGATATGAAGAAAACGCTCACCTTCCTCGCGCTGGCGCTCCTGTGCATCGGCGCCACCGCCCAGCCCAAGGGCGGCATCACCCCGGAAATGCTCGACGAGATCAGCCGGGGCTATGCCGGGAACGCCGCCGACAAGGCCATCCGCAACGCCCTGAACACCACTTCCATCACGGTCCTCTCCGCCAACGCGGAGAATGCCGCGATGATCGACACGGAATTCTCCGACCGGGTGAAGACCTGGGGCATCACCGACCAGAAGTCCTCCGGACGCTGCTGGCTGTTCACGGGCCTGAACGTGCTGCGTGCCGCCGCGGCCGAAAAGCACGGCCTCGGGAACTTCCAGTTCTCGCAGAACTACAACTTCTTCTACGACCAGCTGGAGAAGGCGAACCTCTTCCTGCAGGCCGTCATCGACACGCGCGAGAAGCCTTTCGAGGACCGCGAGGTGGACTGGCTGTTCAGCAATCCCATCAGCGACGGCGGCACCTTCACCGGCGTGGCGAACCTCGTGATGAAGTACGGCGTGGTGCCCGCGAACGTGATGCCGGAAAGCCTCTCCGCGAACAACACCTCCGCAATGGCCACCCAGTTGAAGACCCTGCTGCGCCGGGACGGCCTGATACTGCGTGAAAACCCCGCCGGCTTGAAGGTGAAAGATCTTCCCGCCTGGCTGCAGGCGCAGAAGACGGAAATGCTCGCCGACGTATACCACGTGCTCGCCCTCTGCCTGGGCGTGCCGCCGAAGGAGTTCGAGTGGAAGGGGAAGACCTATACCCCGCAGGCTTTCTACCGGGAACTGCTCGGCTACGACCTGGAGAACGACTACGTGATGCTGATGAACGACCCCAGCCGCGAGTACGGCAAGGTGTATGAGATCCAGTACGACCGCCACCTCTACGACGGGCAGAACTGGCTCTACGTCAACCTTCCCGTCGAGCGCATCAAGGAGATGGCCATCGCCTCCATCAAGGCGAACAAGGCGATGTATTTCTCCTGCGACGTGGCCAAGTTCCTCGACCGCGCGAAGGGCGTGGCGGACCTGAAGAATTTCGACTATGAGTCGCTGCTGGGCGTGGACCTGTCGATGGACAAACGGCAGCGCGTGATGACGCACGCCAGCGGCTCCTCGCACGCGATGACCCTCATCGCCGTGGACCTGAAGGACGGAGTTCCGCAGAAGTGGATGGTCGAGAACAGCTGGGGCGCCTCCAGCGGCTACCAGGGCAACGTCATTATGACCGACGAGTGGTTCGACGAGTATATGTTCCGCCTGGTGGTGGAGAAGCAGTTCGTCCCCGCCGACGTGATGAAGATGCTCGAACAGAAACCCATTATGCTACCGGCCTGGGACCCGATGTTCCTCGGGGAGGAATAAAAAACAAGAACTGCCGGCCTTTTCAGGTCGGCAGTTCTTGTACCGGGGAGGTACGATTACCAGCGGTCCTCGGAAGAAACGGTGAGCTTCTTGCGGCCGTGGGCGCGACGGGATGCGAGAACCCGGCGGCCGTTCGCCGTGCTCATACGCTCGCGGAAGCCGTGCTTGTTGACACGCTTGCGGTTGGAGGGTTGGAAAGTCCTTTTCATATCTTCTATTTTTTAGTTTTCAAAATTTGGGAGGGCAAAGGTAATCTTTTCCGATTTCAATTACAAATTTTTCTGCAAAATATTCATCTTTCAGCCATTCGGCGATCTTCCAGACGCGGATCCGGCCGGGTTCGACCCGGCATTTCCGGGTCAGTTCCGCAATCTCCGGGGCCACGTCGCCCCCCTTCAGATAGAGAATGCCGCGGTTGAATTTCCCCTTCACCCAAGGGTAGAAGTTGTCCAGCGAGGTGACGGCGCGCGAGACCACCCAGTCGTAGGGACCGGGCAGCGACTCCGCCCGCGCATTGACGCAGCTGACGTTCTGCAGGCCCAGAGCCTCGGCGACCGCCTGCGCCACCCGGACCTTCTTGCCGATGGAATCGCAGAGCGTGAAGTGCGCCTGAGGGAATTCCATCGCCAGCGGAATGCCCGGAAAGCCGCCGCCCGTTCCCAGATCGAGAATCCGGGCGCCTTCGAAAGCACCCGGATAGAAACGGTTCACGTATTCGGCGATGGCCAGCGAGTGGAGGATATGGTGCTCGTACAGCGCGTCGATGTCCTTGCGGGACACGACGTTGATCCGCGCGTTCCATTCGCGGTACAGTGCCACCATCGGCTCGTATTGTTCTTGATTCTTCATTTCCTTTGCGTCTGCAGCCCTGACCTCCCGGGAGCGTCTCGCTTTGCTCGACCCCTCCCACCGCTTTGCGGCGGGCCCCTCCCTCTTACGTGCCGAGGGTGGCAACGTCTCCCGGGAGGTCAGGGCCGCAGACGCAAAGATACGAAATTATTTGCCGATATAGGAGCGGAGCGCTTCGACGTATGCCTCGAAGGCGGCGCGTCCCTCTTCGGTGACGCGGCAGGTCGTGCGGGGCTTCTTGCCCTGGAAACCCTTTTCGACCGAGATGTAGCCGGCGGCGGTGAGCTTGTCCAGCTGGACGCTCAGGTTGCCCGCCGTGGCGCCGGTCTGCTGCCGCAGATACACGAAGTCCGCTTCATCCGACCCGACGAGGATGGACATCACCGCCAGGCGGAGCTCCGAATGGAGCAGCGGGTCCAACTTGTCAAACATCTTATTTCCTCAGCTGAAGGGCGAGGCCGGTCAGGGCAAGGACCACGGCGGCGCCGGTGAAAAGAAGCATCTGTTCGGGGCCGCTCGCAAGCCGCACCGCGGCGCAGGCGCCGCCGACGCCCACGATGGCACCGGCGATGATGATCGGCCAGTTCTTCAGGGCGATGCCCGAAATGGTCTCCGCGACGCCGAAGAGCAGGATGATTACCAGGGTGATGTTCATCGGGAAAGCGACGACGGCCAGGGCGCTGATGACGACGGAGAAGAAGCCGAAGGCGGCCCAGATCTTGCCCAGCAGGGCAGAGATGAAATTCTGCGGGACCTGCCTGCGGCCCTTGCCCAGCATAAAAGCCAGCGCGTAGCCGACCACCGGCATCGCGAACCAGAGGTAGTTCCACGCGGCGTGGCCCGTCCGGCTCCAGCCCAGATACACGGCCAGAGAGAAGACCAGGAGCAAGCTGCCCCACAGGATGAAGAATTTGCCGCTGCCGGCGATGATGGAGCGGCGGTTGCTCTCCAGCGTCTCGTTGATGAGCTCGAGGCTGCGCTCCGGAGTCAAGTTGTTGTTGGTTTCCATAAGAATCTAATTTTTAATACATTATCAAATTTTGACCCTCCCCTGCTGCGCACTCAGGCTTGAATCACGATGCAAATATAAACAAGTTTACATTATAAACCAAATTATTTTTCACTTTTTTTCATTTAGTTCCTTTCTGACGCGGGACCGGGTTCCGGGAAGCGGTATCGGACGTTTTTTTGTATATTTGTATCCTATGATATATTATCTTCTTCAAGCGTCACCCCTGTCCAAGGAGGAGCTGGCCAGCCGGGCGGATTCGACCAGGCTGGCCTGGCAGCGTTTTACCGAGATGCTCGCCGCCAACCCCGGCACCGCCCTGCAGCAAATCGGCCAGAAGGCCGTGCAGTTCGGTCTCAAGCTTCTGCTGGCCCTGCTCATCTACATCATCGGAGCCTGGATCATCCGGCGCGTCAAGAAGGGCCTCCAGCACGTCTTCGAGAGACGGAAGACGGAAAAGGCGCTGGCCACCTTCATCGCCAGCCTTGTCTCCATCCTGCTCACCATCCTGCTCATCGTGGTGGTCGTGAGCACGCTCGGGGTCAACACCACCTCCATCGCCGCCCTGCTCGCTGCAGGTGGAATGGCCATCGGTATGGCCCTCAGCGGCACGCTGCAGAACTTCGCCGGCGGACTGATGATTATGGCGTTCAAGCCTTTCAAGGCCGGCGACTACATCGAAGCGCAGGGATACGCAGGTACGGTCACGGACGTGACCATCGTAGGCACCCATCTGCTTACCTTCGACAACCGCAAGGTCATCCTGCCGAACGGCGCCCTGTTCAACGGCAACGTCGTCAATTACAGCAGTTTTCCGACGCGGCGCATCGACATCACGGTGAACGTGGCCTATGGCACGGACGCAGCCGCCTGCAAGGAGAAGCTCACGGAAATCGTCCGGGAGGACCCCCGCTTCCTGGACGGGACCACGCCCGGCGCCAAGGATCCCATCATCGCCATCCAGAAGCTGGACAACAGCTCGGTGGTCTTCCTCATCCGCGCCTGGGTGATGACGCCGGACTACTGGGGCGCCTGGTTCGACCTCAACGAACGCATCTACACCGAACTCCCGCAGTCCGGCATCCACTTCCCGTTCCCCCAGCTCGACGTGCATCTGCACCAGTAGCGACAGGGCACACCTGCGCCTTTTTTATTTATTTTTGGCGCATCATTCCAATAATTAATTGTAAATTTGGACATTGATTGATCTAAACTTTAACTTTTAAATCTTCATATTATGGAACAAGTCAAAACACGACAAGAAACAGGAATCAACGTTGACAGCCTATGGTTTTTTAACGAACGGGACAAAACTGGCAAACACAAAAACGTCTATCACGGCAACTTCATCCCCCAGGTCCCCAATCAACTGATTCGACGTTACACCAACGAAGGGGACACCGTACTCGAGTTGTTCTCGGGATCCGGCACTACACTGTTCGAGTGTGAAACTCTTAACAGAAACTATATCGGATTTGATATCAACTCCAGCATTATCCAGTATGTATCGGATGCGATGGGAGCAGGTTCGGCCATCAAGTATTCCCTATGCGATTGCGATGTTGCCGACACTGACGCTTTCAATAAGGTCATTGACAAGAGCCTTGATTCTATAGGTATCCTTAAAGCGGATTTTATGATAGCCCACCCGCCCTATTTCGATATCATTAAATTTACACAAGATCCTCGCGACCTATCCAATTGTCCTACTCTCGAGACATTTATGAACAAATTTACCCAAGCTATTGGAAATGGACTCCACTATCTGGAGAGGAACAAATACTTCGCAATAGTCGGAGGTGACATTTATAAACAAAGCGAAGTCATCCCTCTCGCGTTTTATATGATGGATACCGTCAAAAAGAACTTCTCCGTAAAAATGAAAGGGATCATCATCAAGAATATCGAAGGAAACCGAGGCAAACTCGGGGTGCAGGATATCTGGAAATACCGGGCGTTGCAAAGTGACTACTTCCTCTTCAAGCACGAGTATATTTTTGTTTTCAAGAAACTTGACTGATATGGCACGTGAAAAGAAAGACTACGGCAAATTGTTCATCCGTTTGGCAGCACCGGACGAAAACGGGATAAGCAGGTGGGTTGACGTCAATGAGTTTACCGGCGAATATAAAGACCTTGTATTAGGCAACGGAGGAAGTTGGTGCAGGGATAATGTGGTCAGGGTAGGGAAACGGAAATACAAGGTTGAAAAGAACAAGTCACTCCGTCCGGGGAACTCGATCGATGCGATTAGGACCATCGGTTTCTTGGCCTATGAAACCTTCAAACAGAATATCAGGAAAGACATAAAGGACTATTACAAGCAACAACGATGCGTTATGCTCGGGGTCAAAGGATTCTCCGAGAATACGAAAATTGAGATTGACCATAAGGACGGGAGGAAAGACGACTGGCGAGTATCCAATCCCGAGACCCAGAGATTCGATGATTTCCAACCTCTGTGCAAAGCTGCAAATGATGCCAAAAGACAAATCTGCAAAGAATGCAAACTGACGAATAAACGATGGAATGCCCAGTTTATCAAAGGAAATCCCTACCCATTTTATGAGGGCGATGAAAACTACTCGGAAGAATTAGGTTGTGTTGGTTGCTATCAATATGATCCTGTAGAATATCGGAAGGCCTGTGTCCGTCGCATCTCCTCGGAAGCCGCAAAGCATACGGCGGATTATATTATGACCAAGTTTTATCCTGAAGACAAATAATAGAATGACCACGCATGTATTCATTGTGGACGGGACCACATTCAAGTATCATCTCGAATATATGTTTGCGGGGACCGGAGCAAAAGACAATGACGTTGATTTTAATGGGACATCTTATACGTCTCTTCACCCTACAACAGAAAAATGTTTGGTTGGCTTGATGGCAGACTGTTGCAGGATACGGAAAGGTGATCATATTCTTTTCTATCTGCAAGCCCGAGAGAATAAAGAAGGACGTTTCTATGGCATTTTCCAGGCTTCAAGCGAACCGTTTCTTGACAATAAGGACAAGCATCAGTTTTTGGCAGACCAATTGAACAAAAACTTAACCTTCAGAGTGTTGATTCGCCCTTATGAAGTTTATGGGAAAGGCGTCACTGAATGGCAGGCTTTGGACGAAATTAAAAACATATCCTGTCCTTGCCAGATGCTATGGAGTTTGATTTACCGTAAGCTCAAAGGGAATCGCGGCAACACAATGATCACTATTTATGAAGCCGAACGACTTTGTGAGTTGATCAGAAAAGAAAACAACTATTTACCCCTTCCTATTTCGAACACTTACTCTATATATGAGGAGGAGATTTCTATTGCATCTACCAATAGCAATTATACCGGTCGCAAAATACCTCTTAACATCCTGCCCCGAATGATATATAAGATCAACCGAGGACAAGCCCACGAAGCCCATCTTCAGGCTTTTTGCGCCCAGCAGATAACTAAAGGAACTGATCTTGACAAGGCCTTGGGAATTGATCGGGATTCTGTGGAATGGATAGGGAATGAGGTTGCTTGCGGGGTTGGTATGCAAAGGATTGACCTTATGGTCTCGAAGGCGGTCGATGATTGTAGGAGGATTATTATCCCGATTGAGCTCAAAGACGAAAAAGTCAAAACTAGTATTCTCAATCAGCTTGACAGGTATATTGACTGGATCGAACAATACTATATTCCAAATCGAATCAGCACAATTCAGCCAGCAGTCATTTGCAAACACGGCGGATTAAAACAAACCGTCATTGACTCTTTTCACGCCTTCAACCAAAAGGCGCAAGGACGATATCTTCCTTTAATCTATATTGAGTACTCATTGGTTGGTAATAATATCAGCTTCAACAGCATTCCCTATTGAAAATGAATTATATCGGTTCCAAGTATTCCCTGCTGCCGTTTATCAATGAAACGATTTCCGGCGTTGTAGGGGCAGATATGTCCCAGAAAGTCTTTTGTGATTTATTCGCCGGGACCGGTATTGTTGGGAGATTCTTCAAGCCGAAAGTAAGGAAAATCATTGCAAATGACTGGGAGTATTATTGTTATATTCTGAACAGGAACTATATCGGGAATCACGAGGATATCCCTGGAATGGACGCATATGTTCAATTGCTGAATTCTCTGGAAGGGACAGAAGATGGTTTTATCTATTCCAATTATTGTCTTGGCAGCGGTAGCGGACGCCAATACTTCTCTGACGAGAACGGAAAGAGGATTGATGCAATCCGAATCAAGATCGAAGAATTAAAAAAAAGTGGGGAAATCTCGGAAGACCTTTATTTCTTCCTGCTCTGCAGTTTGATAGAAAGCGCTGACAGATGCGCCAATACAGCATCTGTGTACGGTGCTTTTTTGAAGCACCTGAAAGCGTCGGCGAAAAAGAAGATGGTCTTGGAACCTGCCTTTTTTCCGGTCAATGAAAACATCCACGAAGTCTATCAAGAAGATGCCAACCTCCTAATCAAAAGAATCGAAGGAGATGTTCTATATCTGGATCCTCCCTACAATGCCCGGCAATATGGCTCCAATTATCATATTTTGAACACGATAGCAGATTATAAGCCTTTCACACCAAGCGGCAAGACCGGATTACCACCCTATCTTCGTTCTGCTTACTGCGGGAAAAGGACCGTTTCGGATTCTTTTGTTTCACTGATCAAAGATGCCCGTTTTAAGTATGTTTTTCTTTCTTATAACAATGAAGGATTGATGCCTTTGGAGCAGATTGCTTCCATTATGTCTACATTCGGACATTTTGAGAGGATTTCACGCGATCATCATAGATTCCGGGCAGATACGGATGAGCGACGGAACCATCGTGCCAATAAAACCGTAGAATATATCCACATTTTGGAAAAGGACGGATAGCATTTATTATGCAAAGACTCACCACCCTTTATCGCGAATGGTCCGGCGAAACGCCGGACCGCTGCGACCTGCTGCCCCTTTCCGGCAGCGCCCGGAAGTATTACCGCCTGTCCGGAGGCAGCGGCACCGTCATCGGCTGCATCGGCACCAACCCGGCCGAAAACAAGGCTTTCCTGGCCCTGGACGCGCAGTTCTGCGCCAACGGCCTGCACGCCCCGGCGGTGTACGGCGTATCGTCCGACGGAATGGCCTACATCCAGGAGGACCTGGGCGGCGGGCAGCTCTTCGAACTGCTGAAGCCGGCCCTTCCCGACGGCAACTTCACCCGCGAACAGCTGGACTGGCTGCACGACACGGTGAGCCTGCTTCCGGCCGTACAGTTCAAGGTGGGCGCGGGATTCGACTGGAGCGTCTGCTTCCCCGACCGGGCGTTCAACGCCCGGATGGTGGACTTCGACCTCAATTATTTCAAATACGACTTCCTCAAGCTCACAGGCCTGGAATTCAACGAGATCCGCCTGCAGGACGACTTCGACCGCCTGCGCGCGGACGCACTCGACTTCGAAGGAGACACCTTTATGTACCGCGACTTCCAGGCACGCAACGTTATGATCAAGGACGGAGAGCCCTGCTTCATCGACTTCCAGGGCGGCCGCCGCGGGCCCGTGGAATACGACCTGGCATCCTTCCTCTGGAACGCCGGGACGCATTTCAGCGCCCCGCTGCGCCGCGAGTTGGAAACGGCCTACCTGCGCGCCCTGGACGCCTTCCGCCCGGTGGACGAGAAGGCGTTCTACCGCCGCTACCGCCTGATCACCCTGGTGCGCCTGCTCCAGGAAACGGGCGCCTACGGCTTCCGCGGCCTGGTGGAGCGCAAGCAGCTCTTCCTCGACTGCATTCCCACGGTGCTGGGGTGCTTCCGCGAACTGACCGCAGAGCCTTTTGCCCGCTATCCCTACCTGACGGAGACGCTGCAGCGTCTCGCCTCGGACTGGGACGGCCGCACCATCATTCCCGGAATGGAGGTGGCCCTATGAAAGCGCTGGTCTTCGCCGCCGGGCTCGGTACCCGGCTCCGTCCGCTGACGGATACGATGCCCAAGGCGCTGGTGCCCGTGGCGGGCGTTCCGATGCTCGGACGCGTCCTGTGCAAGTTGCGCGATGCGGGCATCGGTTCTTTCGTGGTGAACGTCCATCATTTCGCCGGGCAGATCGAGCAGTACCTGGCCGACAACGACTTCGGCGTGCCGGTGGCCGTCTCGCGCGAGCCGGACGGGCCCCTGGAGACGGGTGGCGGCATCAAGCGGGCGGCAACCCTGCTGGGCCCGGAGCGCTTCCTCGTGCATAACGTGGACATCCTCAGCGACCTGGACGTCCGCTGGTTCCTGGAGCAGGACTCTCCGGAGAACCTCGCGACGCTGCTGCTGATCGACGCCCCGGCCGACCGCTACCTGCTCTTCGACGATGAAATGCGTCTTGTGGGCTGGACGAACGTGCGCACGGGCGAGGTCAAGAGCCCCTACCTTCCGCACTTCGACCCCGCCGGCTTCCGCCGCTACTCCTTCTGCGGCATCCATATCGTTTCCGACGCCGTCTTCGGGAAGATGGCCGCCTGGCCGGACCGGTTCTCCATCATCGATTTTTATCTGCAGGAATGCGCCGCCGGCACCATCCGGGGCGTGGTGGCCCGGGACCTGCACCTGATCGACATCGGCAGCCCGGAGAAACTCGCCGAGGCCGACCTGGCCGCCCGGGAAGGGGCTTTTTGAGATTCTGACAAAAGTCTTTACCTTTGTAGATTGTGAATCTTCTGTCGCGCATAGCCTTTCCCGTTGCCGTGACGGCTCTAGCCGCCGCGGGGGCGCTGGATTTCGGTCGTGCGCCGTTCCTGAAGGATACCTGGGCGGCGGCGGAGATCCCGGATCAGGTCTGGGATGAGGGCCCCGTGCAGGATACCGTTGTCTACCCCGTGGCAGGATACAAGCTGCGCCGCACCCTTTCGCTGGATGAGATTGTCGTGCGCGACACCACCTCTGGCGGGGAAGAGCCCGCCGATACGATGGCGGTGGCCGTGGACACCGTGGTGCGCATCAGCCCGCGCGACTCGTTCAAGGCCCAGCTGGACACCTCCCTGTGGGACAAGCTCGATTCCCTCTGGCTGGTCGACTCCACTGCCCGGGCCAAGGCGGCGTTCGAGGCGTGGTACGCCGGGCTTTCCCCGAAGGAACGCAGGAAATACGATGCAGAACAGAAGACCAAATTGAAAATGGCGCAGGCCGACTCGATGCGGAAGGTCCACGAAGAGCGGCAGAACGTCCGCGACAGCATCGCCGAGACCACTCCGCGCATCCTGGGAACCTATGCCCTGCCGGATTCGCTCCATTACAAGCGCCTCGTGACCTGGACGCTCGACACCGATTTCGGGAAGGTTACCCCGTTCGCCTACGACACCACCTTCAACTACCGTTTCCACGACTATCCCTTCCAGCGCAAGGACGTGAACGCCAGCTGGCTGGGCGTGGCCGGCTCGCCGGTGCAGTACTACAACTGGTTCCTGCGCCGCAACGACGAAGGCGTGGACTTCTACGACGCCTATGCGCCCTGGAGCTATTCGCACCGCACGCTCCCCCATTTCAACACCAAGACGCCCTATACCGAGCTCGCCTATTTCGGCACCCTGTTCGCCGGCGATGAGAAGGAGTCCGACAACCTCCACCTCTTCACCACCCAGAACATCACCCCCGCGCTGAACTTCAGCCTGCTGTACGACCGCTTCGGCGGGAAGGGCATCCTGGAAAGCGAGGAGACGACCAACAAGACCGCCGTGGCGCAGGTGAACTACCTGGGCAAGCGCTACACGATGCACGCGGGCTACATCTACAATATGGTTTCGCGCACGGAGAACGGCGGCATTGCCGACGTGAGCTGGATCCGGGACACCACGGTGGACGGCCGCGACATCCAGGTGGTCCTGTCCGGCGCCAAGTCCAAGCTCAAGAAGAAGACCGTCTTCCTGGACCAGCAGCTCCGCATCCCCTTCACCTTCATCAACAAGATGCGCGCGCGGCGCGACAGCACCTATAGCTTCAACGCCGACAGCCTGGACCGCGACATCACCACCGCCTTCATCGGGCACAGCACCGAGTGGTCCACCTGGACGCGCAAATACACCGACAACATCAGCGACATCACCGGTTCCGCCTTCTACAACGACGTCTTCCGCTACGGCCAGGCCAGTTCCGATTCCCTTCGTGTGATGCGCCTGGACAACAAGGTCTACCTGCGGCTGCAGCCCTGGTCCAGCGAAGGATTCATTTCCAAGCTGGACGTGGGCATAGGCGACTACCTGGAACACTATTTCGACAGCACCACCGTCCGGCCCACGCGGCACGCCGAGAATTCCGTCTACCTGTACGCCGGGGCCGAAGGGCAGTTCCGGAACAATGCCTTCTGGGACGCCAAGGCCCGCTACGTCATCCTGGGAGCCGATTTCGGCGACCTGGGCGTCGAGGCGAACGCGGCATTCAGCTTCTATCCGTTCCGGCGCGCCCGCAAGAGCCCGGTGAGCCTGTCGGCACACTTCGAGACAACGCTGCTGGAACCCGGCTGGTACCAGAAACACCTCAACCTGAACCACTACAGCTGGGACAACGATTTCGGAAAGGTTTCCACCACGCGCATCCAGGGCAGGCTGGACATCCCGTACTGGAAGATGTCCGCCGAAGTGGGATACGCCCTGCTGGGCAACACCCTCTATTACGACACGCAGGGCATCATCCGGCAGCACGGCCCCGCGATGAGCGTGCTGTCCGCCTCGCTGCGCAAGGAGTTCGTCCTGGGGCCGCTGCATCTGGACAACCGCGCGCTCCTGCAGGTTTCTTCCGAGCCGGAAGTCGTCCCCCTCCCGTCCGTGGCCCTCAACCTCCGTTACTTCTTCCAGTTCGTCATCCAGCGCGACGAGCTGCGGCGTAACGTGATGGTGATGCAGATCGGCGCGGACGCCTATGCCAACACCCCCTGGTACGCTCCGGCGTGGAATCCCGACTTCGGCGTCTTCTACAACCAGACCGAACGGCAGTACACCAACGGCCCCTGGTTCGACCTCTTCGTGAACGTCCAGTGGAAACGCGCCTGCGTGTTCATTAAATACCAGAACGCCGGCGGCGGCTGGCCCCTGCTGCACCCCGACTACTTCAGCGCCGACCGCTATATCGTGACCAAGAGCGGCACGGAAGGCCTGAAGATCGGCGTGTACTGGCCTTTCTACATCCAACCGGCGGACCGCCGACCGCAGCAGCGTTAGCCCTATGCGCCGCAGCGACAAAACGGCCCTCGCGGTCGCCCTTTCCGCCATCCTCCTGATCCTCGGCACCGGCATCGCCACCCGCTTCGCCCGCCCGGAAGCACCGCCTCCGGCCCCGAAACCCGAGCGCATCCGCGCCGTGCTGGAACTCGCCCCCCTCGCGGACACCTCCAAGGCCCTCGTCGTCGGCTACAACTACGAACTGCTCAAGCGCTATGCCGCCTCGAACGGACAGACCGCCGAAATCCGGCTCACGGGCCGGGACCGCTCTTTCCTGGACTCGCTGCGCGCCGGGGTAGTGGACATCGTTGTCGTCCCTTTCGAAGACAGCCTCGCGGTGGACAGCGTGCTGGTGTCGGCCCCGGTGGACAGCCTCAGCCTGTGGCTGATGCGCCACGACGAGCACGATGCCTTGCGCGAACTGAACGGCTGGATCGCCGCCTGGCACGCCTCGCCCGATTACCCCGCCGTCCGGAGCGCTTTCCTGGACCGCTTCAGCGCCTTCAAAAGCGGCCCCCGCCCTCAGATCTCCCCTTACGACAGCCTCATCCGCGCTCACGCCGACTCGCTGGGCTGGGACTGGCACCTGCTGGCCGCCGTCATCTACCAGGAGTCGCGTTTCCATATCGAGGCGGTCTCGCCGCGCGGAGCCGCGGGGCTGATGCAGATGATGCCGCGCACGGCCGCCAATTACGGGGTTACGGACCCGCTGGATCCTGAGATGAACGTCGCCGCCGGGGCGCAGCTGCTCGGCAACCTCATCAAGCGCTACTACCCGGTGGGAGACAATATGACGGAACGCTACAAATACGCTCTGGCCGCCTACAACGCGGGGGTCGGACGCATCGACGACTGCCTTGCGATGGCGCGCCACCTGGGCGTGGACACCGGCTATTGGATCAACATAGTGAACCGCGTCCTGCCCGTGATGGCGCAGGAGGACGTCGCCCAGACGGGCGTCGTCCGGCTCGGCCCCTTCAAGGGCGCCGAGACCACTTTCTACGTGGACAATACGATTGCGGTGTACAACCGCTTCTGCAAGATTACGCCTTAGGTTTGGCCCCCCGGGGGATGCGCGCGACCTGCGGGTCCGTCAGGCGCATCAGCCAGCCGGGCAGGACCGCCAGCAGCAGCGTGCCCAGACCGATTACGACATCCTCGGTGCGGGCCAGCAGCAAGTCCGCCCAGCCGGTGAACTTCCCGGCACCGAACAGGTCGCCGAAAAACCAGAGACACAGCAGGGCGGCGATGACCACCATCAGCGAATCCATCACCACCTTCACCGTATGGAATTTCCAGTTGAACGTCTGGGAGAAGGCCAGCACCGTCATCTCCGCGGAGAGCATCCAGGCGTTCGCCGCCACTTCGATGCTCACGCCGAAGGCGGTCACCAGCGCAGCCAGCAGCGTCAGGGCCACGCGCACCAGGAAACCTTCCGGATGCAGCCAGGAGAGGGCCCACAGGCAGCCGTCGATCAGGTAGCCGAACAGGGCCGACGCCACGATCTGCATCAGGTAGCGAGCCTGGAACTTCTTTCGCCACAGGGCAAGCTGGATAAGGATGAGCGAGGTGTTGACGAGCAGGGTGAAAGTCCCGACCGACAGGGCCGGGAAACGGAGGTTCAGCACATAGGCGGGGCAGGACAGCGGCGCCGTTCCGAGATTGGAGATGATGGACAGCGCCACGCCGAGCGCCACGAACAGCAGCCCCACGCTCGCCACGCCGTACCGTCGGAGGATTTCCTTTGTATTCGCTTTCATACCGAATACAAATATCGGAAAAAAAACGAAATTGTCATTCCGGCCCCGGCCCGGAATCTCTTTCCGGAAAAAACAGTATATTTGCGATTCGTTTCGAAAACATAACAAACATTCATACGATGAAAAAGTTATTTGCATTTATGATTCCCCTGATGATGCTGGCGGCCTGCCAGACCAAGGAAGTGAAGACCCCGGCCCTCGATCCGGCCGATATGGACCTCAGCGTCAAACCCGGTGACAATTTCTACCTGTACGCCAACGGTGGCTGGATGAAGGAGAACCCCCTCAAGGCCGAGTACGCCCGTTTCGGTTCTTTCGACGTGCTGCGCGAGAAGAACGTGGAAGACCTCAACGCCCTGTTCTCCGAGATGACGGAAATGAACCCGGAACCCGGGAGCATCGACCAGAAGATCGTGGACCTCTATAAGCTGGGCCTCGACTCCACCCGCCTGAACGCGGAAGGTGCGGCCCCGCTGAAAAAATACCTCGAAGAGATCTACGCCCTGCCTGACAAGAAGGCGCTTGCCGCACATCTGGGCAAGATGAACCTCGTGGGCGAAGGCGGCTTTTTCGGAGGCGGCGTGGACGCCGACCTGATGGACAGCAAGACCCAGGTCTTCTACCTCGGCCAGGGCGGCCTCGGTATGGGCGACCGCGACTACTACGTGGACCCGGCCAACGCCGAGCTGCGCAAGGGCTACGAGGCGATGCTCGCCAAGTTCTTTACCCTCGCCGGCCTGGACAGCCCCGAACTTCGTGCCGCCAACGCCGCCGGCATCGAGGACAAACTCGCCGAATTCTCCTGGACCAGCGTGCAGAACCGCGACGTCGAGAAGCTTTACAACCCGATGAGCTCCGCCCAGATCTACAAAGCCTACCCGGGCTTCGACTTCAAGGCCTTCGCCGCCGCGATGGGTCTTCCGGAGATGGACAAGGTGATCGTGGAGCAGCCTTCCTTCTTCCAGGGCTTCAGCAAGCTCTTCAAGGACAGCAGGCTGGACGTCCTGAAGGACTACGTGGCCGCCCAGCTGATCAATGGCGCCGCGAGCAGCCTGTCCGACGACTTCTATGCCGCCAACTTCGACTTCTACAGCACCCAGATGAGCGGCGTGACCGAGCAGAAGCCGCGCTGGAAGCGCGCGATGAGCGTGCCCAACAGCATCCTCGGCGAGGCCGTGGGCCAGATGTATGTGGCCAAGTTCTTCCCCGAGACCTCCAAGCAGAAGATGCTCGACCTGGTGAAGAACCTGCAGGTCTCCCTCGGAGAGCACATCGACTCCCTGGAATGGATGTCCGACGCCACCAAGGCCAAGGCCCGCGAGAAACTGGAGGCCTTCACCGTGAAGATCGGCTATCCCGACAAGTGGAAGGACTACAGCACCCTCACCGTGGACCCGGAGCTGAGCTACTACGAGAACCTGCGCGCCGCCAGCGCCTGGTACGTGCAGGACAACCTGTCCAAGCTCGGCAAGCCCACGGATCCCACCGAGTGGGGAATGACTCCGCAGACGGTGAACGCCTACTATAACCCGACGACCAACGAGATCTGCTTCCCGGCCGGCATCCTGCAGCCGCCGTTCTTCAACCCGGAGGCCGACGATGCCGTGAACTACGGCGCCATCGGCGTGGTGATCGGCCACGAGATGACCCACGGCTTCGACGACCAGGGCAGCCTGTTCGACAAGGACGGCAATATGAACAACTGGTGGACCGCCGCGGACCGCGCCGCCTTCGTGAAGAAGACGCACGTGCTGGTGGACCAGTTCAACGAGGTGGAGGTCCTGCCGGGCGTGAAGGCCAACGGAGAGCTGACACTCGGTGAGAACATCGCCGACCACGGCGGCGTGAGCGTGGCTTGGACGGCCCTGCACAACGCCCTCGGCGGGGTGGAGCCCGAGCCGATCGACGGTCTGACCGCCGCCCAGCGCTTCTTCCTCGGCTATGCCCGCGTGTGGGCGCAGAACATCACCGACGAGGAGCGGGCCCGCCTGACCAAACTCGACGTCCACTCCCTCGGCGACAACCGCGTGAACGTGACCCTGCGCAACTTCGGCACCTTCTTCGACGCCTTCGGCATCCAGGAGGGAGACCCGATGTGGCGTCCGGAGAGCGAGCGCGTCCATATCTGGTAAGCCGATGAAGGCGGAAGGCTTCGTCGCCTCGCGTCTGCGTTTCAAGGAAAAGATGGCTGTCGCTGCGATAGCCATCTCTTTCCTTGTGATGATCGTGGCCGTCGCCATCTCCGCGGGGTTCCGCCGGGAGATCCGTGGCAGCGTGTCCGCGGTCACGGGAGACGTCCTGCTGACGAACGCCGCCGCCGACCTGACCGGCCGGTCCGACCCCGTCTGCACGGAACCCTCTTACCTGGATGCGCTCCGGGCGGTGAAAGGCGTGGAACGGATCGATCCGGTCATCTATTCCGCCGGCATCCTGCAGGCGGGCGACGACATCCACGGTGTGCTGTTCAAGGGCACGCAGGCCGACACCGCCTCCCTGGGCGTGCGGGTGCCTTCTTCGCTGGCGGACAAGCTGGGCGTGCAGCCCGGCGACGACCTCACGGCCTGGTTCGTGGGCGACAAGGTGAAGATCCGTAAATGGCACGTCGTCGCGCTGTATGACAATCCGGTGGAGACGATGGACAGCCAGATCCTGTACGTGCCCATCGGCGACCTGCGGCGCGTCTGCGGCTGGGAGCCGGACCAGGCTTCCCTGCTGGAAGTGGGCCTGGATGCGCGCCACACCGGCCGCAGGGACGTCCTGCGGGCCGCCGAGGAACTCGGCTGGCGCGCCACGGCCGGCGCCCACGACGACGAGGAGCCCCTTCGGGCCGTCTCGGCCACGGACCGCTTCGCCCAGTTGTTCGACTGGCTGGACCTGATTGATTTCAACGTCTATGCGATCCTGCTGCTGATGACCGTCGTGGCGGGGTTCAATATGATTTCCGGGCTGCTGATCCTGCTGTTCCGGAACATCTCCACCATCGGCACGCTCAAGACGCTGGGGATGACGGACCGCTCCATCGCGGGAGTGTTCCTGCGGGTGGGAGCCCGCACCGTGGCCATCGGAATGGCCATCGGCAACGCCGCCGCCCTGCTTTTCTGCCTGGTCCAGGGCACCACGCACCTGCTCAAGCTGAATCCGGAGAACTACTTCGTCTCCTTCGTGCCGGTGCACGTGAACCTGCCCGGCATCCTGCTCGCGGACGTCGCGGCCTTTGCGGGAATCCTGCTCCTGCTGCTGATCCCCACCCTGTTCATTTCAAAGGTCGACCCCGCCCAGACCGTTAAGGCGGAATAAAATAATCTGGATTCTCAGTCGCGCCAGAGGAGGATGGACTCGATGGTGGCGTCGGACTTGAACTTCGGATCCTCGATCCGGAGGCGCCCGTTCGACGAGGGCTGCGGCGGATCCACCAGGGACTCCCGGGGCGCGCGGAACGCGATCCGGCTGTTCCAGATGTCGTCCTCGATCTGCACCGTGCCGTCCATCAGCATCCAGACCTGCGGGGACTCCTCGCCGAACTCGAGGCAGTCGTTGATGCGGCCGCCCACGCGGGGCTGCTGCTTGCCGTCGTGGTCGTAGCCGGCCTCGGTCACGCAGTACTTCGGGGAGAAGACTTCGATGGACTGCACCTTGTCGAACTCCATCTGCACCTCGAGTACCCTCCGGCCTCCCAGTTCGATGAGCCAGAGGTCGCCGCCTTCCGAATACCGCGCATCGTAACCCTTCGGGTCATAGTCGAAATCGAAGTCCGGCGCCGGCCTGCCGAGCAGGATGTTTCCGAAGCCGTCGGCGTGGATGCTGGGATACACGTAATCCCGGTTGATCCCGAATTCGTAGCCGTTCCAGCGATAGTCCACGAACAGGGCTCCGTGATAGACCTGCTCGTCATAGTCCATCGGGTCGTTCAGCCGGACCAGCACGCCGTCGGAACGCCACTGGTAGTCATAAAGGCCTGCCTTCATCGCGCCGCGCAGTGACGCCACGTCGGAGCCCGCCAGGCGAACCATATCCTCGAAGTCGTCGCGCTGCGGCGCCGGGTTGAACGGGAGTTCCACCTCGCGGGCGCCGCCGCTCTCCGGGTCGTACTCGTACGCCCGGATGTACTTGACGGACGAGACGTCGCAGCCGCCGTTCTCCAGCAGCACCGCCAGGACGTGGTCGTCGGCGGAGTAGCGGTAGCAGGCCAGCTCGAAGCCGTCGTAGCAGTTGCCGTCGAACAGGCTGTATGCCAGATGGTTGCAAGGCCCCGTGAACTGCACGGCCCCTTCGTAGGACTCCTTCAGCTCCGCCTTGATGCCGTCCTTGACGCTCTGCGGGGCGAACTTCGCCGACATAATGTTGTCGCCGAAGACCGAGAAGATCTTGAAGAGTTCGTCGAAAGAGAAATCCTTGCCGGCGGTTTCCACGGTACCGGCAGGTTCGGTCCCGGGATCGTCCGGAGTCACCACGCCGGGATCGCCGCCGGCGTTCTGGCCGGGATTCCGGGGGCAGCCGGTCGCGACGAGCGTACAGGCAGCCAGGAGAAGCAGGAATCTTTTCATCTTATTTTATACTTTATACTTTCGCTTCGCGGAAGACCTCCTGGATGGAGGGGTAGGTGTTCTTGAGGTACGGGGGCAGGCTGGAACGGGCCACCCAGGCGGCGCGGGTGATGTCCTCCTCGCGCTGCGGGGTGAGGTTCACCGGGTCGGTATAGAGCATATCGTACCACCAGGTGTGTTTGAGGTGCCATACGCCGCCGCGCAGGTAGCAGTGGTCGGTGACGCAGATAAGGTCCCGCAGTTCGAGCTGGTCCACACCGGTCTCCTCCTGCACTTCGCGCAGGGCCGTGACGGCGATGTCCTCGCCTGCTTCCCTATGTCCTTTCGGCAGGTCCCAGAGGCCGCTGCGCTGGATGAGCAGGTAGTCGCCCCGCCGGTTGGAGACGAGCCCGCCGGCGGCGTCGACCTCGCGGAACTCGGCGCAGACGCGGCGGTACATCCAGGCCGTGTTGCCCGTGGGGATGTAGATGCGCGACAGGGACTGCGAGGCTTCGAACATCGCCACGAGGGTGTGGATGTTGACGTTCTCGCCGAAATGGAACTCCACGGCGTTGGGATCGGAGAGCGCCTGCTCGCCGGGGCTGCAGATGATGATGCAGCGTTTTTCGAAATATATCTTGTGCATCGGAAAATTGCTATCTTTGCACCGAATGCAAATGTAATCATTTTTAGCGACTATGACAGCACATTATACCAGCAAGCACGGACAGGTGGCCAAGCGGCCCGAAGAACTGTATATGGCCTTCACCGACCTGCGCAATTTCGCCCAGATGATCCCGCAGGACAAGGTCAAGGCGGAGATCGAGGCGGATTTCGACCACCTCACCGCTACGGTGCAGGGGTTCCGGATCGGCGTGCGCGTGGACGAGCGGCAGCCTTACCGGCTGATCCGCATCGGCAGCGCGGAGTCGCCCGTGGAGTTCGTGGGCGTGCTGCATTTCGAACCGTCAGCCATTCCCGGGCGGACCGATTTCTGGATCGACCTGGACGCCAACCTCAACTTTATGATGAAGACGATCCTGGGCAACAAGCTGCAGGACGCCCTCGACAAGATGGTGGACGGCCTGGTGGACGCCTCCGAGGGGCGTATGCCGCAGATGCCGGAGGAGTTCCGCGGATGATGGAGGAGGCGTCGGTCTCGATCCGTCTGAATCCTTTCAAGGGGCTGGCGGGGCCGGAAGGTTCTCCGGTCCCCTGGTCGCCGTATGGCCGCATCCTGGCCGACCGCCCTGTCTTCACGCTCGACCCCCTCTTCCACGCCGGATGCTACTACGTCCAGGACTCTTCCGCTATGTTTGTCGGGCACCTCTTCCGGAAACTGTTGACCGATTGCCCTTCGTTCCACGGCAGCCAGCCCCTCCGGACTTCCGGCTGCGCCGGACCCCTCCCACCGCAAAGCGGCGGGCCCCTCCCTCTTACGTGCCGAGGGTGGCAACGGTCCGGAGGGGCTGCTGCCGCTTCCACTTCGGGCCAACAGGTCTTCCGGGTGCTGGATTTGTGCGCGGCGCCGGGCGGGAAGACGACGGACCTGGCGGCGTCGCTGCGGGAGGCGTGCGGGGACGGGTTCGTGCTGGTGGCGAACGAGGTGATGAAGGCGCGCGTGGGCGTGCTGGACGACAACGTGGCGCGCTGGGGGGACCCCAACGTGGTCGTCACGAGCGTGGATCCGGCGGCTTTCGCCCGCTTGGCGGGCTGGTTCGACGTAATCGTGGCCGACGTGCCCTGCAGCGGCGAAGGGATGTTCCGCAAGGACCCCCGCGCCCGGGAGGAATGGAGCCCCGCGGTGGTGGAGCTTTGCGCCGCCCGGCAGAAGCGCATCCTCGCGGACGTGTGGCCTGCGCTGCGCGAAGGCGGCCTGCTCGTCTACAGCACCTGCACCTATGAGCCGGCGGAGAACGACGAAAACCTCGCCTGGGCGGCTTCCGAACTGGGCGGGGAGATCCTGGAGCCGGAGCCGGAATTCGAGGAATACGGCGTGCGGCGCACCCCGCACGGACACCTGCTGGAAGCGGGCATCGTGCCCGGCGAAGGCCAGTGGGCGGGAGCCTTGCGCAAGACCGCCCCGCAGGCGGTCGCGAAGAACGTCTCCCCCGACCTGCTGCATCCCCTGCGCAGCGGCATCCGGAAAGGAGAGACGAAGGGAAAGGACTTCCTGCCGGACGCCGACTATGCCTTGAGCATAATATTTGATAGCAGGGACTATCCGGCCGTCGACGTGGACCGGCAGACCGCCTTGCGCTTCCTGCACCGGGACGCGCTCGTGCTGCCGCAGGCCGCGCCCGGCTACAATGTGATCACCTATCTCGGCCACCCTTTGGGCTTCGTCAAGAACATCGGCTCCCGATGCAACAACCTGCTCCCGAAGTCGCGCCGCATATTGATGAACGTATGAACAGACACCGACTGATCCTCCTTCTGGCCGCCGCGGTCCTTTCCTGCGGCGCCGCCCTGGCACAGGAATATACGCCCGAAGAGTTCCAGGCCCGCTACGAGCGGCTCGTCCGCACGCTGGGTTATGACGGCGTGGGCATTGAAACCCTGCTCGACCGCTGGGCCGCGGCCTATCCCGACGACCCGGCCGTCTCCCAGGCCCGCTTCAGCTATTACCTCGAGAAAGGACGGACCACGGAAATGGTGCCCAAGCCCACCAGGCGCCGCTTTATGGGGCAGCCGCCCACGCTGACCCTCCAGGATCCCGAAGGGGGCGACGTGCCGTATTTCGAGGAAGATTTCTACGATGAGGAGTATTTCGGCCTGGCTATCCGCGTGCTGGACCAGCAGATCTCCACGCATCCCAACGAGTTGCGCTGGTACTCCCTGAAGCTTTCCGCCCTATGCGCCTACGAAAAGGAGAGTCCGGATATGGCCGCCGGGGAGTTGAAGACGCTCATCGACCGGCAGGCGTCGTCCAAGCCTGCGTGGACGCTGGACGGCGAGCCCGTGGGCGAGGATATCTTCCAGCAGTTCGTGGGCGAAAGCTGCTACGACTTCTTCCAGGCCGCTTCCGTCACCAGCTACGAGTACTTCCGGGAGATTTCGGAGCGGATGAACAAGCTGTATCCGAACAACCCGGCCTTCCTGGACAACATCGGATCCTACTGGCAGGTGGCGCGGAACAATGACAAACAGGCCGTCAAGTACTACAAAAAGGCCCTGAAGATCGACCCTGACGACTACGCCGCCACGCGGAACATCCAGATCATCGAGAAGAAGCAGGCCCAGTCCAAAAAGAAATAACGGCTGTGGCGGACAGCGGAGCGGAAATTGGTTTTTCGGCAAACCTGTCCGAAAAATAATTTCCGGCCGCCCGTCTGGAAGACTCCGCCCGCAGCCGTGAAACTTTTTGCAATACTTTGCCGTATAAGATAAGTGTTTGTCCATTACGCGTAAGGTATGAAACTTTCCCAATTCGACTTTGAACTCCCGCAGGAGAAGATCGCCACCGAACTGATGCCCGAAATCGACGGGCACATCCAATGGCGCGACGAGTGCAAGCTGATGGTCCTCCACAAGGACACCGGCGAAATCGAGCACCGTCAGTTCAAGGACATCATCGACTACTTCGGCAAGGGCGACAGGTTCGTCCTCAACGACACCAAGGTCTTCCCGGCCAAGCTGTACGGCAAGAAGGAGAAGACCGGCGCCGACATTATGGTGTTCCTGCTGCGCGAGCTCAACCGCGAGCAGCGGCTCTGGGACGTGATCGTGGATCCCGCCCGCAAGATCCGCATCGGCAACAAGCTCTACTTCGGCGAAGACGAAAGTATGGTGGCCGAGGTCATCGACAACACCACTTCGCGCGGACGCACCCTGCGTTTCCTCTACGACGGTCCGTACGACGAGTTCAAGGCGGCCCTCTTCGCCCTCGGACAGACGCCCGTGCCGGAGTGGGTGAAGCAGACCCCGACCGCGCGCGACGCCGAGGAGTTCCAGACCATCTTCGCCACGCACGAAGGTGCCGTGTCGGCCCCGGCGGCCGGCCTGCACTTCAGCCGCGAGCTGCTGAACCGGATGATCCTCAAGGATATAGAGAAGACCTTCATTACCGTGCATATGGGCATCGGGCACTTCCGTACCGTGGACGTGGAGGACCTCTCGAAGCATCGGATGGACGGCGAGCGCTTCATCATCAGCGAGCAGGCCGCGAACGAGATCAACCGCACCAAGCGCAGCGGCAAGAAGATCTGCGCGGTGGGCGTGACGGTGATGCGGGCCCTGGAAACCTACGTGACCACGGACCACGAGGTTCGCGCCAACGACAGCTGGACCAACAAGTTCATCTTCCCGCCGTACGAGTTCTCCGTGCCGGACGCCATCGTGTCCAACTTCCATCTGCCGGAGTCCACGATGCTGATGTCCGTGGCGGCCTTCGGCGGCTACGAGAAGGTGATGAACGCCTACGAGAGCGCCCTGCAGAACGACTACCGCTTCGGTCCTTACGGCGACGCCCTGTTGATTATTTGATGCGGATGCGTTATCTTTGTCCTGAACTCTTGAACTGTGAGAAATGGACAAAGAAATGCTTCCCCTGGCGAGCGCCGTCGCGCTTAACGCCATCTTCGGCGACGAGCCGAAGTTTTCCCATCACCTGATTGACGCCCTCGGTTCGGCCGAGGCCGTGTTCTCGCTCTCCGACAGGGAGCGCACGGAACTGTTCGGCCCCTTTAACCCCCGTGCCGCCCGGATCGGAGCAGCCGCGCTCGATGCCGCCTGTGAAGAGATCGGGCGGTTGTCCGCGCTTGGCTGCCAGTTCCTCGACATCTTCGACGAAGGCTACCCCGCCCTGCTTCGGGAATGCCCCGACGCCCCGCTGCTGCTGTACGTGCGCAGCGCCACGCCGGCCCGCGAACTCTTCGGCGGGCGGCCCGCCGTGGCCGTGGTGGGCACCCGCGACCAGAGTCTCTACGGCCGCGAAAGCTGCCAGAAGATCCTTCGCGCATTGTGTGAGGCGCCTTCCAAGCCACTGATAGTCAGCGGGCTGGCCTTCGGCGTGGACATCACCGCACAAAGCGCCGCCCTCGCGGGCGGATTGCCCACCGTCGGCGTGAGTCCGGTCGGCGTAGACGAGGTCTACCCCCGGCGCCACGCCGCTTTCGTGGAACGGATGTGCGCAACGCCCGGCTGCGCGCTGGTGACGGATTATCCGCCCGGGACGGCTCCCGCCCCGTTCACCTTCCTGCGGCGCAACCGCATCATCGCCGGACTCGCCGGCGCCACCGTCCTCGTGGAATCCCGCATCAAAGGCGGCGGGATGATTACCGCCCGGCTGGCCGCCGGCTACGGGCGCGAGGTGTTCGCCGTGCCCGGCAGGATCGATGACGTCCGCTCGCAGGGGTGCAACCTGTTGCTTCGCGAACAGGTAGCCGCCCCCGTCACCTCGCCGGAAGTGCTGCCGGCCGCCCTGGGCCTGGGGCGCTTCGTCCGGCGGC
>JAFYZZ010000081.1 GCA_017548445.1 Bacteroidales bacterium | reverse complement strand
CCGCGTGATCGACAGCGGGCGCTTCGCCCTGACCCCGGAAGTCTCCGGGTTCTTCGAGACGCCCATGAGCAGCGAATCCATCTTCGAGCTGGTCTTCAGCAGTGCCGACCGTCTGCCGTTCTTCACCTATTACCTGCCTTCGGACAAGGGCGGACGCCTCGACTACGTCCCGGAGCCGGAGTTCGTAGGTGAACTCCTGGACCCGGAGAAGGGCGGAAAGCGCGCCCAGCTGATCTATGACAAGGGCGACGGTGTCTATGCCATCGCAGAATACGCCAAGCAGGACGGCTCCAGTTCGATCCAGGTCCTTCGCCTGGCCGAGCAGTACCTGATCCGTGCGGAGGCCCTCCTCCACAAGGCAACGCCGGATGTGGCGGGTGCCCGCGAAGACCTCAACGTGATCCGCCGCCGCGCCGGCCTGGAAGACCTCACCCTCGACGATGCGACCGCTTTGCTGCAGCAGGTGGAGACCGAACGCCGTTATGAACTGGCCTTCGACGGCCACCGCTTCAACGACATCGTCCGCACCGGACGGGCCGCGGATGTGTTCGGCGCCTACGACCCGGTATTCAAGAGTTCCGACTACTGGGTGCTCCCCTTCCCGAACAACGCCATCCTCGCCGACGAGGATCTCGAGCAGAACCACGGTTATTAGTCCTTTCCCCTTATGCGCAAACTGATTTTCCTCCTCTCCGGCCTGCTGCTCTGCCTCGGCCTCTCCGCCCAGAATCCCACGGCGGTGGACCTGTCCGTGACGCGTCACGGCCCTGAACACGGCTCTCTGGTCATCATCGGCGGCGGCACCGTCACCGACGAGATCTGGGACCGCTTCATCGAACTCGCCGGCGGCCCGGACGCCCGCATCGTCGTGATCACGAACGCCTCCGGTCCGGACGACTACCACACGACCGCAATCGAGACGCTGACCGCACGGCTCGGTGCGAGCCGGGTCAGCCGCCTCCACCTCTCGACCATCGACGAGGCCAATGACGACCGCAACCTTGCGGAACTGAAGCGTGCGACCGGCATCTATTTCACCGGAGGCCGGCAATGGCGCATTTCGGAAGTGTATCTCAACACCAAGGTCCACCGGGAATGCTTCGCACTTCTCGCGCGGGGCGGCGTGATCGCTGGCTCCTCCGCAGGCGCCAGCATCCAGGGCTCCCTGCTCTGGCGCGGCGACACCCGCGGCGCGCAGCACCTCATCGGCGACCACACCCAGGGCCTGGGCTTCCTGAAACTCTCCGCGATCGACCAGCACATCCTGGTGCGCAACCGCCAGCATGACCTGGACGCCTTCATCAAGGCCGCGCCGGAATTCATCGGCATCGGCATCGACGAATCCACCGCGATCGTGGTCCGGGGCGATGAATTCGAAGTCATCGGCAAATCCTACGTCGCCGTCCATCAGGCCGGCCGCGAGAAGTTCTTCTTCCTGCGTCCCGGCCAGCGTTACGACCTGCATGAACACAAACCATTGACCCAATAATGAAAAGAACGCTTACCGTCCTCGCAGGACTCCTGGCGCTGGTGTCCCTCCACGCCCAGGCTCCGGTCTCCCTGGATTACTTCCTCCCGGACACCTGCAATTACAATAAAGCCATCCCCACGCCGGCCTCCGTGCTCGGTTTCGAGATCGGCGAGTACCAGACCACGCCCGAGCAGGCCGTGAACTACATCAAGGCCCTCGCGGCGGCTTCGGACCGCGTCCTGCTCCGACAGTACGGATGGACCCATGAGCGCCGGCCGCTCTACCTGCTCATCATATCCACCGAGCAGAACATCCGCGACATCGACCGCATCAAGGCGGAGCATGACAAACTGAGCGACCCGTCGGCCGACGGATCCACGGACGGGCCGGTCTTCAACTGGTTCGGCAACAGCATCCACGGCAACGAGACGAGCGGTTTCAACGCCTCCCTCCTGCTGGCCTACCACCTCGCCGCGGCCAACACTTCCTACACCCGGAAGGTGCTGGAAAACAACATTGTGATCATTGACCCGATGATCAATCCGGACGGTATCGGCCGCTTCACCGAATGGGTCAACTCCCACCGGAGTTCCACCCCGAATGTGGACGACCAGGAACTCGAACACAACGAGATGTGGCCCGGCAGCCGCTCCAACCACTACTGGTTCGACCTCAACCGCGACTGGATCAACCAGACGCAGCCGGAGTCGCAGTACCGCGCGGTGGCGATGCTGGACTGGAAGCCGAACATCTACACCTGCGCCCATGAGCAGGGCTCCGACGCGAACTATCATTTCTCGCCCGGCGAGCCGACCCGCGTCCACCCGCTGATCCCGGACGAGTGCCAGGCCTTTATCCGCCGGCTCGCGAAAGACTACTACGCACCGGCTTTCGACCGCCAGGGAATGATGTATTTCTCCGGCGAGGTCTATGACGACTACTATCCGGGCCGCGGTCGCGAGTACATGGATTTCTACGGCGGCATCGCCCTGCTCTGGGAGGAGCAGAGCTCCCGCGGCTTCCTGCGCAACACCGTCAACGGCCTGCTCTCCTTCCCGCTGTCCATCCACAACCAGCTCACCGCCGAGATGGCGACCCTGCGGGGCGCGATCGACATGCGCGAGGAGCTGCTTGATTATCAGAAACGTTACTATAGACAGACTTCGAAAGAGGGCTCCGGCTATTATGTCTTCGGCTCCTCGGAGGACCTCGCCGCCACCGTGCGGCTGGCCGAGACCATCTCCCGCAACGGCGTGGAAATCTACAAGCTCGGACGCAAGCTGACGGCGGAAGGCCGCACCTTCGTGCCGGATTCCGCCTTCGTCGTCCCTGTCCGCCAGGCGCATCACCGCATGGTCGAGGCCTTGTTCGAGATCCGCGAGTCTTACGCCGACAGCCTCTCCTACGACATCACCGGATGGACCATGCCGATGGCCTTCAACCTCCCCTACGCCAAGGTTGCTTCCGCCTCGCAGGGCGATGAATTCCACTTCACCGATCCGCAGCCGGAAGGCTCTTACAAACGCGCCTCGTACGCCTACGCCTTCGAATGGAACGGCTTCTATGCCCCCAGGGCGTTGTACAGGCTGCTTTCCGCCGGCGTTTTCGCCAAGGCTTCCCAGGGCGGATTCACCGCAGGCGAGAAGCATTTCGGCCGCGGCAGCATCATCGTGCCCATCGGCACGAACTACCAGACCCTGCCGCAGGAGGAAATCCACCGCCTGATGCAGACCATCGCCCGGGAGGATATGGTTGACGTGTACGCACTGGACAGCGGCTTCACTTCCGGACACAACCTCGGCAGCGCCAACTTCGTGACGGCGCGTCTGCCGAAGGTGGCCGTGATCGGCAGTACGGAAGCGTCCTCCGTACCCGTCGGCGGCCTGTGGCACTTGATGGACCAGCACTACCTGATCCCGCTGAGCATCATCGCCTCCGAAAGCGTCGCAAGCCTGGACCTGGACCGCTACAACGTCATTTTCGTGACCGCGGCACACGGCTCCATGAGCGAGGCATCCCGTGCAAAAATCCGCTCCTGGGTGGAGCGCGGCGGCACGCTGGTCACCATCGAACAGGGCCACCAGTTCCTCCGCCGGATGGGCCTGGACGGCCTGAAGACCAAGTCGCAGACGCTGGACACCAATATCCCGTATGCGCAGGTCGAGACCGCCCAGCGCGCCCAGAGCATCCCGGGCGTGATCCTGGAGGCGACCATCGACGTGACGCACCCGCTCTGCTGGGGTTACAAGGAGAACCGACTGCCGGTGTTCAAGAACAACGCGATCATGTTCGAGCCGCTTGAGAACCACCTCCGCACGCCGCTGATCCACTCCAGCCAGGTCCTGCTCTCCGGCAACATGCTGCCGCGCCTGCAGGAAATGCTGGCGGACACGCCTGTCGCCGCCATCACGGCGCTCGGCTCCGGCCGCGTGATCAGTTTCGCCATCGACCCGGACTTCCGCGCCATCTGGTACGGCACGTCCAAACTGACCGCCAACGCCATCTTCTGGCCTGAAGTGATCAGCGCCGCTACGCTGCGGTAATCCCTTCTGGCATATTCAGCCGCAGGGGTTGAAATTGTCTGCAGATAATGCTATTTTTGTGTTTGTATCCGCTAACACAATATAGAGATGAACTGCAAGACGTTTCGACCCCTGCTGCTCGTTCTGGCGCTGCTGTGCGCCGTCCCGGCCGCCGCGCGCCACAAGAACTTCAAAGTATCCATATATGTACGCGCGTACGAAGTGGACAGGATGAAAGACACGGAATGGCTCGAGTCCAGCTGGAAGACCATCTCAGACCAGCTGGACGTGGACAAGATCTACCTCGAGACGCACCGCGACATGCTGCTCGTCGACGACGCCACCCTCGAGAAGGCCAAGGCTTTCTTTAAGAAACAGGGCCTGGAGGTCGCCGGCGGCATCACTTATACCATCAACGAGGCCAACGATTTCGAGACCTTCAGCTACTCCGACCCGAAGGACCGGGAGATGGTGCGCCGCATCGCGGAACATACGGCGAAGCATTTCGACGAATTCATCCTGGACGACTTCTTCTTCACCAGCAGCAAGAAGGACGTGGAGATCGAGGCGAAGGGCGACCGCAGCTGGACCGAATACCGCCTGGACCTCCTCAAGGAGGCCGGCCGGAACCTGGTCGTCGGCCCCGCCAAGGCCGTCAACCCCAAGGTCAAGGTCATCATCAAATACCCCAACTGGTACGACCATTTCCAGGGCCTGGGATTCAGCCTGGAGGACGGCCCGAAGATCTTCGACGGCGTGTGGACCGGCACGGAGACGCGTGACCCGTCCAGCGCCCAGCACCTCCAGAACTATCTTGGCTACAACATCATGCGCTACTTCGAGCACCTCTCCGGCGGCCGCAACGGCGGCGGCTGGGTGGACGCCGGCGGCATCTTCATGAGCATGGACCGCTATGCGGAGCAGCTGCACCTGACGGCCATCGCCCAGGCGCGCGACGTGATGCTCTTCGCCTACAACCAGCTGCTGGAGGTCCGCCTCAACCCGATGTTCCGCGCCCCCTGGCAGGGCACGGGCACCAGCTGGAACTATGACGAGATGACGGCCCCCTTCCAGAAAGGCAAGGAGACCGTGACCCCGACCACGATGGCGCGCATCGCCGACGTCGTCCTCCGCCAGGCGGACGAACTTGTCGGCAAGCTCGGCACCCCGGTCGGCATCTGGGCCTACAAGCCCTACCACTCCGTGGGCGACGACTTCCTGCAGAACTACCTCGGCATGGTCGGCCTGCCGATGGATATGTATCCCGAATTCCCGGAGGACCGCAAGGTCGTGCTGCTGACCCGGCAGGCGGCCACCGATCCCGACATCGTCGAAAAGATGAAGCGCCAGCTGCGCAAGGGCGGCGACGTCGTCATCACCTCCGGCCTTCTGGAGGCCATCCCGGAAAAGATCGCCGACATCTGCGAGCTGCGCTGCACCGGCCTGAAGGCCCTGGTCAACGATTTCGGCCGCTACGGCCGCAGCGAACGCGACATCCTGATCCCGCAGATCCAGTACCTGACCAACGACAGCTGGGAGGTGATCAGCGCCGGCCGGCCGCTCAACGGCGGCGTGTCCGGCTACCCGGTCCTGCACCGCGCGAAGTATTCCAACGGCAACCTCTACGTCATCGCCATCCCGGACGACTTCGGCAACCTCTACGACCTCCCGGCGCCAGTGCTCAACGAGCTGCGCCGCATCGCGGGCGCCGACCTCGACCTGCGCCTCGAAGGCCCGGCCAAGGTCAGCCTCTTCCTCTATGACAACAATACCGTGATCGTGGAGAATTTCAACGACACGCCGGTGGAGGTCAGCCTGCTCGGCGGCACCGCGCTGAAGAGCGTCACCGACCTGGAGAACGGGGAAGTCCTGCAGGCCACCGTGCCGCAGGCCCCGGCCGCCCCCGGCGGCTTCAGCTTCGGCCCGCGCCGCGCCCCGGACCCGCGCGTCACCCTCACCCTTCCGCCTCACTCCTATCGGGCCTTCCGTTACGACGGTACCCGATAATCTGAATATCTAAAATCAACGTTAGCGTCCCGCGGTGCCATTTGCGCTGCGGGACGTGAACTTTCTACCGGGGATATAAAACAAAAAAACCGCCGCAAGTATGCGTCGGATCCTATATAGTGTTTCTGTCTTTGGGGGCGAAATTTGTGGTAGCGGGAGTGGGTCACGATCCCACGACCTCCGGATTATGAATCCGACGCTCTAACCAGCTGAGCTACCCCGCCATCAGGCCATAAAGCTTTGTTGAGATAGAAGGATTCGAACCCTCACTGACAGAGCCAGAATCTGTAGTGCTACCATTACACCATATCTCAATATTCCCTTACCTTGCGGTTTTGGGACTGCAAATGTACAACACTTTTGGTAATTTACAAAATTTATTTTCGTTCAATCAGAACAATTGCCCAGACTTCGCATCCTTCCTTGCGTCCGACGAAGCCCAGACGCTCCGTGGTGGTGGCCTTGACGCTCACGCGATCCTCGCCGATACCCATCACACGCGCGAGCGTACGGCGCATTTCGGCGATGTGCGGGGCGAGTTTGGGAGCCTGCAGGGCGATGGTGATGTCGGCGTTGACGACCTGCCAGCCTTCGAACTCCGGGCGGGCGAGCACCGCGGCGAGCAGCTCCTTGCTGTCCACGCCTTTCCAGCGGTCGTCCGTGTCCGGGAAAAGATGACCGATGTCGCCGATGGCGAGCGCGCCGAGGAGCGCGTCGCACAGGGCGTGGATGGCCACATCGCCGTCGGAGTGGGCTACGAAGCCCGTCGGCGAGGGAATCCGCACACCGCCGAGCCACATCGGAAGACCTTCCGCGAGGGCGTGCACATCGTATCCTTGTCCTATTCTGAAGTCCATATCACTACAAAAATAAAGAAAAATGGTTACATTTGTAAGCTATGGGACTATTTAATTTTTTCGGTGAAAACGAACACCGCGTTTTCAACTACAAACCGATCTACTACAACCCCGAGGAGGAAGAACGCAAGCGACGCTTCGGCGCCGTGGACGGCTCGATGGACCAGGAGAAGGAGAAGGGGACGTACGTGCCCGGCAGCTACCTCAAGGGCTCGTTCCGTGAGGGTACCCGCACGCGCACCCCGATGAAAGCCGTCCAGACCATCATCGGCATCATTACGCTGCTGCTGATCGCCGCCGTGCTGATGTACATCGCCAAGTTCTACTCCCTGTTCTAGCGGATGGGCAAGTTGAAGATCCTGCCGGCGCAGGTTGCCAATATGATCGCCGCGGGCGAGGTCGTACAGCGGCCGGCGTCCGTGGTGAAGGAGTTGATGGAAAATGCCGTCGATGCGGGCGCGACCCAGGTCAACGTGGTCGTGACCGACGCCGGCCGTACGCTCCTGCAGGTCATCGACAACGGCTGCGGAATGAGCGCGTCGGACGCCGTCCTCTGCTTCGAGCGGCACGCCACCTCCAAGATCGCCTCGGCCGAGGATCTCGAACAGATCCTCACCTACGGCTTCCGCGGCGAGGCGCTCGCGAGCATCGCCGCCGTGGCGGAAGTGACCCTGCGCACCCGCCGGCCGCAGGACGAGACGGGCACCGAAGTGCGCATCGGCGCCTTCGGCGAGACGAAAACCGCGACCGTGGCCGCCCCGGCGGGTTCCAATTTCGCGGTACGCAACCTCTTCTACAACACCCCCGCCCGCCGCAAGTTCCTCAAGAGCGACAACGTCGAGCTCAAACATATCCTCGAAGAATTCACGCGCGTGGCCATCACGCGCCCCGACATCGCCTTCACCCTGTCCCACAACGGACGCGACATCTATGTCCTGAAGAAGGCGAAATCCCTGAAATTCCGCATCCTGGACCTGATGGGCAGCAATGTGGTCGGCGACATCGTCGACCTGTCGGCCGACACCTCCGTGGTGCGCGTCCGCGGCTTCGTCGGACGCCCCGACACCGCCCGCAAGACCCTGGGCAACCAATATTTCTTCGTCAACGGACGCTTCTTCCGCAGCGCCTACCTCCACAAGGCGGTGATGAAGGCCTACGAGGAGATGATTCCGGACGGGGTCACGCCCACCTACTTCATCTTCCTGGAGACGGACCCGCACGCCGTGGACGTCAACATCCACCCGACCAAGACGGAGATCAAGTTCGAGGAGGACGCCGTCATCTTCCAGATCCTCTACGCCTGCGTCAAGGAGACGCTCGGGCGAAACAGCTTCGGCGCCAGCATCGACTTCAACACCGAAGGCGCCGTGGAGATTCCCCAGTTGGGCAAGAGTTTCGAGCAGTACAAGGGGACCGTCCGGATGCCCGTCATCGAGACGGACCCGAACTACGACCCCTTCAGCGCCGCCGCGCTCCCGCTGACGGACGGCGCCCCCGAAGCACCCGCCGCCCCGGCCGGCTATGATTTCAGCCGCCACATCGACCGGCACGAAGACTACGGCCGCCTCTTCGAGGAGAAGACCCTCCCGCAGGGGCGGATGCTCGTCGTGCAGGGCAAATACATCCTCACGCCGGCCGCGTCCGGCCTGATGGTCGTCCATATCGCCCGCGCCCGCGAGCGCATCCTCTACGAGCAGGCGCTCCGCGCCCTGGGCCAGGAGGCGCACGTCACGCAGACCGCCCTCTTCCCCGTGCAGGCGATGGTGGGCGCGCAGCAGCGGCTCCTCTTCGAGGACAACGCCGCGCTGCTCTCCCGCCTCGGCTTCGACATCACCCCGTTCGGCACGGACACCGTGGTGGTGAACGGCGTGCCGGAGGGCTACAGCTGCGAACCGGGCAAGGTCACGCAACTTGTCAGCGACCTCGTGTACATTTTGTCAGAGGAACGGGAGGCGCTGCCGGAGCTGATGCAGCAGCGTCTGGCGGAGAAATTCGCCACCCTGGGGGCCTCACACGCCGATCCGCCGGCATCTCCGCAGGAGGCGCAGCTGCTGATTGACACGCTTTTTGCAAGCGACAATGCCGAACTCACGCCGGGCGGACGCCGCATCGTCAGCATCGTCCCGCTCGCGGAAATCGACAAAAGATTCTAGAATGGCTTATTATTACTACGACAACGGCCGTCGGGGAGGATTCCTCTCGTCGCTGCCGCCTGTGACCAAGAACCTGATCATCATCAACGTGATCGTGTTCCTGGCCACGCTCCTGAACCAAAGATACTTCGCCGGGATCCTGGGCCTGTATTTCCCCGCCTCGCCCCTCTTCCACTGGTGGCAGGTGATCACGCATATGTTCATGCACGGCGGCTTCCTGCACATCTTCTTCAATATGTACACGCTGTTCATCTTCGGCATCGTGTTGGAGCGGATGATCGGCAGCAAGAAATTCCTGCTCTTCTATTTCGTATGCGGTCTCGGGGCCGAAGCCCTGCACCTGGGCGTGCAGTACCTGCAGTTCACCTCCTATCTGCCGGGCGCCGACCTGGGCAACGCCGAGGCGATCGCGCGCATCCGGGAGATCTTCTCCGTGCCAACCGTGGGCGCCTCCGGCGCCATCTACGGCGTGCTGATGGGCTATGCGATGCTCTTCCCGGAGTCGCGGATGACGCTGCTCTTCCCGCCCGTGACGCTCAGCGCGAAATGGATGGTGGGCATCTTCGCCGCCATCGAACTCTTCACCGGCATCACCGGCACGGCCTCCGGCATCGCGCATTTCGCCCATCTGGGCGGTATGCTCTTCGCCTGGCTGCTGATCCTCTGGTGGCGCAGGCGCGGCATTCTCTTCGACCAAAACAAACTCTGATATGGACAGCACACCCATCATCCAGGAAGCCGTGAAGGTGCTCCGCGAAGGCGGCGTCATCCTCTATCCCACCGACACCGTGTGGGGCATCGGCTGCGATGCGACCAACGAGAAGGCGGTCGCGCGCGTTTTCGAAATCAAGCGCCGCTCCGAGGCCAAATCGCTGGTCCTGCTGGCCTGCGACCTCGATATGGTGGCGAAGCACATCAAGGAGATCCCCTCGATCGCCATCGACCTGGTGGAGGTCAACGACGCCCCGATGACCATCATCTATCCGGGCGCGCAGTACCTGGCGCCCAACGCGGTGGCCGAGGACGGCTCCGTGGGCATCCGCATCCCGCTGTCCGAAGACAATCCTGCCGGCGCCTTCTGCAAGGAGCTGGTGTACCGCCTGCGGCGGCCGCTCGTCAGCACGAGCGCCAACATCTCCGGCGAGCCGACGCCGGCCTCGTTCGCCGAGATCTCCGAGGAGATCAAGGGCGCCGTGGACTACGTCGTGCCGAAGCCCTTCGGCGCAGGCGCCACGGGCCGCTCCTCCCAGATCATCAAGCTCGGTCTGGGCGGCGAGGTCGAGATTCTCCGGCCTTAACGATCAGATATTGGCAAGATAGACCGCTGTCACGGCCGTGACGGCGGCTGTTTCCGTGCGCAGACGGCTGGGACCGAGCTGCACGGGGAACCATCCCCGTTCGCGCGCCAGCGCCGCCTCCTCGGGACTAAAGTCTCCCTCAGGCCCAATCAGAATGCAGATCTCCGCCGGCAGGCAGCTGCTACCGCAAACCTTCGCTTCGCTCATCCCCCCCAACCTGTCGGTTGGGTCCCCCCCATTTACGAGGCCAGCCCGGAGGGAAATGTCCCCCTGGAAGGGGGTGCAGAGGGTTGGAGAACAAGCCAGCTTGCTGGCCACGGGTTTGCCGGCAGCACTGCCTGTCCGGCGGAGGATGTCGGTGATGGGAATGCGTTCGACGTCGTCGAAACAGTAGCAGATGAGTTTGAGGGCGTCGGCGGGCGCGGCGGCGATGAAGTCGCGCACGGAGACGGGCTCCGCCACCTCCGGCATCGCGGCCTTGAGCGACTGCTTCGTCGCCGAGAGCACGAGGCGGCGCAGCCGGTCCGTCTTGACGACCTTGCGCTCCGAGCGGTCTCCGATCACCGGCGCGATCACGTCCACGCCGATCTCCGTGGCCTTCTCCACGAACCATTCGAAACGGTCGATGTTCTTGGTCGGGCAGACCGCCATCGTCAGCTGATAGGGATGCGCCCCGAAGCCGGGAATGCGCTCCAGGACGCGCGCTTCGGCGCCTTTCGCGTCGGCGATCTCCAGCGCGCAGCGGTACAGCGTGCCACGCCCGTCGATCACGGAAATCTCGTCGCCCGCGCGGTGCCGCAGCACCCGGACGCAGTGCGCCGACTCCTCCTGGTCCAGCCGGACCCGGGAATCGAGGATATCGTCGGAGAAAAAGAGTTCCATCTACTTGAACAAAGCTTTGACCAGGGCCGGCACGTCGGCCACCTTGATGATGCGCAGCCCCTCCGGCTTCACCTCCACCTTAGAGAACGAAGACACGAAGAAACGCTTGAAGCCCAGGCGGGCGGCTTCCTGCACGCGGCGGTCGATCTGCCCCACGGGACGGATCTCGCCGCTCAGGCCCACCTCGCCGGCGAAGCAGACATCCGACGGGATGGCGAAATCGAAATTGGACGACAGCACCGCGCAGATGACCGCCAGGTCGCAAGCCGGGTCGCTCACCTTGAGGCCGCCGGCCATATTCAGGAAAACATCCTTGGCGCTGAGGTGGAAGCCCGCGCGCTTCTCCAGCACCGCGAGCAGCATATTGAGCCGGCGGGCGTCGAAGCCCGTGGCGGAACGCTGCGCCGTGCCATAGACGGCGGAACTGACGAGCGCCTGCACCTCGAAGAGGAGGGGGCGCGTGCCGTCCAGCATCGCCGCGATGGCCGTGCCGCTGAGCCCCTGCTCGTGCATCGGGATCAGCATTTCCGAAGGGTTGGCCACCTCGCGCAGGCCCGTGCCCGTCATCTCGAAGACGGCGAGCTCGGAAGTGGAGCCGAAACGGTTCTTGATGCTCCGCAGGATGCGGTAGGAACCGCGGTTCTCGCCCTCGAACTGCAGGACCACGTCCACGATGTGTTCGAGGATCTTGGGACCGGCGATGAAGCCGTCCTTGGTGATATGGCCGATCAGGATCACGGGCACGCCGCTTTCCTTGGCGAAGCGCAGCAACGCGGCGGCCACCTCCTTGATCTGGGAGACCGAGCCGGGCGCCGACTCCACCGTGTCGGTATACATCGTCTGCACGGAATCCACGATCATCAGGTCGGGCATCATCGCCCGGGCCTCCTCGATCACGGTCCCGATCAGCGTCTCGCAAAAGATGGAACAGTTGGAATCGTCGCCGCCCAGGCGCTTGGCACGCATACCCACCTGTTTGGCGCTTTCCTCGCCGGTGACATAGAGCGTCCGGAGATCCCGGCAGCTCAGCGGGATCTGCAGGCTGAGGGTGGACTTACCGATGCCCGGCTCGCCGCCGATCAGCACCAGCGACCCCGGCACCATCCCGCCGCCCAGGATCCGGTCCACCTCCCCCAGACCGAGGGAGATGCGCGCATCCTGCGAATAGTCGATTTCGCGCAGCTGCTGCGGCCGGCGGTCGGAACGAGACGGGGCGTTTGCCCCAGCGGGGCCCTTTTTCGGCTCCGCCGGCGCCTCCTTCATGGTGTT
>JAFYZZ010000080.1 GCA_017548445.1 Bacteroidales bacterium | reverse complement strand
CTCCGGCTCCGTGGAGATACCCACGGTGAAGCGGCAGGGCACGTCCACGCGGATGTTCTGCTTGGACAGGGCGTTGGTAAGGTTGCATTCGATGGAGATCGGGTTGAGATCCAGGAACTGGTAGCTCTGGAACACGGGCCAGATGAAGGCGGCGCCGCCGTGGATGCACTTGGCCGAGGCGTCGCGGCCGGTCTTGCCGTAGATGACGAGCACCTTGTCCGAGGGGCAGCGCTTGTAGCGGGCGAGGATGGCCGTGAAGGTCACGAAGAGCACGCCCACGATGATGAGGATGAGGTAAAGTTCCATATCGATAAGGTTATTAGATGATGAACGAATTGATTTCTTCCACGAGCAGGGTGTTGGCGCTGACGGCCTCCACCACGCGGATGCGGGTGCCGGTCTTGAGCGTGGGACCGTCGGTCACGGCCGCGTACTCGCGCACGGCGTTGTTGATGGTGATCTGCACCTTGCCCTCGCCGGCGCGCTCGCCCGGCACGGTCAGGTACACCGTGCCCTGGCAGTCCACCGCCGACTTGAAAACGTTGATGTTGCCCGACTCCTGCATATCCGTGAGCCACTTGAAGAGCAGCATCACCAGGGCCACGAGCGCCGCGCCCACGGCGATGGCGATCAGCAGGCGTACGCCGGTGGAAGGGATGCTGTCCTTCAGCAGGATGGCCGTCCAGCCGAAGCCCAGGAGGAAATTGACGAAGTTGCGGAAGGTGAGCAGATTCATCCCCGTGCTCGGGTGAGCCACGTCGTGGCCGCCCGCGTCAGGACCTCCGCCCACGTCCACGGACCCGTCGGCGAGGTCGCCCGGCGCATCCGCATCGAAGTCGGAATTGATGTCGAAATCGCTGTCCCCGGCCGCACCGAGGAAGGTCATCACGGTCTGGATGACGAAAACCAGCGAAGCCGAGAGGGTTACCGCCCAGAGGACTTTCATCGCCGGTTCAAGGGAATTCCACCATTCAATCATAAGGCTAGTTTTGTGTTTTGTTTCCGCAAAGATATAAATAATTATTGAAAAACAATATATTTTTGTTGATTTTGTGCAAATAAAATAATTAATTAACTTTGTGGTCAGTTCGTGGCGTGTTGCCTTGCAACCAGAAAGGGGAATCCGGTGAGAACCCGGAGCTGTGCCCGCAACGGTAATTGAAAAAGAGTCCGAATACCTGCCACGGACGAAGTTGATACCGGAGGCCCGGGGTCAGGCCGCCATAGCGACGCACAAATATGTTTTTATCCTCCCTTTTGTTCGCGGCGGGTCTGCTGGTGGCAGAAACGCCGGACACCCTGCAGGCCGTGACCATCGTGGCCGACAAGGGCGTCGTGGTGTCCAGGACGGACACCGTTGCTCTGCACGCCGACGGGACGGCCGCAGAAGCACTCCTTCGCATTCCCGGACTCGGCATCAGCGACTACGGCGGCCTCGCGGGCTTGAAAAGCGTGAGCCTGAGGGGCCTCGGCACTCCCCACACCGACATCTACCTGGACGGCGTGCGCGTCAGCAATTTCCAGAGCGGACAGAACGACCTCGGGATGCTGCCGCTTGAAGTCCTCGGCAACGCAGTCATAGACTACGCGCAGAACAGTGTGTCATTCCGGACAGCGAAGCCGGTCTTTGGCGACCGCAGTTTCGCGGGCCGTGTAGGCCTGCAGGCCGGTTCTTTCAGCACCTGGCAGCCCTCGGCGCGCTTCGACGTGAAACTTTCCGAGCGCGTAGCCCTCAGCGTCCACGGCGCCGGCATCGTCACCAAGGGTGATTTCCCGATTGCAGACGAGTTCATTCCCCGTACCGAAGGCGCCACAAAAGCCGGCGTCCGCCGCACGGGCAACGACCTCAAGCAGATCCGCACGGGCCTCGACCTCTTCGGCACCCTGGATGGCGGCGAGTGGCAGGCGAAAGCTTACTACAACGCCTCCGACCGCGGCACGCCCGGCTCGCTCACCTGGCCTTCCGAAGACCGCCAGCAGGACAAGAACGTCGTCGTGCAGGGTTCCCTGCGCAAAGCCTTCTCCGACCTGTACACCCTTAACCTCAGCGCCAAGGGCGCCTACGACAAGATCTACTACCAGAGCACCTGGGGCGACAGCGACTACAACTTCACGGACTTCCAGCTGAACTCCTCGCACACCTTCCGGCTCACCGACTGGTGGGGCATCTCCCTTGCCGCCGACCTCGAGCGCGGCGCGCTGAAGTCCCCCGGCCTGTATGACGCCGCCCGCACGGCGGTCATCAGCGCCCTGGCCTCCGCCATCCGGCTCGAGCGCTTCCAGGCCGACCTGGCCCTGGAGTATCGCGGCACTTTCGACAAGGGCGCCAAGGGACTGAACAGCCTCTCCCCTTCCCTGGACCTGCGCGTCACCCTCTTCGAGGGCTTCGACCTCGTGGCCTTCGGCCGCCGCGCCTTCCGCGCCCCGACCTTCAACGAGCTCTACTATCCGGGTTATGGCAATCCTGACCTGAAACCGGAGGACGCCTGGCTGACCGACATCGGCATCGACTGGAACACGACCCTGAGCGACACATGGTCGTTGGGGCTCAAGGCCGACTGTTTCTATAACTATCTGCAGAACAAGATCATCTCCGCTCCGATGCCGGACGACTACAACGTCTGGCTGCCCTACAACATCGGTATCGTGCAGGCCAAAGGCGCCGACACCTCCTTGAACCTGCGCTATGACGACGGACGGCTCGCCGGCGGTTTCTCCGCCCGCTATGCCCGGCAGTCCGCCGTGGACAAGACCCCGGACAGTTACTCCTTCGACCAGCAAGTCCCTTATGTCGCGAAGAACACCGTCGTGCTCGCCGGTGACGTCGAGTTCGCCGGCTGGCGTTTCGACGCCCTCTGGAACTGGCGCGGCGGCCGCTTCGACGCCTCCGGCGAAATGCCGGACTGGAACACGCTCGACCTCTCGCTGCGCAAGGATTTCACGCTGGGCAACGTCGGTGTGCTGGGCCTGAACGTCACGGTCAGGGACCTGCTGGACTACCGCTACGAACTGGTACGCAATTACCCGATGCCGGGACGTTCCGTGCTCGGCGGCTTCACGTTCAAATTCTAGCGGGATGTTCCTGAGCCTTCTCTATGTGCTGCTGTCGGGCATAGCCCTGCCCGTCGGAGGCATCCAGATGCAATACCTGTGGCGCAACCAGCTCGGGGACGTCTATTCCCTCGGGCTGGGCAGCGCCGCCTGCCTGGGCGCCGCCGCGGCCACGATGTCGGGCTGGTGTTCGCTGACCGTCGGATCCTTCGTCTGCACGCTGATCTGCACCATCATCTGCTTCTTCGTGACCCTGAAGGTCTCCACGCAGAACCTGATTACCTTCGGCATCATCTTCGGAACCTTCATCGGCTCGCTGGGCACCATCGTCGTCACGAACGCGCCCACCGGCGACCTGCTCAAGCAGTACTACCTCTGGGGCGCCGCCAACTTCCACCTGGAGGGCGTCACCACCGGCGACATCCTCTTCTCGCTGGCGCTGTTCGGTGTCGGCCTCGCCTTCGCCATCGGCTCGCACGGAGACCTCACGCGGCATTTCCGCGGCGAGACCGAACTGCCCGCCTGGCGCAAGGCCGTGAGCCTGACGATGATTATGTTCCTGGTGACCTCGGCCGTGAGCATTTGCGGCACCATCGGCTTCATCTCCCTGGGCGTACCGAACCTCAGCCGCATCATCTGCAAGAGCACCGACATCCGCAAGCACTACCTGCTCTCCAGCGCGATGGGAGTCGGGCTGCTGCTGATCACTTATGTGGTGGTGGAATACGTGAACTTCGGAATCTACCTGCCGGTCAGCGCCACGATGGCCATCATCGCGCTGCCGCTCACGGTGTTCCTGTTCACAAGGAAATAACTACTTCGCCTTCTTGGCCGCCTCCTGCAGGCCCAGGCGGATGTTCTCGATGACAGCCTTCGAAGAATAAGTCGCGCCGCTCACGGCGTCCAGCTTGACTTCGGAGGCTTCCTTGATGGTCTTTCCGTTCAGCGCCGTGAAGATGGGACTGTCCAGCACGCGCTGGAAGAAGCCGGGCGTCTCGCTGTTCGGCAGGGCCTCGACCTTTTCAATCTTGCCGTCCGTGACGGTGATCTGTACCGGGGTGGTCCCGGCATAACCCATCACCTCCTTGCCGAGTTTCTCGGTATTGACGACGAAACTCTTCGGTTTCTTGGAAGCGGCCGTGCACTGCAGGCACAGGAATACGCACAAAATGAGGAAAAAGAAACGTTTCATAGCCGCAAAGATAGCAAGAATAATGCCCGTTGTCAATACCGCATACTTATGATTCCAGCAGCATCCCGCGCAGCTGCGGCACGGAATCGGCGATGCGCCCCGCCGCCGACAGCGCCTCCTTCGGACGGAAGCCCCAGCTGACGGCGATACAAGCCACGCCTGCAGCCGCCGCCGTGGCGATGTCCGTCGCCGAATCGCCCACCAGGACGGCCTCTTCCCGACAGACGCCCGCCCGCTCCAGGATGCCGTCCACGATGGCCGGATCGGGCTTCAGCGGCGCGTCCCGGCGGCCACCGGAGATGGTTGAAAAGACAATCTGCGGGAAAGTGCGGCGCAGCAGTTTCTCGGCACCCGCCTGGAACTTGTTAGAGGCCACGGCCAGCTTCACACCTGCAGCGGAAAGCTCCGCAAGCAGCTCCGGAATGCCCGGATAAGGCCGCGAAAGGTCGTCGATGTGAGCGATATAGTAGTCCAGGAACAGAGAGAGCAGGTCGTCCAGGGCCGCCTCGTTCCCGCGCATCCCTTCCGGCATCGCACTCCTGACCAGGTTGCGCACCCCGTGCCCCACCATTCCCCGATACGCTTCCATCGTGTGCTCCGGCAGGTTCCGCGCACGCAGCGCCACGTTCACCGCCGTACCCAGGTCCGCGATCGTATCGACGAGCGTCCCGTCCAGGTCGAATATGACCAGTTTATACTTCATATCGCAAAGATACGTTCTTTTTCTGCCGAATTCCTTGCAGGTTCAAAAAAAAGTAGTACCTTTGCAATCCGCAAACGGGGTATTAGCTCAGTTGGTAGAGCGTTTGAATGGCATTCAAAAGGTCAGGAGTTCGATTCTCCTATGCTCCACTAAAATCCCTCTCAGAGCAGTCTGAGGGGGATTATTGGTATTCCAGCCCTTTGACGGAGATGCCGATGTTGACGGGACAGTGCTCCATCTTACCCAAGGCTGCTTTGCGGGTATAACTGCTCTTGAAATAGAGAATGGTGGAAAGGCGCATCTGCGACCAGTCCCGTTCGGATTCGGGGACCTGCAGGTACTCCTCCAGAGCCTTTTCGTCGCAATCCACTATCTGGAAGGAGATGTAATACCGGCCCGGCTCCAGAAGGATGGTTTCTTCCGGCCGGATATGGAATTCCTGAGGTTTTTCCGACTCGGGAACCTTGACATACATAGGCTTTTGGAGCACATTGACAAAATCCTCATCCTTGTCTTCTATCCGGTAGATGTTGACGGAGACGACGCAGTCCGGAATGGAATTCTGCCAGATGCCGAACCGTATGTCCTGCACCAGGAATGGCTTATTTGTACGGGCAACAGAGCCGATTTCAACTCCTTTGGTGCTGCCGGTCTTAGGCTCAAATACCAGAACGCCCCCATTGCCGAAGATCTTCGTTCCGGGCCGGAGAAGATATTTCTCCTTCGTATCGCCGCCGATAAAAACCGCCGGGGGAAGTTCATTGTCTTGGAGAACGATGAGGACATCATCGGCAGGCCCCGTGACGGCGTAACGCCCGGTCTGATAAGAGACGTGGATGAATTCCAGCGTGTCCCGGGGCGCTGTTATCTCAAAACGTCCGTCCACCGTGGATATGGTACCCATCTGAAGTTTGGGAATACCCACGTGCACATACTCTACTGGTTCTCCCTGTCCGTTGACGATACGGCCCCTGACGGAGACGTTCTCCTGTCCGAGAACAGAGATTGGAACAAGCAGAAAGGCTGACAGCAGTCGGCTGCGGATGGCAAGGCCCTTTTTCATTTCTCTTCAAAGATGTCCTCTTCCATCTCGGCCCCTTCCGGGTCGGGCTGGTAGTCCAGGATGTCGCCCGGGACGCATTCCAGCACCTTGCAGAGCTTGTTGAGGGTGGTGAAGCGGATGGCACGGCCCTTCCCCGTCTTGAGCAGGGAAAGATTGGTCATCGAAATGCCAATCTTTTCGGAGAGTTCCGAGAGCTTCATATGGCGCTCCCAGAGCATTTTGTCGAGGTTGACGGTAATCATATCGCGAGATTGCTGTCTTTGGCTGCGAGATAAGCCATCTTATAGAGTCCGGCGAAGAGGAGGACGATAAGGGGAACCAGGATGACATTGGAACCGAGCATCATATTGGATTCTCCTTTCACCACGGCTTCGTAATTGCTGTCCACGAAGGCGAGAAGCGCGGCCACCAGGGCCGACCATCGTATGAGGGAAATGTTGGATTTCGGGAAGATTTCGCCGTCCGTCAGTCCCCGGTTGGTCCGGTACAGGAAAATGCAGCACAGAATGAATAGAGACGTAAGGCCGACGAAGCGGGCCACAAGGATGAAGATCTGCCAGCCCTTGATGTCCGGGTTCCAGGTCAGCGGATAAATATAACTGTCCACCCATAACTGGGCGATCATCTCCCAGTAAATGTAAGCGAGCGTCAGTCCGCCAAGAATGGCAATGGCGATAGAGAGCCTTTTGATGTTCTTTTGCGTTGAATTCTTCATTTTTGTTTGCGTTTGTTTCTCTACCGACAGACAAAGATAATGCCAATTTTACGAAAATCGTAAAATCTTTGTACGAATTTCGTAAAATAAATGCTTATTTAGATAAGGTAGGGGCTGCTGACAGCCCAATCCAACGCTTTACAGGCCGAAGTGGACCGTGGTGTCGTAGTCGTTCCAGTTGCGCAGGTCCAGGGTGAGGTTCTTCTGGTCGTAAACGGCGCTGTACTGCGTGTCTTCCACGGTGCCCGTGTCCCAGAGGAGGTCTTTCCAGTGCACCAGGGCCAGGCACTCCTGGGCTTCTTCGAGCGTGAGGGTTCCGTCGTGCTCCTGCAGATAGTTCCAGGCCGTCTCGTAGCGCCACCAGCTGCGGCTGTGGGGGTTGCCCACGGCCTCGTCCGGCTCCGTGGTGTAGTATTTCCCGGAAAGGAGATGGTTCGTCACCAGCATAGCCTTCTCCCCTTCCGCTTTCCGGACCACCATCGACTTCCAGCCGTCCTCCTTGTCGAACTCCAGCACGGCGCAGTCGCCGGCAGCATCGGCAATCATATAATGGTAACCGGACCCCACGGTTGCATCGTGACGGACGTCCACCGACGCGGCGAGGTCCAGGGCCTCCTGTACGGTGGCGCAGCGGTCCAGCCACAGGCGCATAATCATCGTGGTGCCCACGTCGTGCTTGGGCGTATCCTGCTGGGAAGCCTGTTTGGGAAGGGCCATAATGGAGGTGCAGAGTCCCTTCTCGTTCACCCCGTCCAGCGGGGCGTAGATGGCCGCCAGGCAGCTGAGCTTCTTCATAAAGGAATCCGGAAGCTTCTCCAGCGAATAGCCGAAATGGGACATATCGCTGACGGCGATGGAAGCGTAGCCCTTCTTCGGGCGCGACACCGTGACCATCGTGGGATTCTTGAAGTAGTCGTAATTGCGGCCGTAGAAGAAGCCCTCTCCGCCGGCCTGTGCGGCCTGGAAGGAGGTGCAGTTGAAGGTGTTCAGCTCCCCGTTCTCGTCGGCCACCTGGGCGCTTTTCATCTTGATGGGAATGCCCTTCCCGATCCTGCCCATAATGTAGTCGAGCAGCTCGGCGTTCTCGTCGATATCTTTGGCGATGACCTCGTCCAGGTCGTAGGCGGCCTTGTATTCCATCTGATAGAGGTACTCGTTGCCCGCGACGGAACCGACGGTCCGGAGGGTGGCAAGTTCACGCCCCCAGATGCAAAGGACGGCGATGCAGAGCGCGGCCAGGATGCCGAGAATCCAGAAAATGACCTTTTTCATTTCTCTATTTTTTCCAAATATACGCTTTTTTCCGTATATTTGAGAACCAACTGTCAACGCTATGCTGAAACCGAAATCCAGACTCCTGATCCTCCTCCTGCTGCTTCCGGGCATCCTGTCCGCACAGACCGCCGCCCCGTACGCCGACGGCCTCCCGCGCAGCACCCCCGAAGCGGAAGGCATCCGCTCCGAAGCCATCGCACAGTTCTACCGGGCCCTTGACGAAGGCGGTTACGAAGTGCACGGACTGATGATCCTCCGCCACGACAAGGTCGTGTCCGAACATTGGTGGCGCCCCTACGGCCCCCAGTATCCGCACGCGATGTATTCCGCCACCAAGACCTTCACGGGCGCGGCGGTGGGGTTTGCCGTGCAGGAAGGCCTGCTGAAGGTAAGCGACAAGGTCAAGGACTTCTTCCCGGACCTGATGCCGGAGAAAACGGCGCCCGAACTGGAGCGCCTGACGGTGGAGCACCTGCTGACGATGTCGGCCGGACACGCACGCACGCAATATCCGGGCTCGGGCGACGACCAGGTCCGTTCCTTCCTGGCGATGGACTACGCCTACGAGCCGGGCACTTCCTTCGCCTACAACATCACCTGCTCGCATATGCTCTCCAACATCATCACGCGCGTGACGGGGCTCACCCTCTACGAATACCTGAAGCCCCGCCTGCTGGATCCGCTCGGCATCCGGGACGTGACGTGGGAAATGGACCTGGACGGCCGCAATATGGGCAACGGCGGAATGCACAGCAAGACCTCCGACCTCGCCAAGTTCGGCATCTTCCTGAAGAACAAGGGCGTATGGCAAGGTAAACAGCTCCTGAACCGGGAATGGGTGGAGGCGATGACCACGCCGCACATTTTCCAGCGCCCGGAACTGTCGGACGAAGAGAACGAGAAGGACGACAGCGGGAAGGGCTACGGCTACCAGGTGTGGATGGGACGCCGCAACTCCTGGCGCGCCATCGGCGGGCAGAACCAGCTGATTATGGTCATCCCGGAATACGACCTGGTGGTGGCCTCCAACGGGCAGATCGGCGATGAGGCCGGGTTCAACCAGCTGATATACAACATGCTGGACGGGATGAGCGACAAGAAGCTCAAGCCCAACAAGAGCTTCGACCTCGAGAGCGAGATTGCCGGATACGAACTGGCACATCCCTTCCCCGCCCCCACGCAGGGCCCCTTTGAGCGCTCCCGCACCCTGCGTTACCTTCCGCACCAGAACGCCTACGGCCTGACGGGCATCTCCTTCCGCTTCGACGCGGAGGGGAATATGTACCTGACCCTCGAGACGGGCGAAGCCATCCACAACATCCCCTTCGGACTGGACGACTGGAAGATGGGCTCCACCGACCGCACCCTGCTGTTCGGCGGCACCGTCTATGCCAACACGATGGGCACCACGCCGATGACCACCGCAGGATGGTGCTGCTGGACCGCCCCGGACGAACTGGGCGCCTACTACCTGTCGCTGTTCAACAACGGATGCCAGGAGCGTTTCCGCTTCAACTTCAGTCCCGACCGGGACGAACTCACCGTCACCGTCGTCGCCCCGCAGGCCCGCCGTTTCCAGGGGAATCCGGCGCCCGCACCTTCCACGCGTGATATTACCATTACCGCATCCCGCATCAAAAGCACCTATTAATCAACGCAATATGTCCAACATACCTACTCCCCACATCGGGGCGAAGTACGGAGAAATCGCCGAAACCGTCATTATGGCGGGCGACCCGCTGCGCGCCAAGTTTATGGCCGAACAATACCTGGACGTCCCCGAGCAGTTCAACAACGTCCGCGGGATGCTGGGCTATACCGGCACCTGGGAAGGCAAGCGCGTGAGCGTGATGGGCCACGGTATGGGCATCCCGTCCATCGGCATCTACACCTATGAACTGTTCCATTTCTACGGCGTACAGACCATCATCCGCGTAGGCTCGGCCGGCGCATACGACCCCGACCTGAAACTGGGCGACCTGGTGCTTGCGATGGGCGCCTGCACCGACTCCAGCTACGGCAACCAGTACGAACTTCCCGGCACCTTCGCGCCCATCGCCGACTTCGGCCTGCTGCGTGCCGCGGCGGACAGCTGCGAGCGCCTCGGCCTCCGCTACAAGGTGGGCAACGTCCTCTCCTCGGACGTGTTCTATTCCGCTAATCCCAAGACGGAAAACTGGCGCAGGATGGGGGTGCTCTGCGTGGAGATGGAGGCATCCGCCCTGTATATGAACGCAGCCTATGCCGGCAGGCGCGCCCTGGTCATCAACACCATTTCCGACCACGTCATCACCGGCGAGGTGACCACCTCCGAGCAGCGCCGCACCACCTTCACGAATATGATGGAAGTTGCCCTGACGCTTCTCTAGCGCTGCGGCGTGCATTATTGCAGAATTATTCGCATATTTGCAGTCTATGACGAAGGACCTGTATCTGGCAGCCGGCTGTTTCTGGGGGGCCGAACACTATCTCAAGCGCATCCGCGGGGTGGTGAAGACGGAAGCGGGCTATGCCAACGGCAACATTTCCCATCCCACGTATCGGGAGGTCTACACCGACACCACCGGCTATGCCGAGGCGGTGCACGTGGTGTACGACCCCGACGTGCTCGGGCTGGAACGCCTGGTCCAGATCTATTTTATGGCCATAGACCCCACCTCCGTGAACAGGCAGGGGGAAGACGAAGGCACGCGCTACCGCACGGGCATCTATTATTCCGACCCGGCCGACCGGGCTTCCATTATGAAGATCTATGATCGCGTGGCCGGCGAGATCAAGACCCCGCTCGCCGTCGAAGTGAAGCCGCTCAAGAATTTCTACCGGGCCGAGGAGTATCACCAGGACTATCTGGACAAGCATCCCGGCGGCTACTGCCACATCTCCACTGCGCTGATGGAGTTCGCCCGCAACGCCAACGAGCCCGCTTCGGACACCGACTGATCCTCCCCGCACCGCGATGACGGCAGCCCCGACATACATCCAGGTCCTCCTGCCGCTCAAGCTCCAGTGGATTCCCACCTACTCCACCCCGACGCAGCTCGAGCCGGGGCGGCGCGTGAGCGTCGCGCTCGGCCGCCGCAGCTACGACGGCGTGGTGTGGCGCCGCCTGGAACGGCCCGACCTGCCCCCGGAACGCATCCAGCCCATACTCGCCGTGCAGGACGACCTGCCGCGGGTCACGCAGGAGGAACTGCGTTTCTGGGCCTTCCTCGCAGACTATTACCTCTGCACCCCCGGCGAAGTGTACAAGGCCGCCTATCCCCTGCTTAAGGTCCGCAGCGAACACACGGCGGCCGACATCCTCGCCCGGCTGCACGCCCGACTGGAAAAGAAGGAGCAGGAGCTGGAAGGGCGCCACAACGAGCGCGTGACGCAGCGGCTCACGGCCGCGCGGGACCAGCTGCTCGCCCAAATCGCCTCCTGCAGCCGCGCCGATGTCCCGCCCGCACCCGCAGCCAAGCCGGACAAGCCGCTCGTGCTCACGGGCACGGAACGCAGGAACGCCTACCTGCCGGCGTTGCGGGAAACGCTGGAAGCCGGCCGCCAGGCCCTGGTCCTCTCCCCAGAAATCGCCTTCTTCGACAAGCTGGAAGCCCTCCTGGGCCCGGAATTCGGCAACCGGCTGCATCTGTTCCACTCCGGCAGGACGCCGGTGCAGCGCCGCCACGCGGCGGAAGCCCTCCGTTCCGGAGCGCCCGCCGTCATCCTCGGCACCCGGTCCGCCCTGTTCCTGCCTTTCCGGAACCTCGGGCTGGTGGTCGTGGACGAAGAACAGGACCCGTCCTACAAGCAGACGGAACCCGCCCCGCGCTACCACGGCCGCGACGCCGCCGTGGCCCT
>JAFYZZ010000079.1 GCA_017548445.1 Bacteroidales bacterium | reverse complement strand
GACCTTAGTACGAGAGGACCGGGTCGGACGAACCTCTGGTATACCGGTTGTGGCGCCAGCTGCACCGCCGGGTATCCACGTTCGGTCAGGATAAGCGCTGAAAGCATCTAAGCGCGAAGCCGTCTTCAAGATGAGACTTCCATATAGGGTCGTGGGAGACTACCACGTTGATAGGCAGGAGATGTAAGCACAGCAATGTGTTCAGTCGACCTGTACTAATCGCCCGAAATCTTTTGAGTAGCCAGACTGATTGCCGGGATCGACCAAAAGTCGAGATTATCTCTCTCAAGTAATATACTGCGGCGGTTATAGCGGTGTGGAACCACCTCTTCCCATCCCGAACAGAGAAGTTAAACGCACCAGCGCCGATGGTACTGCCCCACCAGGTGGGAGAGTAGGCCGCTGCCGCTTTTCGGAAGCCCGATTGACATTCGTCAGTCGGGCTTCTTCTTTTATATCCGGGGGAAGGATCCCCTCTGTCGGCTTCGCCTCCGAACCATTAAGATTGTGCGCAAAATGTGGAAAGAAAGGGGGAATTCGGGGTGAAATGCTTTCGTTGGTATTGAAAATATTTTAGTAACTTCGCGCGCAGAATTAGCAAGCAAGCCTATGATGCCATCGATCACGGGACATATATCCCAAATTATCGGTCCGGTAGTGGACGTTCATTTCGATCTGAAGAGCCTCCAGCAGGAGAAATCCCTTCCTGCTATCCACGATGCGCTCAAAGTCATCCGCCCGAATGGTCGAGAACTCATCATCGAAGTCCAGCAGCACATAGGTGAAGACACCGTCCGTTGCGTTGCAATGGATTCGACCGACGGTCTGAAGCGTGGTCTCGCGGCCACGTGCCTCGGCGCTCCGATCACGATGCCCGTCGGCGGTCAGATCCGCGGCCGCGTGATGAACGTGACCGGCGAGACGATCGACGGCCTGGGCGATCTCGCCCGCGAAGGCGCGCTTCCGATCCACCGCGAACCCCCGAAATTCGAAGACCTTACCACCTCTCAGGAAGTTCTCTACACCGGCATCAAGGTCATCGACCTGCTGGAGCCTTACCTCAAGGGCGGCAAGATCGGCCTCTTCGGCGGCGCGGGCGTCGGCAAGACCGTCCTCATCAAGGAACTCATCAACAACATCGCCAAGAAACACAACGGATTCTCCGTCTTCGCCGGCGTCGGCGAGCGTACCCGCGAGGGTAACGACCTGCTGCGCGAGATGATCGAATCCGACGTCATTAAATACGGGGACGAATTCTCCAAATCGATGGAAGAAGGCCACTGGGACCTCTCCAAGGTCGATCGTGACGCGCTCGAGAAGTCGCAGGTTGCGATGGTCTTCGGCCAGATGAACGAGCCGCCGGGAGCCCGTAGCTCCGTGGCCCTGAGCGGCCTGACCCTCGCGGAATCCTTCCGCGACAGCGGCAGCGCCGACGGCCCCAAGGACATCCTCTTCTTCATCGACAACATCTTCCGTTTCACGCAGGCGGGCTCCGAAGTCTCCGCCCTGCTGGGCCGTATGCCCTCCGCCGTGGGTTACCAGCCGACGCTGGCCACGGAGATGGGCCAGATGCAGGAACGCATCACCTCCACCAAGAACGGCTCCATCACCTCGGTGCAGGCCGTTTACGTGCCGGCCGACGACCTGACGGACCCGGCTCCGGCCACGACCTTCTCGCACCTCGACGCGACCACGGTCCTCAGCCGCAAGATCGCCACGCTCGGCATCTACCCGGCCGTGGATCCGCTGGAGTCCACCTCCCGCATCCTCGACCCCAACATCGTCGGGCAGGAGCACTACGAGACCGCGCAGCGCGTCAAACAGATCCTGCAGAAATACAACGAACTCCAGGACATCATCGCCATCCTCGGTATGGACGAGCTCTCCGATGAGGACAAAGTGACCGTGGGCCGCGCCCGTCGCGTGCAGCGCTTCCTCAGCCAGCCGTTCGCCGTGGCCGCCGCCTTCACCGGCTGCCCGGGCGTGATGGTGGACATCGAAGACACGATCAAAGGCTTCAAGATGATCCTCGACGGCGAGGTGGACTACCTCCCCGAGCAGGCGTTCCTGAACGTCGGTACCATCGAAGACGCCATCAAGAAGGGCGAAGCCCTGCTGGCCCAGGCCAAGCAATAGACAAATGAAAGACAAGACGTTGACCATACGCATCCTGACTCCGGACGGCACCCTCCACGAGGGGGCCGCGACGGCCGTCTTCCTCCCGGGCGCGCTGAGCCCGTTCGAAGTGCTGCCGGGCCACGCCCCCATCATTTCCGCGCTCTGCGCGGGGGACGTCCGCGTCGTGGAAGGCACGCAGGAGCAGCGCTTCGCGGTGCGCGGCGGCGTGGTCAAGGTCCGGGACAACGAAATCACGGTGTGCGCGGAGACGGAATGAGAAAGTGGTTGCTCATATTGTTCCTGCTCCTTCCGGCCGCGCTGCGGGCGGAAGAGAGCCTGGATATGAACGCCTACCTGTTCGGCCACATCGGCGATTCCTACGAATGGCACATCACCACCATCAATGGTAAGGAAATCGCCCTGATGCTGCCCTGCATCGTCATTGAGGACGGCGTCCACGTCTTCACCCTCCATCACGCGGCGGAACACGGCTACAAGCTGAACGAAGACGGCAAGCTCGTGAACGCGCTGACCGGCGTGCGGCCGCTGGACATCTCCATCACCAAGAACGTCCTGGGCCTGATGATCGACAGCGCCCTGCTGGTGCTGCTGATCCTGCTCTGCGCCCGCTGGTACAAGCGGCACGACGTCCTCAAGGAGAAACCCACGGGCCTCGCGGCCCTGCTGGAGCCCGTCATCGTGATGATCGAGCAGGACGTCATCAAGGACGCCGTCGGGCCGGAATACAAGCGTTTCTCGCCCTACCTGCTGACGGCCTTCTTCTTCATCCTGATCAACAACCTGATGGGCATCCTCCCGGTCTTCCCGGGCGGCGCCAACATTACGGGCAACATCGCCGTGACGGCCGTCCTGGCGATCTTCACCTTCCTGATGGTCAACATCTTCGGCAGCAAGCACTACTGGAAGGAAATCCTCTGGCCGGACGTGCCGCTCTTCCTGAAGGCCATCCCCATCATGCCGCTCATCGAGATCCTGGGTATGTTCACCAAACCCTTCTCGCTGATGATACGACTTTTCGCGAACATCCTCGCGGGGCACATCATGCTCCTGAGCGTGATCGCGCTGATCTTCCTCTCGGCCGCCCTCGGGCCCGTGCTGAACGGTTCGCTGACCGTCATCGCGGCGCTCTTCGGCGTCTTCCTGGACTGCCTGGAACTGCTGGTCGCATTCATCCAGGCCTATGTATTCACGATGCTCTCGGCCGTCTTCATCGGCCTGGCGCATCCGCAACCCGAACACGAAACCAACTAAAATACATACAGTCATGTTAGGAACCATTCTTCAAGCTGTTGCGTTCGCCAAGTTCGGCGGCGCCATCGGAGCCGGCATCGTGGCCCTCGCGGCCGCCATCGGCATCGGTAAACTTGCCCAGTCCACGATGGAAGCTTCGGCCCGCCAGCCGGAGATCGCCGGCGGTCTGCGTACCACGGCCATCATCATCGGCGCGCTCATCGAAGGCGTCTGCCTCTTCGGCGTGCTCGTCTGTCTGCTTGCCATCACTTCGGCATAATCGCCTATGTCGCTGATCACACCGGATTTCGGCCTCCTCTTCTGGATGGTCGTGATTTTCGGGCTCGTGTTCTTCCTCCTTGCGAAGTTCGGGTTCCCGGTCATCACGAAAGCCGTCCAGTCCCGCTCCGACCATATCGCCGACTCGCTCAAGGCCGCAGATGAGGCCCAGGCGCGCCTGGAAGGCATGGCCGCGGAGCAGGCCAAAATGATCGAGGAGACCCGCCTGGAGCAGAGCCGCATCCTGAAGGAGGCGTCCGAATCGCGCGAGCGCATCATTGCGCAGGCGAAGGAGGAAGCCGCCGCCGAAGCGGCGAAACTGCTCGAGCACGCCAAGGTGGAGATCGCCGCGGAGCGCGAAAGCGCCATCCGCGACATCCGCCGCCAGGTGGCGATGATCTCGGTGGAAGTGGCGGAGAAAATCGTACGGAAGGAACTCGAGGGGGACGAAGGCCAGCAGGGCCTGATCGACCGGATGGTCGATGAGGCCGCGCAGGCGCAGATCCCCAACTGAAGGTAGGATGAACACGGGAATTATAGCTACCCGATACGCCACCGCCCTGCTCCGCTACACGGAGGAGACGGGCGGCGGGGAGCGCGTGTGCGCCCAGGTGCGCCTGCTGCTCGCCCGGCCCGGGGAGCGTCCCGACCGGCTCGAGCCCGAGCTGGAGCGTCTCGTCTGCCTGCTGGTCAAGAACGGCCGCCTCGAAGACGTACGCTTCATCTTCCGCAGTTTCCTCGCGATGTACTACCGCTCCCGCGGGATCCGGGTGGCCCGGCTGACCACCGCCGTCCCGTCCGCGGAGCTGGAGCGCAAGCTCCGCACCGTCCTGGAGAACCAGTTTGGCGGTGATGTCCTGATCGAATCGGACGTGAATCCCGACCTGCTCGGCGGCTTCACCCTGGAGGTGGACGACTATATGCTGGACGCCAGCGTCCGCCGCCAGATCGAGACCATCCGCCGGCAATTCGTCATCCAAAACAACAGAATCGTATAATGGCGCAAAATACAATCAAGGCGAGCGAGATCTCGGACATCCTGCTGGACCAGCTCCGGGGGATCGACAACTCGCTCCAGTACGAAGAAGTCGGCCACGTGCTGACCGTCAGCGACGGTGTGGCCCGCATCTACGGCCTCGCAGGTGCCGAGGCCGGCGAACTTCTCGAATTTGACAGCGGCGTGAAAGCCGTGGTGATGAACCTCGAAGAGGACAACGTCGGAGCCGTCCTCCTCGGCCCCACCGACCAGGTGGGCGAGGGGATGAACGTCCGCCGGCTCGGCCGCATCGCCGGCATTCCGGTGGGTGAGGGCCTCGTCGGCCGCGTGGTCGATCCGATCGGTACGCCGCTCGACGGCCTCGGCCCCGTGGAGGGAGAGACCGTCCGGATGCCGCTGGAGCGCAAGGCGCCCGGCGTCATCTTCCGCGAGCCGGTCACCGAGCCGCTCCAGACTGGTCTCAAGGCCATCGACGCGATGATTCCGATCGGCCGCGGCCAGCGCGAGCTGATCATCGGCGACCGCCAGACCGGCAAGACGGCCATCGCCATCGACACCATCATCAACCAGCGCTCCGAGTACCTCAAAGGCAACCCGGTCTTCTGCATCTACGTGGCCGTCGGCCAGAAAGGCTCGACCGTCGCCTCCATCGTCCAGACCCTCCGCGCCAAGGGTGCGATGGACTACACGATCGTCGTCGCCGCCACGGCCGCCGACCCCGCTGCGCTGCAGTATTACGCGCCGTTCGCCGGCGCGGCCATCGGAGAGTATTTCCGCGACACGGGCCGCCACGCCCTCGTCGTCTATGACGACCTTTCCAAGCAGGCCGTGGCCTACCGCGAGGTGTCGCTGATCCTGCGCCGTCCGTCGGGCCGCGAGGCCTATCCGGGCGACGTCTTCTACCTGCACTCCCGTCTGCTGGAGCGCGCGGCCAAGATCATCAGCCAGCAGGAGGTCGCCGAGCAGATGAACGACCTGCCGGAGTGCCTCAAGGGCAAGGTCAAGGCCGGCGGTTCGCTGACCGCCCTGCCGATCATCGAGACGCAGGCCGGCGACGTGTCCGCTTACATCCCGACCAACGTCATCTCCATCACCGACGGCCAGATCTACCTGGAGTCGTCGCTCTTCAACGCCGGTTTCCGGCCGGCCATCAATGTGGGCATCTCGGTGTCCCGTGTGGGCGGCTCGGCCCAGCGGAAGTCGATGAAGAAGATTGCAGGTACCCTCAAGATCGACCAGGCCCAGTACAACGAGCTGGAGGCTTTCTCCAAGTTCTCCTCCGATATGGACAAGGTCACGGCGATGACCCTCGACAAGGGCCGCAAGAACAACCAGCTGCTCATCCAGCCGCAGTACAGCCCGATGCCGGTGGGCGAGCAGGTCGCCATCCTCTATTGCGGCACGCACGCGCTGATGGCCGACCTGCGGATCGACCAGGTGATCGAGTTCCAGGGCCTGTTCCTGGACCGGATGCGCGGTGCGCACGCGGACATCCTCGCGGCGCTGTCCGAGGGCAAGATTCCGGACGATGCACCCGCGGTCATCGAGCAGGAAGCGGCCGACATCTGCCGCCTGTTGACGCATAAAGCTTAAGGAGAAAGGGCAGTGGCATCACTTCGGGAGATCAAAGACCGGATCGGGTCGGTCCGCAGCACGCTGAAGATCACTTCGGCGATGAAGCTCGTCGCTTCCGCGAAACTGCGGAAGGCGCAGCGGGCCATCGAAGGGATGCGTCCGTACGAACGCACCCTCGCGGAAATCCTTGCCGCGGTTAATGGAGCCGGGACGGCAGCTGCCCCTGCTCCGCTATCGGGCCCTGGCGCTTCGCTGGTGCCCGACCCTGCCCGGGAGAACGGCTTCGCAGGGGCACTGCCGCTCCCGGCTGCCCCGACGGCGGTTGTGGCGATCGCGTCCAACAGCTCGCTGTGCGGCGGCTTCAACGCCAACGCCACCCGCCTCGCGCTCGAGACCATCCGCGCCTGCGAAGGCGAGGTCGAGGTCTATCCCGTCGGTCGCAAGATCGCCGAAGCCCTGAAGCGCGCCGGCTATACCGCCGCCGCGGACTGCAACGACCTCATCGGCCACCCGTCCTACGAGAAATCCGCCGCCCTGGCCCGTTCCCTCGCGGAACGCTTCCAGGCCGGAGAGCTCGGACGCGTGGTCCTCGTCTATAACCGTTTCCGCTCCGCGTCCTCCCAGGAGCCCGTCGCGGAAGATTATCTTCCCTTCACCGCCCCGGCCCTTCCGGGCGAAAGCGGAGAGGCTCCTTCCCCCGCGGACTACCTCCTCGAGCCGGATGCGGAGGCGCTCGTCGCCCAGCTGCTCCCGCAGGTGATGATGCTCAAGTTCCACGCGGCCATCCTTGACTCCGCCGCAGCAGAACAAGCCGCCCGCACCTTGGCGATGCAGACGGCTACTGACAATGCCGAGGATCTTCTCGGCGAACTTACGCTCGAATATAACAAGGGACGTCAGCAGAAAATCACCGCTGAGATCCTTGACCTGCTCGGCGGTGCCGCCGAGTAGGGGTCAATTATCTTCCGTTGAGCATATACTCGAAGGCGCCAAGGGCGTCAAGCTTTCCGCCGGCCGTGCGGCCCTGGAGGTTGATGACGTTCCGCTTGGAACCATTGATCATGGCTTCCTTCAACATGTCGTTGGTGAAGCCGGGACCACCGAAATAGGAGACGAGCAGCGCAGCCACACCAGTGGCGTGCGGGCAAGCCATCGAGGTGCCGGGCATATAGACATAGCTGTTCGTGGGGACCGTGCTGGCGACCCACTCTTCAGGACGGCTGTTCGAATCCGATCCGCCGGGGGCGAGTAGGTCCACCCAGCTGCCATAGTTGGAGAAACGCGGCATCTTGCCGTCCGGGCCGAAGGCACCCACGGCGACGACGGGCTCATAGCTCGCCGGCGTGCCGTATTTGTAACCGTCGTTGCCGGAAGCGAAGAAGATCACGCCACCCGCCATCGGGCCGGTCTGACGGCCACGGGAGTCCTTACCGGCATTCGCGATGAAATAGTCGATAGCCGAGCGGAGCGCGGAGCTGGAGGAGTTGAACTGCTGGGCGGTCCGGCGCGCCTGGCTTTCCGAACGCGCGACATAGCCCCAGCTGCAGTTCATGATCACGGCGCCGTGGTCAGCGGCCCAGACGATCGCGGAAGCGTCGTCACCGGTGTCGCTGCTTCTCGGGCCGAACATCGGGAGCGTCATGATGCGCACGCCGCCCTGGCCGTTACGGCCGCCGGCCACGCCGCAGACACCCTTGCCGTTGTTGTTGACGGCAGCGATGGTGCCGGCCACGTGGGTGCCGTGTTCGTCAGCGAACATCTGGGTACCGGAATAGCCGGATACGAAATTGTGGCTTCCCTCCGAGGTGGAGAGCACGACGCCGGCCAGGTCTTCGTGGCTCCGGTCCACGCCGCCGTCAACGACGGCCACGATCACCTCGCTGGAGCCGCCGGTATAGCGGTCCCACACCGGCTCGACGTTGATGTCGGCGCCGGCCTTGAAGTTTCTCTTCTGGGCGGTGTTGATATAACCCCACTGATGGTACAGGAAAGGATCGTTGAAGTTGGAATACTTGACCTTCTCGTGCGGGAAGTCCACGGCTTCCACGCCGGGCAGGGTACTCAGGTCGTCGCCCGCCTTGGTCTGGGGGACCGAAGGATCATAGGAGACGCGGTACCAGCGGTGCAGGCCGGCGGCGCGGTGACGCTCTTCGAACTCACCGGCATCCGGGAAGACGCGCTCGATCCGCTCGATGCCGATGGCGTCGAACGCTTTCGTGCGCGGGGTGTCCGCGAAATTGTCGGCGGCGTCTTCGCTCACCAGCAGCACGGCGGTGCCGGGGATGATTTCAGTGCTGTTCTGCACGGCAGGGGACTCCTCGGCCGTCTTCAGTTCGTTGACGGAGCAACCGGCGAGGATGATCAACATGGAAGCTAACAAGCTTGAATAATGTTTTTTGACCATAGTTTAGAAAAATTAGAACAACTTAAATAATATACACTGCCCGAAGGCATTTTATAGTTTGGTGACGGTTAAGCGTTCGTTGTTGACAGACAGCGTATAGACGCCGCCTGCAAGTTGTTGCATATCGATATCCAGCGGCTTGAAGGGGCCTGCCTGCACCGCTTCGCGCTCATAGACGCAGACGCCGAGCTGGTTGTAAAGTCTGACTTGAAGCTCCTTCTCCGTGCCGGGGCGTACGTGGAGCCAGTCCGTGACGGGATTGGGGAAGACGTCCAGCGGGCGGTACCCGTCGCGTCCCAGGACCCGGAACGTGATGCTGCCTTTCGCCCGGCGGGCGTCATAGGCCGTGATCTCCACGGTTGCGAGCCCGTAGTCGTCCGCCTGGATCGTGAGCAGGCCGGAGGTGGGGTTGAAGTATGTACTGAGGATCGGGTCGCCGGAAACCTTGAAGTCGAAGGCAAGGGTCTCTCCGTCCGGATCTTCGAAATACTGAATGGGCGATATCGAGATCGTCGCGGCTGAATTGGCGTTGACGACAAGGTCTTCCAGCTCCCCGACCTGCACGGGTGCGTGGTTGGGCAGGATGGTGAACGGGAAGGCCTTTTCCAGGGCTTTCCCGACGCGGACGGTGAAAGAATAGTTGCCGGGTTCCGCATCCAGGGCGTTGACCGTCACGCTGGCGCGGAAATCGTTGCACCGGGCCAGGACGCCGGGGCAGTCGCTCTCGACGCTGATGGGGAGCCTTTCCTTGTTCCCGGTGACCCGGACCTGGAAGACGGCCGTCTCGTGGGACTTGACGGTCCAGTCGCCATCGTAGTCCGTGGCGATGGTGAGTTTTTCGCTCTCAAGCTGGTTCAGCATATACTGGAAGGAGTTGAACGCGTCCAACTTGCCGCCGGCGGTTTCGCCGTACAGGTTGAGGACGCCGTCGGCGGAACCTCCGAGCAGGGCCTCTTCGAGCATCTCGTTGGTGAATCCCGGACCGCCGAAATAGGAGACGAGCAACGCGGCAACGCCCGTGACGTGCGGGGCGGCCATCGAGGTGCCGGGAGAGTAATTATATTGATTCTTCGGTACCGTACTCAGGATGTCGGACAGGCGGGTGCGATTGTTCCCGCCGGGAGCCATCAGGTCCACCCACGGACCGCGGTTGGAAAAACCGGACATCGATCCGTCCGGGCCGAAGGCGCCCACGGCGATGACCGGATCATAGCCCGCCGGCACCCCGAAGTCGTAGCTGTCGTTGCCGGCGGCGAAGATGACCATACCGCCCGCCATCGGTCCGGTCTGCTGCCCGGAGGGGTCGATGCCGGCATATTGGATGAAATAGTCGATGGCGGATTTGGTCGGGCTGTCGCTGTTTATGAATTCCTCATATCTATTCCGCAGCGCGGATTCGCTGTTTGCGACATATCCCCAGCTGTTGTTGGCAAGTACGGCCCCGTGGTCCGCCGCCCATACCAGTGCGGCGGCATCGTCGCCGTCGTCCGTGTCTTTCGGGCCGAAGATGGCGCAGGACATGATCCGCACGCCGCCCTTACCGTCCCGGCCTCCTGCGATGCCGCAGACGCCGATGCCGTTGTTGTTGATGGCGGCGATGGTGCCGGCCACGTGGGTTCCGTGTTCGTCTATGAAGCGGCTGTCGGACGGGTAGTCGTACACGAAGGACCGGCTTCCCTCCTTCTGGGAGAGGACGACGCCTGCGAGGTCTTCGTGGCCGGAATCGACGCCGCCGTCGACGACGGCGACGATCACCTCGCGCGAACCGGCGGTGTAGCGTTCCCAGACCGGTTCGACGTTGATGTCGAAGCCGGGTACGAAGGATTCTTCCTGGCCGTAATTGCGATATCCCCACTGATGATAGAGGTAGGGGTCGTTGAAAGTCGACATCCGGACCTTGGGCGACGGGAAATTCACGGACTCTACGCCGGGCAGGGCGCCGAGGTCGTAGCCGGCCTTGGTCGGGGATACGGCCGGATCGTAGCTGACGCGGTACCAGCGGTGCAGGCCGGCGGCGCGATGGCGCTCCTCGTAGGGGCCGGCGTCCGGGAAGACGCGTTCGACCGACCGGACGCCGAGCATTTCGAGCGAAGCCGTCTCCGGCGCGCGCTCAAAGCCGTCCGCGGCTGCTTCCGTCAGCAAGATCAGGGCCTCGCCGGGAACGGCCGCCGGGCACTCCCGCGCGGAGGACTTTTCCTTAATCGTTTGGATGTCAGCGGGCGTGCAGCCCGCCAGGATCAGGGATATGGTTAGAAAGGTCGATAATCGTTTCAAGTTGTTCATTGTTGTCGTTCTTTGTCCGGCAGGAAGTACCGCTCACAAAAATAGTGAAAAATGTGATGTACGTACATAGATGAGGGGGTAAAAATGTAAAATATTAATAATCAAACGTTTATAATATCATTAAACGATGTAAAAAAATTTTAATCTTTCAATCTGTAAGTTTTGAAGCGGGAATGATTTCATTCCGAAATTTAAATTCTTCAAAACTCGCGAAATCATCCTTTTTTTGCCCCGAATTCGCTCACAGGCATAATTCTTTGCGAGATTACGAATTTGGATTTATGATTTTTTATTCCGACATTGTGCCCGATTATTGCTTGCAGCCGGAGATTTTTCGGGTTTCCGGCGCGTTGGAATGAAACGAAAAAGCAAGGTTAGTATAGTTTATTGTTTAATTAATGTAAATGCTTATGAAAAAAGCAAAACTGTTCTTCAGCACCCTGTTCGTGCTGCTTAGCGTGACGCTTTTTGCACAGAATGTGCAGGTCTCCGGCGTCGTGCGTGAAGCAAGCGGCGACGTGGTGACTGGCGCAGCCGTGCAGCTCAAGGGCAGCACGACCGTCTATTCCATGACGGACGTCCTTGGTAACTATCGCATTTCCGTGCCGTCCGACGGTACGCTTGTGGTTAGCTGTCTCGGCTACAAGACCGCTGAAATTCCTGTCAACGGCCGTTCTGTCATTGATGTGGTCCTCGATGCTGACACCGAGCTGCTCGAGGAGACGATCGTCGTCGCTTACGGTACGATCCGTCGCGAGGCCAATACCGGCTCCGTGTCGTCCGTCAAGAGCGCGGCGCTCGCCACCGCTCCCGCGACTTCCGTGGACAAGCTGCTCTCCGGCAAGATGGCCGGTGTCCAGCTCGCTTCCTACTCCGGACAGCCGGGTGCGACTTCCACCATCCGTGTCCGCGGTACCTCGTCCATCAACGCCGGCAATGAGCCGCTGTGGGTCGTCGACGGTATCCCCGTCATCGCCGACGATAACCGCGCTATGTCCAACTATGGTGTCGGTCCCGGTTCCAACACGGCCTTCCTCAACCCGAACGATATCGAGTCCATCACCGTCCTGAAGGACGCTGCTGCGGCTTCCGTCTATGGTTCCCGCGCCGCCAACGGCGTCATCCTGGTGACCACCAAGAGCGGTAAGTCCGGTGAGGCCAAGTTCACGGCCCGTGCCAAGTATGGTGTCCAGCAGCTGGCCAACGACAACAACTACCGTCCGTTGACCGGCGAGGAGCTTGTCGATTACTGGCGCGCTGCCATCATCAACGCCGGTTTTGATCCGGACGATGCCGACAGCGACTACTACCTGACGAAGTCCATCCTCGACAAGGGTACGCACGACTGGTACAAGGACCTGACCAAGCTCGGTTCCCTCCAGGAGTACGAAATCAACGCCAGCGGCGGCAACGACCGTTCGACGTATTATTCTTCCCTGGCGTTCCACAAGAATGACGGTGTGTACTACGGTTCCAACTACAGCCGTTTCTCCGCCCGTCTGAACGCCGAGTACAAGCTGACCCAGAACCTCACCTCCGGTGCCAAGATCAACCTGGCCTACAACAACTCCAACGGTGGTGTCATGGGTTCTTCCTACTATGTCAACCCGGCCTTCTCCATGTTCAAACTCCTGCCTTGGACTCCGATGTTCAACGAGGACGGCTCTTATTCCCAGCCGGCCGAGAACTCCAAGATCAACCCGATGGCCAATGCCGTCTATGATGAGAACAACGATAAGGAGTATCGTCTGAACGGCACGATGTATCTCGAGTGGAAGCCCATCCGCCAGCTGACCTTCAAGACGAACAACAGCGCTGAGGCTTCTTTCATCGATTCCCGCAGCTACGACAACCCGAAGGCGGATCCGCACGGCGACTCCAGCCTTAGTACCTACCGTATTAAGGAGATCCGTTACACCACGTCCAATACCGCTACCTACAACGACAAGTTCGGTGACCATTCCGTCCGCGTGCTTGCCGGCCAGGAGGCGATGATCAATACTTACGATTATCTGGGCTTGTCCTCTCCGGATGTCGATCCTGCCATCCCGTACCCGACCACGTCGCCGAGCGACAAGGACCAGGGTAAGTTTAATTACAACCAGTACAGCCTGCTTTCCTTCTTCGGTGTGGCGGACTACAACTACGCCAACAAGTATTTCGTCTCCGGTTCCGTCCGTGCTGACGGCAGCTCCCTGTTCGGTTCCGCAAACCATTGGGGCCTGTTCTGGTCCGTGTCCGGTTCCTGGAACGTCGAGCGTGAGAACTTCATGCGCGGCACCCGCGACTGGCTCAGCCAGCTCAAGCTCCGCGTGTCTTACGGTGTGAACGGTAACAACAACATCAGCACTTACAGAGCCTATGGTGTCTACGCCACGAAGGAGTACAACGGTGTCACCGGTATGCTTCCTTCCCGTGCGGACAATCCGAACCTCTCCTGGGAGAAGAACAAGACCTGGAACGTCGGTGTGGACTTCGGCTTCCTGGATGACCGCATCACGGGTAGCGTGGATGTCTACAACCGTCTCACCACCGACATGCTCCTTGATAAGCGCGTTCCCTGGACGACCGGTTTCGGTTCCAACTTCATGAACACCGGTTCCCTGCAGAATAGGGGTGTCGAGATCCTGCTCGATGGTACGATCATCCGCAACCGCGACTGGTTCTGGTCCGTGGGCGGCAACATCTCCTTCAACCGCACCAAGGTCCTCGACCTTGCCGGTACCGGCTTCATCGAGATGAAGGATCCCCGTCGCGACAGCGATACGCCTGTCCGCATCGTGGAAGGCATGAGCCTGTATAACTTCTATATCCGCGACTACGCGGGCGTCAACCCGTCCAACGGTCACGGCCTCTTCTGGACCGCAGATGGTACGCTCACTTCCGACCGTAGCAAGGGCCGCTACATCTACGCCGGCTCCCCGGAGCCGAAGTTTACCGGCGGCTTCAACACCACCCTCACCTGGAAGGGCCTGACCCTGAGCGCTTTCTTTGAGTTTGTCTATGGCAACAAGGTGCTGACCAACAACTGGTACCTCAACGACGGTGAGGATGTCTTCACCGGCAATGTCACGGCCAATTCGCTCAACTATTGGAAGAAGCCCGGCGACACGGGCGTGACCCCGATTCCTATTGCCGACGGTTCCAATGTCTGGTACGCCGGTTACTCCACCCGTTTCCTCGAGGACGGCAGCTATCTCCGCATCAAGGACGTGACGCTCTCGTACAATCTTCCGGAGAATATCTGCAAGGCCATCAAGATGAACGGTGTCAAAGTTTATCTCAGCGCCCTGAATCTCTTCACCTTCCACAATGTGAACGCCATGGATCCGGAACTCGGTCCTCTGGGCTACGCCTACGGTGGTAACCATACGATGGTGAAGTCTTTCGTCGGCGGTATCGAGGTCTCTTTCTAATCCATAAAGTGACGATATCATGAAAAGATTTGTTTCTTATATATTGATCGGTGTTGCAGCTCTCGGACTGACTGCCTGCAAGGGTTTCCTGGACAAAGCCCCTGTGCTTTCCCAAAGTACCGAACTCACGCTTTCCGATTACACTGGCCTCAACAAGGCCACGCTGGGTGCTTACTATTATCTCGCTGATGATATCTGGTATGGCGGCGAGCGCATTCTCGAATCCGAGATGCGTTCCGGCAACGGTATCAAGCATCCTGACCACAACTCCAACCGCTATACGACCCAGATGAACTGGAACTATACGGCTGATGCTACTTCCGATCTTTGGAGGTATGCTTATACGGTCATCTCTTGCTGCAACAATGTGATCGACAACCTCGAGGGCAAGGAGAGCGCTGACGTGACCGCGAAGGATCTTGACAACCTGAAGGCTGAGTGCCTCTTCCTCCGTGCGCTGGCCCATTTCGACCTGGTGACGCTTTATGCGCTTCCTTACAACTATGTGAAGGCCAACCAGGCTTCCCTGTCCGCCGCCCAGAAGGCCGGTGTGCCGTATGTCTATCATACGGACCCTGACGGTCGCCCGGAGCGTGACGATGTCCTGACGGTCTATCAGAACATCGTGAAGGACCTCAAGGAAGCGGAGACGGCGATCGATCCGGCGTATGTCCGTGCCGGTGTCACCGACAAGAAAGCGGTTGTCTCCCTTCCGGCCATCCAGGCCCTGCTCTCCCGCGTGTATCTCTATATGGGCGAGTGGCAGAACGCAGCCGACTATGCCACCAAGGTGATCAACAACAAGGATTTCAAGCTTTACAGCGCATCTGAGTATGCGGAGGCCTGGACCGGCAATGTCGGTGGCTCCGAGGTAATCTTCGAGGCCTATAAGGACATCAACACCAGATCGAACCTGGATTGCTCTTATATGACCTATCCTGATGGCGCTTACGGCGACTGCATCGCCAGCCCGGCGCTCCTCGCCCTCTATGATGACGGTGATGTCCGTGGCGAGATGTATCGTCAGGACAAGGACGAAACGGCCGGTCTCTTCTGGACCCTCAAGTATGAGGGCAAGGGTCTGGCTACGCCGGATGCCAACAACGCTGTTGTTCTCCGCCTCTCCGAGATGTATCTGAACCGTGCCGAGGCGCTTCTCAACGGTGCTTCCGTTTCCGGTACCGACGCGCTGTCCGACCTCAACACCATCACGTCCCATCGTGGTGCTTCCGCTCTGACCGCCGCCGGTATGGAGGCTGTCCGCACGGAGCGCCGCAAGGAACTTGCCTGGGAAGGCCACTATTTCTTCGACCTGGCCCGCTGGGGTCTCCCGGTCAACCGTGCGGCCTGCTTCGGCCTGCAGGAGAAGAACCAGAACGTCCCGTTCCCTGATTATCGTTGGGCCCTTCCGCTTCCCAAGACGGAGCTCGAAGTCAACGAGAACCTGATCCAGAACGAAAACTATTAATCTAGTTCGATCGCGTTATGAAAAAGATATTACTTTATATCACCCTGTTTGCCGGTGTCTTTGCCGCCGTTTCCTGCGACAAGAACCTCCCGCCGGTGTTTGATGACGCCAACGCGTTCGTCGCTTTCGATAGCGCTTCCGCCATTATTGACGAGGCTATCATCAAAGAAGACGGCTCTATCACCGCCCAGACGGAGATCCTTCGCCTGCCCGTGACGCTCGGTTCCGTGAAGGGCCTGGAGGAGACTGTCAAGTTCACCGTCACCGACGGTACCGCCAAGGCCGGTGTCAACTTCAACCTCAAGACCGCTTCCGGTACGCTCTCTTTCGATGCTGAGCACCGTACCCAGTACATCGAGTTCGAAATCCTTTACTATCCGCAGTATACCGGTGACCTCAAGTTCACCGTGAGCCTGGTCGAGAATGACGATATCCCTCTGGGCTATCTGTCCACCTGCACGGTTACTGTCGGCGATGTCGACCATCCGATGAGTGCCCTGATTGGCAACTACAAGGCGGTTTCCGATGACGGTACCGTCTGGCCGATGGCACTTTACAAGGATGAGAAGGACGACCACATGGTCTGGTTCTTCGACCTGTTCGGCAATCCTAACTGGGCCGCTGACGACACGATGTTCTACGGCAATGTCGATGAGGACCTGGAGACCATCACCATCCCGTTCGGTCAGACTTCCGTATATAAGTATAAGGATGGAACTCCTGTCACGCTCTACTGGCTGAGCCTTAAGGACGAGGTGGGCAAGACCGGCTCCCTGACTGTCAAGATTGTCAAGGATGCTGACGGCAATGTCAAGAGCCTCGACTTCGGTACGGAGTATGGCTTCTACGCTCTCCTCGAAGGCCTTGGTTATGTCGGCATCGTGTATCCTCAGATTATCGCTACCAAGCTTTAAGCGAGATATGGTTTTTGAAGCACCCGTCTTGGCGGACGGGTGCTTTTTTTTTAGAGATAATGTTTAACTTTGACTTACCATGAAAAAAAACATTTTGACAGGCTTGATCCTGATGATCCTGCCTTTCGTGGTCTCCGCACAGGAGCCCACGACCAAGTGGCCTTATCTATTTCCGGAATTCCGGGAGGGCCTTGTTGAAGCCACAGGAGGCGCCGCACGCGCCCAGCAGTTGAACGTGCATCTGCGTTACGGTCGTCTGCATTTCCTGGACGCTGAAGGCTTGATCCGGGAAGCGGCGATGGAGGAGGTTGTCGGCGTGCAGATCGGTGACGACCGCTTCCTGCAGGTCCAAGGAGAGATGATGCGCGTCGTCGCCCAGTCGGCGCACGGCTGCGTCGTCGAAGAGGTATTGGGGGACTTTGCCGCCCTGACGGAAACGGGTGGAGCCTATGGCTCGTCCTCCCAGACGTCGGCCACGCGCAAACTGTCTTCCGTCGAACAGGCCAGTACGATTAGTCAGAATCATATGCTCCTGATGCAATCCCGCAGCGACGGGCAGATGATCGGTCTGCTCAAGACCTATTATCTCGTGTATCCCGGCCACGTCGTGAAGGCGAATCGCGCGGCAGTCGAGAATGACCTTACGGAGGGCCGTGTGGCAGAATGGAAGGCCTGGATCAAAACCCACAAGATCAAGTGGAACCGACCGGAGAGCCTGGTCGCGCTGTTGGAATTTTTAAATCCTTAAAATATGAAGAAAATTGTAATGCTGGTCGGCCTGGCTGCTTTGTTCGCCGGGTGCGCCCAGTTTACCAATGGTCTGCAGGAGACCCGTGAGCCGGACAAGGATGCGAAAATCTTTGGCCTGGACCTGCCTGCGAGCGCCCGGGTCGCGGAGCGTCTCAATGTCTATTTCAGTGAAGAGATGACCCAGGAGCTCGAGCGGGAGACCGGTGAAGACGGTTTGGTCTGCCTGCCGGAGGTTAAGTCTTTTCAGGGCAGCGGCATCGTGAAGATGCGTCGTCTGTTTCCTGAGGCGGGTAAATTCGAGGCCCGAACGCGCCGCGAAGGCCTGCATCGCTGGTATGTCGTGGATTATGATCCCGAAGTGTCCCTGACCAAGGCCGCGCAGGACTGGTCCGCCCTGCCGGGTGTGGAATCGGTCGAATTTATTCCAGCCGAGCATATCTCCGGAACGCCGGTCGTCGTTCCGGAAGAGGTGCGTCCCGCCAAGAACGCCGCGAAGAATCTCCCGTTCAACGATCCCCGTCTGCCGGACCAGTGGCATTATTACAACGATGGTTCTGCGGCTTCTTCCGTCAGTGGCTGTGACATCAATGTCTTCCCGGTCTGGAAGAAGTATACGACCGGTTCCGAAGATGTCATTGTCGCCGTCGTCGACGGCGGCATCGACTTTACGCACAAGGACCTGGCCGCCAATATGTGGGAGAACCCTGAGAAAAAGGGAGACGCCCGCTTCGGCTATAACTTCTGCAACGACACTTACCAGGTGACGCCCGACGACCACGGCACGCACGTGGCCGGTACGATCGCCGCCGTCAACAACAACGGCATCGGTGTCTGCGGTATCGCCGGCGGCGATGCCGCCAAGGGAATCAAGGGCGTCCGGCTGATGTCCTGCCAGATCTTTGAAGGGGATAAAGGTTCTGGCGCCGGCCCCGCGGCCATCAAATGGGGCGCCGACCACGGCGCCGTCATCAGCCAGAACAGCTGGGGCTATCTGGAGGCGACAGAGACGCCCAAGTCCCTGCAGGCCGCGGTCGATTATTTCATCAAATATGCCGGCCTCGACGAGAATGATGTGCAGGTCGGCCCGATGAAGGGCGGCATCGTCATCTTTGCCGCCGGCAACGAGAATCAGGATGTGAGCGGTAACGGTTACGGCCCCATCTTCAACGTCGCGTCTGTCGGTGCGGATTTCCGCCGCGCCTATTACTCGAATTATGGCGACTGGATCGATATCACCGCACCGGGTGGAGATGCCAAGAAAGGCAATCAGGTCCTGAGCACCTTCCCCGGCAACAAATACGGATACTATCAGGGTACCTCAATGGCCTGTCCGCACGTCTCGGGCGTGGCAGCACTTATCGTGTCCAAGTTCGGTGGCGCGGGCTTCACCCCGGATGAACTGGAGAAGCGGATGGTGGAAAGCGCCGTCCCCATCCAGTCCTTCAACAAGAAATTCGGGATGGGCGCAGGCCTGATCAACGCCTATGGCGCGATCGCCGGGCAGGGCGGAGCCGCTCCGGAAGTTCCGGGCTCCTTCTCCGCCTCGGCGCAGTCCAACAACCTCAAGTTCTCGGTGACCGTGCCCAAGGACGCCGACGACGACATCCCGACCTCCATCATGGTGTACTATAGTACTTCTTCGTTCTCCGCCATCTCCGACGACTTGATGTTCGGCCAGTTCTATCTGGAGGAAACGATGAAGCCCGGAGACCGTCTGGAAGGCACCATCATCGGCCTGGAATTCAACAAGAAGTATTATGTCGCCGCGGCGGCGAAGGACCTGGCCGGCAACGTGTCCGGACTTACGGCCGTCTCCGAGGTGACGACGGGCGGCAACTCCAAACCGGTCATCCAGGCGAAGGACGGCACTTCGGTCTCCCTGAAGCCGCACGAGGTCAAGAGCCTCGGCTTCGAGATCATCGAACCGGACGACCACTTCTATACCATCGAGCTCCAGCGGGAGAACGAAGGCCTGGTCCTCGACACCCTGGTCCGCAATATGCCCAAGGTGGTCGTCAACGGACCGGCGTCTCCTTCCGGTACGTTTACCGCGACCCTCGTCGTGACCGACACCTATGGCGCGACCGCCAGCCAGGCCATCAAGTATACGGTGCTGGAGAACCACGCCCCGGTCATCGCCACCCAGTTCGAAGACCGCGTCTTCAATTCCAAGGCGGCCGTGACCGAGGAGTTTGCCTGCTCGGACTATTTCCGGGATGAAGACGGCGAGGAGCTTGCTTACACCTTCTCCATCAGCAATGAAACTGTCATCAATCTGACCGCTCAGGATGGCAAGTTCTACCTGACCCCGATGAACTACGGCTACGCTACCGTGACGGTTACCGGAACGGACGTGCGGGGCGAATCCGCGACGCAGTCTTTCCAGGTGCTCATCCGCGATGGTTCGCAGGCCCTGGATGTCTATCCCAACCCGGTTTCGGATTATCTGTATGTCCGCACGAGCGAGACCGCCTCGGCTTCGCTGCGCGTCGTCAGCTCCTCCGGTGCGACCGTGTATTCGGACGACCTGACCATCACGCCGTTTGATCCGGCCAAGGTCGATGTCCGGTCTTTTGCACCGGGCGTCTATACCGTCCTGCTTGACTACAACGGCGAGCAGATCAAGAAATCCATCGTCAAACTTTAATCGGGTGTTATGAAAAGAATTCTTTTTACGCTTATATCCCTTGCGGTCTGCGCTACGGCCCTCCGGGCCCAGGGCGTCACGTTCCTGAATGTCAACCCTGATCCGGTCGCTGCCGGCGTTGCGAACACGGGTGTCGCCCGGGACGCGGATGCCTATGCCCTGGAGAACAATATGGCTGCGACCGCCTTGTCCGGTTCCCGGATGGCCGTGGCGGCCGGCTATGCCAACTGGCAGCCGAAAGTTGCCGGCACGAAAGTGTATTCCGCCGCCGGTTTCTACCAGCTGTCTTCCCGTTTTTCCGCCGGTCTGCTTTTCAAGGATATGTCCTATCAGGCTTACGATATCGTGGGCAAGGACGGCCGTGTCAAGGACAGCTTCACGCCGACCGAGTTCGCCGTCGCTGCCGGATTCGCGTATAAGATCGTCGACGGCCTGTCCGCCGGTCTCACGCTCCGCTATCTGTCCTCGACGCTGGCCGAGAGCGCCAAGGCGAATGCCTTTGGCGCCGACATTTCCCTGAAATATCAGCACGAAGGCCTGGCCGCCGGTCTCTCCGTCTGCAACCTTGGCTCGCCGGTCAATTACGGCGGCGAGAACTACGCGCAGCCCGGGATCGCCCGGGCCGGTGTCGCGTATTCCGTGGCCGGTTTCACGGCTTCCGCCGAGGCGGACTACCTTTTCAACGGCGCGCTGATGGCGGGCCTGGGCGTGGAGTACACCATTGCGGAAATCGTGTCCCTCCGGGGCGGTTTCCACTATGGCGACAACGCCAAGGCCATCCCGACCTACGCTTCGCTGGGCCTGGGCGTGCAGTTCGCCGGCTTCCACCTCGATGCCGCTTTCCTGCTTGCCTCCAAGACGCTCGGCAACACCTTGATGGTCGGTCTGGGCTACGCATTCTGATTTTAATCTGATAATCCGGGTGCAGGGCTTGTCCCTGCACCCTTTTTATTCTTTCTAAACTGGATGAAACGCTTCTTTAGATCCTTCACGCTGGTCCTGCTGGTGCTGGGCCTGTCTTCCTGCATCTCTCTTTTCTGGCCGCTCGATATCCTGACGGGCAAGCTGCCGGTGGTTACGCGCGAACAGGGCGACCAGGTCCTGTATTCGAACCTTTTCGCGCACAACACGATGCGTCTCTACTATCTGTGGAACGAGGAGGTGACGGACAGGCTGAAAGCCTGGAAAGACGACGGCGATCCGGCCGAACAGGTGCTGGCAGCCCGTTTCCGGGACTCCGCCACCGGCGAGGAGATCGACCACTGGACGCAGTACCTGGAAAATTATGACGATTTCGTCTCCTATGTCTCGGGCGAGTCGGATGCCTCGTATGGTCTGGGGCTTCAGCTGCGCTATGCGGACGGCGAAAAGCGCCGGGTCATGGCGGTGGTGACTTTCACCTATCCCGGCGGTCCGGCCGAAACGGCCGGCCTGAAGCGGGGCGACAGGATCATGGAGCTGAACAGTCAGGTCCTGTGGGTCTCGAACTACGAAGAGGTCGTGCCCGGTGCGCTCAGCGGCGCCGCCCCGGTGACCCTGACCTTGTCGGACGACCGGGTGGTGACCCTGAACCCCGTGGCGATGTATGAAGACCCGGTCTTGCTCTACAAGGTCCTGGACTTCGGGACGGAGCGGGTCGGCTATCTGTTCTATAACAAATTTACGCTCGAGTCCTACAAGCGCCTGAATGAAGCGTGTCAGGCCTTCCGCGCGGCGGGGATCTCGGACCTGATCCTGGACCTGCGCTACAACACCGGCGGCTATGCGCTTGCCGAGCAGTTCCTGGCTTCGCTGCTTGCGCCGGAGCCCGTGGTCGAAGCCGGCGGCGTCCTCTCGACGGACATCTACAACGCCGGACTGACCGAGTATTTCGCGGGCCGGGACGAGGACACGAAGACGTATTTCACCCAGGATTTCTCTTTCACCGTGGAAGGGAAGCGCTACCGCTTCAGCACCCGGGGCGCGAACGTGCGCGTCGGGCGCCTCTTCGCGATCGTGGAAGACAACACGGCCTCCGCGTCGGAGTCCCTGCTCTGCGACCTGAAGGCGTTTATGCCGGTGACGCTGGTCGGCACGCGGACGCACGGCAAATACTGCAGCGGCCTGCCGCTCTCGGCGGCGGAATTCTATGACGATTACTCGGAGCAGCTGGGCGCGCGGCGTGCGGAAGAAGGCAAGCGTTATACCGAGAACCGCGGCATGTACGTGATGATTTCCCGTTTCGCCGACAAGAATGGCGTGACGCTCTGTATGCCGGACGGCCTGGCGCCGGACGTGGCGGTGGAAGACAATCCGCTGGACGGCTATGCGCTCGGCGACCCGTCCGAGTCGATGCTTTCCGCGGCGCTCGCCGCCTGCGGCCACGGCCCGGCGGCGAAGCAGCGCAGCG
>JAFYZZ010000078.1 GCA_017548445.1 Bacteroidales bacterium | reverse complement strand
GCCGCCCGCGGTGGCGAGGCCGGGCTGGCCGCCGCCGCCCTGGATGAACCTGGCGGCGTCGCGGATGTCCTTGCCGGCGTTGCGGCCCGCGGCCACAAGGTCGTCGGAATACATCAGCATCAGCTGCGGTTTGCCGTCGCTTTCATAGGCGGCGGCCAGGGCGGTGCCCTTCAGCTCTTTCTGCAGGGCGAGGGCCGCGTTGCGCATCAGGGCGGGATCGATGCCGGGCAGGCTGCCGCGTTCCACCGCAATCAGCTTGATGCCGTTCACTTCTTGTGCGCGGGCGGACAGCGTGCGGGCCAGTTCGGCGGCCTTCTGGCGGGAGAACTCTTCCGCCTGCTTCTTGAAGGCGGCGTTGTCGTCGATCATCCTGCGGATGGCGCCTTCGAGGTCGGGGACGTTGTTGAAGAAGGAACGGGCCGTCTTCAGCAGGTCCTGCATTCCGAAGACAAGTTCCTCGGCACGTTCGCCGGTCACGGCCTCGATGCGCCGGATGCCGGCGGCGATGGCCGATTCGCCCGTGATCTTGAAGAAGCCGATGTTACCCGTGGCGGAGGTGTGGCAGCCGCCGCAGAGCTCGACGCTCGGACCGAAGCGCACCACGCGCACGCGGTCGCCGTATTTCTCGCCGAAGAGGGCCATCGCGCCCATCCCGCGGGCCTCCTCCATCGTGGCGTCGCGTTTCTCTGCGAGCGGGAAGTTGCTGCGGATCAGCTCGTTAACGCGTTTCTCCACCGCCGCGAGCTGCTCGTCGGAGAGTTTTTCGAAGTGGGAGAAGTCGAAGCGGAAGCCCTGGTCTCCCACGAAGGAACCCTTCTGCTCCACGTGGCTGCCGAGGATCTCGCGCAGGGCCCGGTGCAGCAGGTGCGTGCAGCTGTGGTTGTTCGCGATGCGCTGGCGGCGCTCCGCATCCACGCTCAGGCGGAAGGCGCCCGTGCAGTCCTGCGGCAGCCGCTCGGCGATGTGGATGGTGAGGTTGTTCTCCTTGACGGTGTTGAGGATCCTGACCTGCTCGCCGTCGGCGGCGGTCAGCACGCCCGTGTCGCCGATCTCGCCGCCCATCTCGCCGTAGAACGGTGTGCGGTCGAAGACGAGCTGGAGCATCTCCTTGTTCTTCTGGACTACGGTGCGGCTCTTCAGGAGCAGGGCGCCCTCCACCTCGGTGCCGTCGAAGCCCGTGAACTCCACGTTCTCGCCTTCGTGGTAGACCGTCCAGTCGCCGAAGGTGTTGGCGGTGGCGTTGCGGGCGCGGTCCTTCTGCTGCTTCAGTTCGGCCTGGAACCCCGCCTGGTCCACGGTATAGCCGTGCTCGGCGGCGATCAGCTCCGTGAGGTCGATGGGGAAGCCGTAGGTGTCGTAGAGGCGGAAGGCGTCGGCGCCGGCGATGACCTTGCTGTCCTTGCTGCGCTCCAGGCACTCGTCCATCAGGCGGATGCCGCGGTCGAGGGTGCGAAGGAAGGCCATTTCCTCCTCGCGGATGACGTTCTCGATGAAGGTCTGCTGCTTCGCGATCTCGGGATAGGCTTCGCCCATATCGTCCACGAGCTGCTGCACGAGGCGGCAGAGGAAAGGCTCTCCGAGGCCGAGGAACGTGTAACCGTAGCGGACGGCGCGGCGCAGGATGCGGCGGATGACGTAGCCGGCCTTTACGTTGGAAGGCAACTGGCCGTCGGCGATGCTGAAGCTGATGGCGCGGATGTGGTCCGCGATTACGCGCATCGCCACGTCGGTGTCGGCATTCTCGCCGTATTTGTGGCCGGAGAGTTCGCCGATGCGGGTGAGCATCCCGGTGAAGACGTCGCTGTCGTAGTTGCTGTTCTTGCCCTGGAGCACGGCGCAGAGGCGCTCGAAACCCATACCGGTGTCGATGTTGCGGGCGGGCAGCGGTTCCAGGTGGCCGTCGGCCATCCGCTGGAACTGCATAAACACGAGGTTCCAGATTTCGATGACGTGCGGGTCGGACTTGTTCACCAGTTCGCGGCCCGGAAGGCCGGAAGCGGCTTTCTCTTCGGCGGTGCGGATGTCGATGTGCACCTCGGAGCAGGGGCCGCAGGGGCCGGTGTCGCCCATCTCCCAGAAGTTGTCGTGCTTGTTGCCCAGGAGGATGTGGTCCTCCGGCAGGTACTTGCGCCAGGCCTGGCGGGCCTCCTCGTCGAGTTCGGTGCCGTCCTCGGCGGAGCCTTCGAACACGGTGGCGTAAAGGAGGTTCTTGTCGATCCCGTACACGCCTGTAAGCAGTTCCCAGGCCCAGTCGATGGCCTCGGCCTTGAAATAGTCGCCGAAGCTCCAGTTGCCCAGCATCTCGAACATCGTGTGGTGGTAGGTATCGTGTCCGACTTCTTCCAGGTCATTGTGCTTTCCGCTGACGCGCAGGCATTTCTGCGAGTCGGCGGCCCGCTGCCAGGGGGCTTTGGCGTTGCCCAGGAAGATGTCCTTGAACTGGTTCATCCCGGCGTTGGTGAACATCAGGGTAGGGTCGTTCTTCACCACCATCGGCGCGGACGGCACGATGGCGTGGCCCTTCGAAGCGAAGAAATCGAGGAATTTCTGTCTGATTTCCTTTGAGGTCATATTTCTGCAAATTAATTCGAACCACAAAAGTAATCATTTTCAGCCAAATAAAGAAACGCGCAGGCGCGCACTTGAGGTAACACACCGTAATTCGCAAAAAATGAGTATATTTGCAGCCTTATGCCGAAGTACGCCCTCAATCCTCAGACGCTGTTGTATGAGAAACAGGAGCCGCCCGGGTATCTCAAATACGTCCGGGCGGGGCTGGCCCTGGTCCTTGCCGTGGGCTTTGTGTTCCTGTACTTCTGGCTCTATACGTCTGTGTTCCACTGGGACCTCCCGAAGACCGCCCTGCTCAAGCGCCGGGTGGCGGAGTGGGAGGCGCGGATGGACGTGCTGGGGCAGCGGCTGGACCTTTATGAGGCAACGCTGGAGGGTATCGAGCAGCGGGACGACGACGTCTACCGCTCCATCTATGGCCTGGGCGAGATTCCGGACGAGGTCAAGAACTCCGGCCTCGGCGGCCTGAACCGCTACGCCGAACTGGACAGGCTGGGTGGAAACGCTTCGCTGTCGCGCTCCGTCCGCCGCCTGGACAACCTCACCAAACGCGCCTTCATCCAGAGCAAGTCGCTGGATGAAGTGGGCGTGCTGGCCCGCCAGGAAGGCGATATGCTCTCCTGCGTGCCGAGCGTGCCGCCGCTGCTTCCCGACAAGCGCAAGGTGCTGCTTTCCAGCGGTTTCGGCTACCGCACCGATCCGGTGTATGGTGGAAGTGAGAACCACGCCGGCCAGGACTTCGCCACGGACCGGGGGGTGCCGGTCTACTGCACCGGCGACGGCGTCGTGGTGGAGGTCAACTCCAAGTTCAACGGTTACGGCAACGAGATCGTGATCGACCACGGATACGGCTACAAGACCCGTTATGCGCACCTGAACGATATGTCCGTGGTGGAAGGGATGAAGGTCAAACGGGGCGAGCAGATAGGTACCGTGGGTTCCACGGGCAAGGTGACCGGACCGCACCTGCACTACGAGGTGGTGTACCGCGACGAGAAGGTGGACCCGATGAATTTTATGGATTTCAATATGCCGCTGGACGAGTACCGGTCTATGGTGGAAACGCGCCGCGAGGAATCGCCCGCCGGCAAGCGTTCCAGCACGACGGAACTGCTCAGAAGAAGGAGGAAGGGCAATGGCTAGGAGGAAACTTTTCGTATTCGACGCCGAGAGTTTCCACTTCGGCGAGGCGCCGCGCAAGATCTGGCAGGCGGTGAGGACCCTGCTGGTCTATATGCTGCTCACCTTCACGCTGGCGGTGCTGACTTACCTTGCCTTCGCGCTGCTGTTCCGCACGGACACCGAGCGAAGCCTCCGGCGCGAGCTCCGGCTATACGAGCAGCTTTATCCCGGCCTGGAAGAGCGCGAGCAGCTGCTGGGCGACGCCATCGCCGGCCTGCAGCACAAGGACAACGACATCTACGGCCTGGTGTTCCATTCGGGCACGCCGGGCCTGGACCCGATATCGGAAGGCCACGGCCTCCCGGCCATCGACACTATCCCGGACGCCGACCTGGTGTCCCGGACGCACATCAAGGCGGACAGCCTGCTGCGGCGCAGCGCGGCGGTGGATTCGGCTTTCCTGCGGATCTTCCGCGCCCTGTCCGACTCGGCGGCCGTCCTGCCGCCGATGACCCTGCCCGTGAAGGACATCTCCTATCCGCAGATCGGCGCTTCCGCCGGCCGAAAGATCAATCCTTTCTACAAGGCCTATGTGTTCCACGAGGGGGTGGACATCCTTGTCCCGCGCGGCACGCCGGTGCTGGCAACCGCGGACGGCACGGTGGTGTCGGCCGCCTCGTCGCGCTCTACGGGCAACACGGTCCGCGTGACGCACGCCGGCGGCTACGAGACGGTGTACGCCCACCTGGAGAGTATGGCTGTCCGTGCCGGGCAGCGGGTCCGCGCGGGCCAGGTGCTGGGCGCCGTGGGAATGTCCGGACAGGCCTTCGCGCCGCACCTGCACTACGAACTGCGCCGCGACGGGGCGGCGATGGACCCGGTGGGCCATTTCTTCGCCTCGGTGACGCCGGAAGAGTATGCGAATATGCTCTTTATGTCCGTGAATACGATGCAAACAATGGATTAACAAATATGGAGAAGCTGTATTATTCTATCGGCGAAGTGGCCGAAGCCCTGGGAGAGTCGGTGTCCCTCGTCCGTTTCTGGTCCAATTCTTTCCCGAAACTCATCAAGCCCCAGCGCAACGCCAAGGGCAACAGGCAGTTCACCGCCGCTGACCTGGAGACCCTGAAGCAGATCCACTATCTGGTCAAGGACCGCGGCCTGACGCTGGAGGGCGCCGCCCTGCAGCTTTCCGCCGACCGGCGCCCCGTGGACAGGAGCGTCAAGGCCCTCGAATCCCTGAAGCAAATCCGGGCGCAACTTGTGGAGATTAAGAAAAATATTTCTTAACTTTGCAAATTGCAGACGTGTGCGAAATAAATAACGATTAATTCTAGAAAACCATATGGCTACCACCAAGAAATCAACGAAACCGGTGACGCCCGTCGATGAGCGTGAAACTTTCGTTTCCCTGCAGAAGTCCTTCGCGGAGTCCGAGCAGAGCACCCAGGAAAAACTCAAGACGCTTTATGAACTCCAGGCGGCCGACGTCGCCATTGACAGGCTGGTCCAGCAGCGGGGCGAACTGCCCGCCGAGGTGGCGATCCTCGAAGAGGAACTCGCCGGCCTGCGCGCCAAGTCCGAGCGCATCTCCCAGCTGATCGACGGCTACAACCAGAGCATCGACGCCGCCAACCGGCAGATCGTCGAACTGGACGGAGAAATCGAGAAATACCGTTCCCAGCTGGAGAATATCTCCAACAGCCGCGAATACGATTCCATCAACAAGGAACTGGAGAACCAGGGCCTGCTCCGCGCCATCGCGGAGAAGAACATCACGGAGGCCCGCGCCGCCATCGAGGAGCGCAAACTGGACCAGGAGCGCATCGGCGACCGCATCATCATCCGCGAGGAGGACCTCAAGGCCAAGCAGGAAGAGCTGGCCGTGATCGTGGAGTCCACCGCGAAGGAGGAGAAGGCCCTCGTGGCGAAGCGCGAGGCCCTTGCCGCCAAGATCGACGAGCGCACCCTCAGCGCCTACGAGCGCATCCGCGGGAACGCGCACAACCACCTGGCCGTGGTGACCCTCTTCCCGAAGAACGAGGACGGCACCTACGGCGACGCCTGCGGAGGCTGCTTCCACACCATCACGCCGCAGCGCATCATCGACATCGCTTCCGGCCGCAAGCTCGTCATCTGCGAGCACTGCGGACGCATCATCGTCAATCCCGACATCTAGGAGGAATGCCTGCGCAGCGTCCCGGCAACGCCCGCAAGAAAGACGGTGCGGTGAGCCTCGACACCCTCGGCCTGGAAATCGGCAACAAGCCGCCCCAGGCGCCGGACGTCGAGCAGGCCGTGCTGGGCGCGATGCTGCTCGAGCCCTCCTGCGTGGACCTCGCGATGGAGGAGCTTACCGCTTCCTGTTTCTATGACCCCAAGCACCGGATGATTTTCGAGGCGATGGGCCGCCTGGTCGCGGACCATACCTCGGTGGATATCATCACGGTGAGCAGCGAGCTCAAGGCTTCCGGAGACCTGGAGGCCGTGGGCGGTACCGTCACGCTGGCGAACCTTTCCGAAAAGGTGGGTTCCGCGGCGCACATCGAGTACTACATCAAGATCCTCAAGCAGAAGACCATCCAGCGGGACCTGATTACGGCTTCCTACGACATCCTGCGCGACTCTTTCGACGACTCCATCAAGGTGGACGACCTGATCGACAAGGCGCAGAGCAAGGTCTACGACGCCATCCAGAGCAACGTCCGCCGTGAGGTGCAGGACATCGGCAGCCTGATCAACCTCGCGATGGGCGATATCCAGGAGATGCAGAAGAGCACGGGCCTGAACGGCGTGCCTTCCGGTTTCGTGAGCATCGACCGCATCACGATGGGCTGGCAGAAATCCGACCTGATCATCCTGGCGGCGCGGCCCTCCGTGGGCAAGACGGCGTTCTCGCTGAACCTCGCGCGCAATGCCGCCGTGGACCACCATATGGCCGTGGCTTTCTTCTCGCTGGAGATGTCCGCCATCCAGCTCGTCAAGCGTCTCATCACCTCCGAGTCCGGCCTGAGCGCCGACAAGATCAAGGGCGGCACCCGCCTGGAGGCCTACGAGTGGGAACAGCTGGAATACAAGCTCAGGGCCCTCTCGAAAGCCCCTTTGTACATCGACGACACCCCGGGTCTGCCGCTGATGGAATTCCGCACCAAGGCCAAGAACCTGGTGAAGAACAAGGGCGTGCGCCTGATCGTGGTGGACTACCTGCAGTTGATGCAGGGTCCTCCCGAACTCAAGGGTATGCGCGAGCAGGAAGTGGCTGCCATCTCCCGGACGCTCAAGGCCACCGCGAAGGAACTGGACGTGCCCATCATCGCCCTTTCGCAGCTGTCCCGCCAGGCGGTGCAGCGGCAGGGCGGCGGCGGCAAGCCGCAGCTGTCCGACCTGCGTGAGTCCGGCTCCATCGAGCAGGACGCCGATATGGTCATCTTCATCCACCGCCCCGACTTCGTGGGGCTCAGCGAAAACCCGGAAGACAAGGAAAAGACGCAGATCATCATCGCCAAGCACCGCAACGGCGAGACCTGCGAGATAGATATGCTTTTCAAGAGCGAACAGATCCGCTTCGTGGAACTGGACGACGCCCTGGATATGCGTGCGGGCTCGATGACCATCGATTCCGCGATGAACAATATGGCCGGCAATGGGTTCGAGTAGCGAAATATCCCATCGCGGCCGCATCGTGTCGGTGACTCCGGAGATGACGAAGGTGCAGATCGTCTCGGAGCCGGCCTGCTCGGCCTGCCACGCGAAGGGGCTGTGCGGCCTGGGCGACGCGAAACTGAAGGAAGTGGAACTGCCCACCCGCGGCTGGGACGATTATGCCGTGGGAGACGAAGTGGAGGTGGTGCTGCGCGCCTCGATGGGGCACAAGGCCGTATGGCTCGCATACGTCGTGCCTTTGCTGCTGCTGGTTGCGGCCTTGCTCGGCATCCTTGCCGCAGAAGGCTCCGAACTGCTTGCGGGAGCCGTCGCCATCGGTGTCGTTGCGGTTTATTACGGCATCATCTGGCTGCTGCGCGGACGCCTCAGGAAAGACTACATATTTAACATTAGAACATAATGACACATACGATTATCTGGACTGTCGCAATCCTGACCGTCCTGGGCCTGCTGCTCGCGCTCATCCTGTTCTGGGTGGCGCGGCGGTTCAAGGTCGAGGAGGATCCGAGGATCGACGAGGTGGAGAAGGCGATGCCGGGCGCCAATTGCGGCGGCTGCGGCTTCGCCGGATGCCGTGCCTTCGCCGATGCGGCGGTCAAAGCCTCCAATCTGGATAATCAGTTCTGCCCCGTGGGCGGCGACGAGGTGATGCAGAAGGTGGCCTCCATCCTCGGCCTGACCGTGGAGAAGAAGGCTCCGCAGGTGGCGGTGGTCCGCTGCAACGGCAGTTGTGCCGCCCGGCCCCGCACCAACGAGTACGACGGTGTGCAGTCCTGCCGCGTGAAAGCGGCGCTGTACAGCGGCGACACCGGCTGCTCCTACGGCTGCCTGGGCTGCGGAGACTGTGCGGCCGTCTGCCAGTTCGGCGCTCTGTCGATGGACCCTGAAACGGGGCTCCCCGTCGTGGACGAGGCGAAGTGCACCGCCTGCGGCGCCTGCGCCAAGGCCTGCCCCAGGCACATCATCGAGCTTCGCAACCAGGGACCGCGCGGGATGCGCGAAGCTGTATTCTGCGTGAACAAGGACAAGGGCCCCGTGGCCAGGAAGGCCTGCGCCAATGCCTGCATCGGCTGCGGCCTGTGCCAGAGGACCTGCCAGCACGGCGCCGTGACCGTCACGGACAACGTATCGTACATTGACTTCACCAAGTGCAAGCTCTGCCGGGAATGCGAGGCGATGTGTCCCACCGGTGCCATCCACGGCGTGAATTTCCCGAAGGAGCTTGACAAGGACGCCGTCAAGAAACGCATCGCCGACCGCAAGGCGAAGGCCGCAGCAGAAAAAAAGGAGGTGCAGAATGGCTAAGAAACTGACATTCTCGATGGGCGGCGTCCATCCCCACGACAGCAAGTTCGCGCGCGAACGCGCCATAGAGGAACTCCCGCTCCCGCAGACGGTCTATGTATCGATGGCCCAGAGCCTGGGCGCCCCGGCCAAGCCGGTGGTGGCCCCGGGCGATGCCGTGAAGGTAGGCCAGGTGATTGCTGAGCCGGGCGGGTTCATTTCCGCCTACATCCATTCTCCGGTGTCCGGCACGGTCAAGGCCGTCGCCCCGCGCAAGGACCTCGCCGGCAATCCCGTGATGCACGTGGAAATCGCCGTCGAGGGCGATGAGTGGGATCCTGCCGTCGACCGCAGCAAGACGCTCGTGACCGCCATCCCCGACGACCCGGCGGACATCCTGGCCCGGATCAAGGCCGGCGGCGTCGTGGGCCTGGGCGGAGCGACCTTCCCCACCCACGTCAAGCTCAGCCCGCCTCCCGGCAAGGTGGCGGAATGCCTGATCGTGAACGGTTCCGAATGCGAACCTTTCCTCACCAGCGACTACCGCATTATGATCGAGCGCCCGAAGGAAATCGTAGTGGGCGCCGCTATAATGCAGAAGGTGCTGGGCGGATGCCAGTGCGTGATCGGCATCGAGGAAAACAAACCCGAGGCCATCCGCGCGATGGGTGCAGCCGTCTCGGAACTCGGTTATCCGGGCATCGAGGTGAAGATTCTCAAGAAGCGGTATCCGCAGGGCGGCGAGAAGCAGCTCATCGACGCGGTGATGCGCCGCCAGGTGAAGTCCGGCGGCCTGCCCATCGACGTGGGCGCCGTGGTGCAGAACGTCGGCACCGCGCTGGCGGTGTATGAGGCCGTGCAGAAGAACAAGCCGCTGATCACCAACGTGCTGACCGTTACCGGAGACAATCTGCCCGGCAACCTCCAGCACAATTATCTCTTCCGGATCGGCGTCCCGCTCTCCTTCGTGGTGGAGCAGGCCGGCGGCATCCCGCAGACGGCCGCGAAGATCATCAGCGGCGGGCCGATGATGGGCAAGGCCGTCAGCAACCTCGACGCCACCACGGTCAAGGGCACCGCGGCGGTGCTCTACCTCAGCGAGGCGTCCACCCGGCGCAAGACCGAGACCGCCTGTATCCGCTGCGGCAAGTGCGCCGACTCCTGCCCGATGGGCCTGGAGCCGTTCCTGCTCAACCGCCTCTACAAGGCCGGCGACCTCGAAGGGCTCGAGAAACACGCGGCCCAGGACTGCATTGAATGCGGCTGCTGCCTGTACAGCTGCCCGGCCCACATCCCCCTGCTGGACAACCTCCGTCAGGCAAAAGGCCAGGTGATGGGTGTCATCCGCGCACGCGCTAAAAAGTAACCGCCTATGGACAAGAAGTATCTCGTATCTCCTTCTCCGCACGTCCACGCCGACGTCTCCACGACATCGATTATGCGGGACGTCATCATCGCGCTGTGTCCTGCGATCCTCGTTTCCGTGCTGGTGTACGGCTGGGCCGAGCTTCTGGTGCTGGCCGTGAGCGTCGCTTCCTGCGTGCTGCTGGAATGGGCGGTGACCAAATGGATGATGAAGCGCCCCTCGACGGTCGGCGACCTGTCGGCCGTGGTCACGGGACTGCTGCTGGCGATGAACCTGCCGTCCTCGATTCCGCTGTGGATCGTGTCCATCGGCGCGGTGGTCGCCATCTGCATCGCGAAGCTTTCTTTCGGCGGCATCGGCCAGAACGTCTTCAACCCGGCCATCACCGGGCGCGTGTTCCTGCTGGTGTCCTTCCCGGCCCAGATGACCGACTGGACGCCTACGCCCGGTTTCATCCCGGTGCCGGACGCCATTTCCGGGGCCACGCCGCTGAGTGCCCTCAAGGAAGCGCTGAGGTCCGGCTCCACCATCCCCCAGTTCCTGGATGCCAACGGATACACGTCCGCTTCAATGCTTTGGGACATAGGCGCCTCCGCCGGTGAAATCTCCGCCGGCGCGTTGCTGATAGGCTTCGTCTATCTGCTGGTCCGCCGCGTGGTGAAACCGTGGATCCCGCTCAGCATCCTGGGCACGATGGCGCTCGTCTCCCTGATCTTCCAGGGAATCGATCCCGACATCTACACCGGCCCGGTCTTCAACCTGCTGACCGGCGGCACGATGCTCGGCGCGCTCTTTATGGCCACGGACTACGTGACCTCGCCGATGAGTAGCTGGGGCGGGGTCGTCTACGGTGTGGGCATCGGCCTGATCGCGATGATGATCCGCTACTTCGGCGCTTATCCGGAGGGAATGTCGTTCGCCATCCTGCTGATGAACTGTACCGTTCCGCTTCTGAATATGTGGTTCCACAGGAAAGTTTACGGGAGGGCGTAGTATGGCGGCAAAATCATCACTCAGGAATATGGCGCTCTGCCTGACGGCGGTGTGCCTGGTGTGCTCGGCCGTGGTGGGCGCTGCCTACGCCGTGACCAAGGGCCCGATCGACGAGGCCGCCCGCGCCAAGACCATCGCTTCCATCGCCCGCGTGCTGCCGGAATTCACGGCCGAGCCGGAACAGGGGAGCGTCAGCGTGAACGGCACCGACTACACCTATTACAAGGTGGACGGCGCCGGTTATGCGGTCATCTCCACGACCTCCGGCTTCGGCGGTGCGCTCACCCTGATGGTGGGCATCGCCTCCGACGGCACAGTGCACAACACCGCGGTCCTCTCGCACAGCGAAACCCCGGGCCTCGGCGCCAAGTGCACGACGGACCGGCACTTCATCTCGCAGTTCCAGGGCTTCGACCCGTCCGTGAAGGCCCTTGCGGTCAAGAAGGACGGCGGCGACCTGGACGCCATCACGGCTTCCACCATCACCTCCCGCGCCTATGCGCTGGCGGTGTCCAACGCCGTTTCCGTATATCAGAAATTAGTTGAGGGAGGACAGGACAATGAGTAAGTGGCATTTCATCACCGACGGGTTCGTCAAGAACAACCCGACTTTCGTGCTGGTGCTCGGTATGTGTCCGACCCTGGCCACCACGACCTCGGCCCTGAACGGCCTGGAAATGGGCCTGGCGACGACATTCGTGCTGATCCTCAGCAACATCGTCATCTCCCTGGTGGCCCCGATGGTGCCCGACAAGGTGCGCATCCCGGTGTACATCACCGTCATCGCCACCTTCGTGACGGTGCTCCAGCTGCTGATGCAGGCCTTCACGCCCGCGGCTTACGAGACGCTCGGCCTGTTCATCCCGCTCATCGTCGTGAACTGCATCGTGCTCGGCCGTGCGGAAGGTTTCGCCAACAAGCATTCCGTGGGCGAGTCCGCCCTCGACGGCATCGGCGTGGGCATAGGCTTCACGATTTCCCTGACGGTCATCGGCATCGTCCGCGAAATCCTCGGCAGCGGATCGCTCTTCGGCTGGAAGTTCCTGCCGGGCGACGGCATCCTCGCCTTCGTGATGGCGCCGGGCGCCTTCCTCGTGCTCGGCTACCTGATGGTCCTGTTCAACAAGTATCTCGCTAAAAAGTAGGACGCGCTATGGAGTATTTCCTCATCATCGTATCGGCGATCTTCGTCAATAACATCCTGCTGGCGCAGTTCCTCGGCATCTGCCCGTTCCTGGGCGTGTCCAACAAGCTGTCCACGGCCACGGGAATGTCCGGGGCGGTGTGCTTCGTGATCACGCTCGCCACCGTGGTGACCTACCTGTTGAACCGCTACCTGCTGGTGCCTTTCGGCCTGGAGTTCCTGCAGACCATCTCCTTCATCCTCGTGATCGCCGCCCTTGTGCAGATGGTGGAGATCGTGCTGAAGAAGATCAGTCCCTCGCTCTACCAGGCGCTCGGCATCTTCCTGCCGCTGATCACCACCAACTGCGCCGTGCTGGGCGTGGCCATCACCGTGGTGACGAAGAGCTTCGCCTTCGGCGGCGGCGCCCCCCATATGCTCAACCTGGGTCAGGCCGTGGTGTACGCCGTGGCCACCTCGCTGGGCTACGGCCTGGCGATGTGCCTGTTTGCCGGCCTGCGCGAACATCTGGCGGGCTGCAACGTGCCCAAGGCCTTCAGGGGCCTGCCCATCGCCCTCATCACCGTGGGCATTATGGCCCTGGCTTTCCTCGGTTTTTCCGGAATCGTTTAACCCTTTAAATAAGTGTTATCATTATGAAAAAAGTTCTTGCTATTCTCGTGGCGGTCTTCGCATTCGTTGCCGTCGCATCCGCTCAGCCCCGCGCCCTCGGTGTCCGCGCCGGTTGGGGTGGTGAACTCTCCTATCAGCACGGAACCGGCGCCGGTTTCCTCGAGGCCGACCTCGGCTTCCTGGCCGCCAACGGTTTCTATGTGACCGGCATCTACGACTTCATCCTGGGGAGCTCCGGCATCTGCAACTTCTATGCGGGCCCCGGCGTGCAGCTTGGCTTCTACAATCACGCTGAAGAGAGTGGCTTCAACGCCGGTATCGCCGGCCAGCTCGGTGTGGAATTCGAGATTCCTTCGGTTCCGCTGAACATCTCCCTCGACTGGAGGCCGGTGTACTACTTCAACTACGGCGGCTTCGGCTGGCAGGGCATCGCCCTCGGTCTCCGCTACCGCTTCTAATCTTAAAATTTCTTAAAAATATCCCGGCCTGGAGAACAAGCCGGGATATTTTTGTGTATATTTGGCAGCTATGTATCAAATCCTGTCCAAAGAGATGCTGACTCCGACGATCTGTCGGATGGAAGTGGAGGCCCCGCGGCTCGCAGCCGCCGCCCAGCCGGGCCAGTTCCTGATTGTCCGCGCGGACGAGAAGGGAGAGCGTATCCCGCTCACTATCAGCGATTACGATGCTGCCAAGGGGAGCGTGACCATCGTCACGCAGCAGATTGGAGCGTCCAGCGCCGACATCATTGCTTTCGAACCCGGCGAGGCGTTCGCCGACGTGGTGGGCCCCCTGGGCCTGCCGTCCGATTTCGTAGAGAAGAGCGCGGAGGAACTCTCCGCGATGCGTTATATTTTCATCGCCGGCGGTGTGGGTACCGCCCCTGTATATCCACAGGCCAAGTGGCTGCACGCCCGCGGCGTGGCCGTTGACGTGATCATCGGCGCAAAGACGAAGGACCTGCTCATCTACAAGGAGGAGATGGCTTCCGTGTGCGACAACCTGTTCATCTGCACCGACGACGGTTCGGAGGGCTTCCACGGAATGGTGACGGCCCTGCTGGAGAAGCTGGTGGTGGAAGACGGCCGCAGGTACACCCAGGCGGTGGCCATCGGCCCGATGATTATGATGAAGTTCACCACGCTCACCGCGAAGAAGCTCGGCATCCCCATCATCGTGAGTCTGAACACCCTGATGGTGGACGGCACCGGAATGTGCGGCGCCTGCCGCGTGACCGTGGGCGGCAAGACGCGCTTCGCGTGCGTGGAGGGCCCCGAGTTCGACGGATACGAGGTCGATTTCAACGAAGCGATGCGCCGTCAGGGCCAGTACAGGACCGAAGAGGCCGAGGCGAATGAGAAACACGTTTGTAAAATAGGGAGGGGCAAGTAATATGGCGAACCGAATTCCCCGTGTACCGGTGCGCGAGCAGGACCCGAAGGTCCGCGCGACCAATTTCGAAGAAGTATGCTACGGCTACAATAAGGAAGAGGCGCTCCTGGAAGCGTCCCGCTGCCTGAACTGCAAGAATCCCCGCTGTATGACGGCCTGCCCGGTGGGCCTGCAGATCCCGCGTTTCATCGCGCAGCTCGCCGCCGGCAACGTCGCCGGCGCCGCCGCCGTCATCGCGGAAGACTCCTCGCTGCCCGCCGTCTGCGGCCGCGTGTGCCCGCAGGAG
>JAFYZZ010000077.1 GCA_017548445.1 Bacteroidales bacterium | reverse complement strand
GTGATGGTGCCGCGCGAGACCATCCTGGACCGCGCCGCCGCGTGGGGCGCCGACCTCATCGGCGTGAGCGGACTCATCACGCCCTCGCTTTTCCAGATGGAGGAACTCTGCCGGGAGATGGCCGCCCGGGGGCTCACAACGCCGCTGCTGATCGGCGGCGCCACCACCTCCGCGCTGCACACCGCCGTCAAGTTGGCCCCGCTCTATGCCCACGTCTTCTACGCCCCCGACGCCTCGGCCAGCGCCGTGCTCGCCGGACGCCTGATGTCCGACCGCGCAGCCACCGAAGCGGAAGAACACCGCAAGCAAGAGGACCTCAGGACCCTCTACCGGTCCGGCGATTCGCCGGTCAAGCCTGCGAAAGACGGACGGACGTCCTTCCCCGCCGACAGTTTCCTGCGCGGCAAGTATTTCGCCGACATCCCGGCGCGCGAACTCACCATTGCCGAGGTGCTGCCCTGGTTCGACTGGAAGCTGTTCTATGCCATCTGGGGAATAAAAGACCGTCATTCCGGGCTTGACCCGGAATCTCAGACCGTCCAACTAAGCGCCGACGCCATCGACCGGCTGGAGGCGATGAAACGCGAGAACCTGTGCCGCATCCGCATCTCCGCCCGTTTCAACGCCTGTCACGCCGAAGATGACGTCATCGTCGCCGCCGGCGGCGCCTGGCGCCTGCCGATGCTGCGCCAGGAAGGCGCCGGCGGACGCTCACTGGCAGATTTCGTGGCGCCTGCCGATTTCGGCTTCGATTCCCCGACAGGAATGTTCGCTATAAGCGTCCATTCCTCCCATCCCAACGGCTGCGACTGTCCCGCCTGCCAAATGGAGTACGAACCGATGCTCGAGCGGTCCCTGCGCCTGACCCTGGCCGAGGCTGCTTCCGGATGGCTGGACGCCGAGCTGGAAAAACAACTGCCGAAGGGCTCGCCCGTGCGGATTGTCAAGCCCGCCGCGGGTTACGCCTCCTGCCCGGACCACAGCCTCAAACGCGACATCCTCGCCCTGCTGCCCGGGGCAGAAGTGCTGGACATACGCCTCACGGAGTCCTGCGCGATGGTTCCCGACGCCAGTATCTGCGGATTCATTTTCGCGCATCCGCAGGCCTCCTACCCGGAAATCCGCCGCCTCTCCCCTGCCGCCGTCGACCATTACGCTTCCCTCCGCGGCTTCAGCACGGAAGAAAAACAACGTTTCCTCGGCACCTTACTTTAATTCAGCCGTTTGAATACCGGTATGGCTTCCAGGTCTACGGGAACCTCGTAACTCGCCCCGCCGTCATAGCGGGCGCCGTTACGGACATCCTCCCAACCTCCTTCATTGTCAGGCAGATAGACCGTCCAGCTGCTGACACCGCCTTCCGTGACGGGGCAGACGAGATAGTCCGGGCCGAACATCCATTCGCAGTCCTGCCTCAGCGCTTCTTCGTCCTGCGGGAAATCGAAGAGCAGCGGACGCATCAGCGTATAGTCCTCCTCCCAGACGCGCCGTGCGTTCTCCCGGATGTAGGGTTGCAGGGCTTCGCGCTGCGCGATGGCGGCCTTGAACAGGCGCTCCGTCTCCGGGCTGTATTCCCAGGGTTCGGTGTGGCTCTGGTAGCCGTGCACGCGCATAAACGGCAGCCATACGGAAGCCTGGATCCAACGGATCATCCGCTCCTGGTAGTCCGGGTCGGAATACTGGTCGCGCGGGCGGAAGAAGCCGCCGGCATCATAGGTCCACCAGGGCAGGCCGGCTGCCATCTGGCCCAGACCGCCCGCGATCTGTCGGCGCAGGGTGGCCCAGTCGTTGCCCACGTCGCCACTCCAGGTCACGGCGCCGTAGCGCTGGATGCCCGGGAAGGCGCTGCGCGTGAGGATGACCGGCAGCCGGTCCGGCTGATCGCGGCGCAGGCCCTCATAGACGGTCTGGATGACCTTCAGCGGATAGGCGTTGCGGTACCACTCTCCCGGAATCTTGTCCGGACCGATCCGACGGCCCTTCAGGTCGTCGTTCTCCGGCTCGGTGGCGTCCTGCCACCAGGCGTCGATGCCCGTCGGAAGGAGCCTCGAACGGAAGTTGTCCCAATAGAAGGCGGCCGCCTCGGGCTGGAAGAAGTCGATCCATTCCGTGTCGTCGATGTAATAACCCCTGGCTGCGGCTTCCTTGCCGAGTTCGGCGTCGCGCCCGATCCTGGACCAGACGGACAGCATCAGGTGCTGGTCCATCGCGTGCAGTTCGTCCACCATCGCCCTGGGGTCGGGGTATTTGTCCTCGTCGAACTGCATCGCGTTCCAGCCGTATTTGCCCCACCACTGCCAGTCCTGGACGATAGTACCCACGGGAACACCTTCCCCGTGAAGGCGCCTGGCGGCCGTAAGCAGTTCGTCCTGCGTGTCATAACGTTCGCGGCAGTGGATGTAGCGGAAAATCCAGTCCGGGAGGGCGGGAACGTGCCCGCTGAGGGTGCGGAAACTGTGCATCACCTCATCCGCGCCGCCCGCGAAGACGACATAGTCGAGGCCCTGCGCCACCGGGGAGGTGAAAGAAGTTTCATCCGTGACGCCGCGCCAATAGACGACAGGTTCGTCTCCGAAGGTGCCCTGCACTTCCAGCGTGTGCCTGCCGGCGGACAATTGCGCCTTGACGGCCGCGGTGGGAGGCAGCCAGGTGTTGGAGATGTCGATGAGCGGCTCCCCGTCGACGGCCAGGTACTGCCGGCGGGCCATATCGCGGCCCACGTCGAGCAGCAGGGCGTATTCTCCGGTTTCCGGCAGTTCGATTTCGCCGGTAAAGGTACGGAAGAAGCGCATTTCGCGGCGGTTTCCGGCGGTCCCCGTGGCGTTGACGGTCACGGAACCGCCGTCTTCCCGGGTTTCCGTAAGTTTCAGGCTGTTGTCCGCGCAGTTGAAATCCGTCAGGCCGTAGTTGTGCCAAAGCAGGCCCCAGCCGCGGCTGGACAGGATCATCGGCAGGGAAATCTGCGTGTTGACCTGCGTGAGGCGCCGCGTGAGCCCGCGGATGTCCAGGTAGCCGTCCTGGAACTGTCCAGTGCCGTAGAGATGTTCACCCTGCGGGGAGTCGAAGACGGCGCGGGCCGACCAGGCCGGCTCCTCCTGCACCGTGCCGGGCACGAGGGCGTGGCTGCGCTCTTCCAGCAGGGGATTCCCGTCCGCATCCAGGAAGCGGAGCGTCTGGGCACCGGAACGGTACTCGGCGGCCATCCGGGCCGTACGGACCGTGACGTCGCCGCCATTGCGTTCCACGCTGTATCGGGGCGTCTTGACGCGCTCGGTGAAAATCAGTTCCTCGAGTCCGGGGGCTCCTTCGGGGATGAGCTGGACGCGGATGGCATCTTCCGCGAGGGGTTTCAGGTACAGGGCGCCCTGCGGCGTGTCGATGCGGACGGCAGCCGGCTGGCAGGCGGCCAGCGCAAGGAGGCACAGGAGGATGGGATACTTTCTCATATTTCGTTGGCTTCTTTCCAAAGGAAAACCTTGTCGCCGCGGCGAAGCTTGCCGTCGGGGCATTCATCCACGGGAACCCGTACGGAGCAGCGGCTGCCTTTCGGCGCAAGCTCCACGGGGTCGAACTCCAGGCGGATGTCATCGGCGTCGAATTCCACCACGCCCGTGGTGGCGCCGATGGCCATCAGGCGGTCGCCCCGGTGCAGGTCCGTCGTCTCCACGGAAATCTCCGCCACCCCGATGCGGTCGAACCAGTTGGTCACCTTGCCCAGATAGACCTTGCGCCGGGTGGCGTGGGTGCCGTAAACTGCACTCCATTCCCCGAGCCGGGCGCCTTGGTAATAACCGTCCCAGAAGCCGCGGTTGAAGACCTCGGCGAGTTCGTCTTTCAGCGCAGCGGCCAGCTCGGGCGTGTAGGTCCCGTCGCAGACGGCGTCGGCCGCCCGACGGTAGCAGGAGGCGCAGCGCTTGACGTATTCCGCGGAGCGGGCGCGGCCTTCGATCTTGAACACCCGTACGCCGCTGTCGACGATGCGGTCGAGGAACTCGATGGTACAGAGGTCCTTGGGGGACATAATGTACTCGTTGTCGACAAGCAGTTCGTTCCCGGTCTCGCGGTCGCGGACCTCGTAGCTGCGGCGGCAGACCTGGTAGCAGGCGCCGCGGTTGGCCGAGGCTCCCGCCGCGTGCAGCGAGAGGTAGCACTTCCCGCTGACGGCCATACAAAGCGCCCCGTGGGCGAACATCTCGATGCGGACGAGCTGCCCCGAAGGGCCGCAGATCCCTTCCCGGACGATGGTTTCATAGATGTCCTTCACCTGGTCGAGCGTGAGCTCGCGTGCGAGCACGACCACGTCGGCGAACTGTGCGTAGAAACGCAGCGCCTCGACGTTGGAGATGGAAAGCTGCGTGGAGATATGGACCTCCAGCCCGATCCGGCGGCAATACTGGATGGCGGCGATGTCGGACGCGATGACGGCGTCCACCCCGGCTGCCCGGGCGGCGTCCAGCGCCTCCCGCATCGCGGAAAGGTCCTCCTGGAAGAGGGTGATATTGAGCGTCAGATAGCTCCGCACCCCCGCCTCGCGGCAGATGCGCACGACTTCCGGCAGGTCTTCCGGCAGGAAATTGCTCGCAGAACGGCTGCGCATATTCAGCCGTCCGATGCCGAAGTAGACGGAGTCCGCTCCGCCTTGTATAGCGGCCTGCAGGCAGTCGAAACCGCCCGCCGGCGCCATAATTTCCAACTCTCTCTTGTCCATTGACACAAAGATACGCTTTTTCCTTATCTTTGTGATATGGGAAAAACTTGTATGGTTTTTTTCAATATTCTGTAGTTTTTCGTTCGTTTCCGCGTCTAATGGGCAGAAACAACAAGACCAGATAATGACTGAACGTGAATTCGAAACGATGATCCGGGAGCATAAAGGGACGATCTACACCGTCTGCTATATGTTCTCGAACGACCCGGACGAGGTAGCCGACCTCTTCCAGGAAACCCTGATCAACCTCTGGCGGGGCTCCGGAACCTTCCGAGGGGAAAGCGCGCTGGGTTCCTGGATCTGGAAAGTGGCGCTGAACACCTGCATTTCTTCTGACCGGAAGAAGAAACGCGGGCCGCAGACCAGTCCGCTGTCGATGGACATCGACCTGTTCGAAGACCAGGATGCCGACACGCGCCAGATAGGCCTGCTGCGCAACCGTATCGGCAAACTGGGTCCCTTCGACCGCGCCATCGTCCTGCTCTGGCTGGAGAACCTCAGCTATGAGGAGATCGGCCAGATCGTCGGCATCAGCCCGAAGAACGTGTCAGTCCGTCTGGTCAGGATCAAGGAACAACTCAAAAAGATGCAGTAAAATGGAAACGAACGATAACACCCTCCTCGAAATGCAGCGGCAGATGCAGCAGCTGCGCGAAATGCTCGACGATCAGAAGATCGTCAACGAGAACCTCCTTCGGAACGCCTGCTCCCGCCGGCTGGACCGGATCCGCTTCAAGTCGCGGATTCCTTATATCGCCGGCGTGGCCGCCATCCTGAGCCTCGGCTCCTTCTACGGTCTGGGAATGTCCCTCGCCTTTCTGATCTATTCCTTCGTGATTATGCTGATATGCATCGTCGCGACGGCCATCACCAACTCGCATCTCCCCCGCCTGGACCGGGACCTCGTGTCCGCCGGAGAAGAACTGGTCAAGTTCCGGAAGATGCACGCGGAGTGGCTGAAGATCGGCATTCCGATGCTGATTGTCTGGATCGGCCTGCTCGTCTGGGATTTCTTCTTCCGTCAGGGTTTGTCCGACAGGGATGTCGTCATTCCGATGGTCTGCGGCGTCGGCGTCGGTCTGGCCGTCGGCCTGTTCGCGGGCCTCAAGGTCCGCCGGGACATCCTGGACGGCACGGACGAGCTCCTCGCCCAGATCGAAGACCTCCGGAAAGGAGAATGATCCGCCGGCCGGCACCGGAAACGGCCCAAACTGATGCGACCCCCAGTTTCAAAACCGGGGGTCGCATCGTTTTCAGCCTTTATCGGGTCCAGGGGGAAAGGTTTCCGGTCCGTTCAAGCTCCAGGAGGCGGGCTTTGAGCTCCAGGCCGCCGGCATAGCCCGTCAGGCGTCCGCCGGCACCCACTACCCGGTGGCAGGGAACGATCAGGGACACCGGATTGCGCCCTACGGCGCCGCCGACCGCCCGGGGTGAGGAATTCAGCCATCGGGCGATGTCTCCATACGTGACCGTTGTCCCGTAGGGGATGTCCAGGAGGGCACGCCAGACCGTCCGTTGAAACGACGTTCCGCGCAAGTCCAGCCTCGGCGTCAGGCTGGGGACGTATCCGCCGAAATAGCTGTCGAGCCAGCGGAAGGCGTCGTCGAAGACCGGAATCCACCCCTCTTCGCAACGACCGTTGAGCGTAGCTGCGAAATGTGTCTGCCCGGCAAGCCACAGGCCGGTCAGGGAATCTCCCGAACCGGCCAGCGTGATTCCGCCGAGCGGAGAATCGTAATGACAGATGAGGTCCACTATTCCAGCGTCCATTCGGCTCCGTCCTTGGTGTCTTTGACGCGGATTCCCAGGGCGGCGAGCGCGTCGCGGATGTGGTCGGAGGTGGTCCAGTCCTTCGCGGCCTTGGCGGCTGCGCGCTGCTCCAGGACCATCTGCATCAGCCCGTCGATCACCTTGCCGCTCGTTCCGGCCGAGGCTTCCTCGTCCCTGAGGCCGAGCACGCCGAAGACGATGTCGTCGAACAGCTGCACCAGGGTGTCCAGGTCGCCCTTCGAGAGCTTCACCTGGCCCGCCTTGGCGGAGTTGATGATCCTAACGGCCTCGGCAATGTGCGCCAGGGCCACCGGGGTGTTCATATCGTCGCAGAGGGCCTCGTAAATGCCGTCGAAAACAGTCTTGACCGCCGCATTGTCGGCCGGGCAGGTGTCGGGCGCGATGTGTACCGGTTCTTCGCCGTAGGCGTACTGCGGCACCTTGCGGCCCGCCATCGCGTAGAGGTCGCGGGCAGCCTGCATCAGCCGTTTCAGACCCTTCTCTGCGGCCTGCAGGGCCTCGTTGGAGAAGTCCAGCGTGCCGCGGTAGTGGGCCTGGAGGATGAAGAAACGCACCGTCATCGGGCTGTATGCCTGGGCGAGCTTCGGGTGGTCGCCGCTGAAGAGTTCCGGCAGGGTGATGAAGTTCCCCAGCGACTTGCCCATTTTCTGACCGCCGATGGTGATCATATTGTTGTGCACCCAGTAATGAACGCCCTGGGTGCCGCGGGAGGCCTGGTTCTGGGCAATCTCGCACTCGTGGTGCGGGAACATCAGGTCCATTCCGCCACCGTGGATGTCGAACTCCCGGCCGAGGTATTTCTCGCCCATTACCGAGCACTCGAGGTGCCAGCCCGGGAAACCCTCGCCCCAGGGGGACGGCCAGCGCATAATGTGCTCCGGCTCCGCCTTCTTCCAGAGGGCGAAGTCGTACGGGGCGTGCTTGTCGCCCTGCCCGTCCAGCGTGCGGGTGCCTTCCAGGGTGTCGTTGAGGTTGCGTCCGGAGAGGATGCCGTAGTGGTAGTCGCGGTTGTACTTCTCGACGTCGAAGTAGATGCTGCCGTTGCTCTCGTAGGCATAGCCGGCGGCCAGGATCTTCTTCACGGCCTCGATCTGCTCGATGATATGGCCCGAAGCGCGCGGCTCGATGGAGGGCGGCGCCACGTTCAGCAGGCGCATCGCCTCGTGGTAGCGCAGGGTGTAGGCCTGCACGACCTCCATCGGCTCCAGTTGCTCCAGCCGCGCCTTCTTCGCAATCTTGTCCTCGCCTTCGTCGGCGTCGTGCTCCAGATGCCCCACGTCCGTGATGTTGCGGACATAGCGCACCCGGTATCCCAGGTGGCGCAGGAACTTGCTGAGCACATCGTAGGTGACGCCCGGACGCGCGTGGCCGAGATGGGCGTCGCCGTAGACGGTGGGTCCGCAGACATACATTCCCACGTGGCCGGGATGGATGGGGACGAACAGTTCCTTCCGGCGGGACAGCGTATTGGTAATGAAGAATTCGCGCATAGCCTTTCTTGGATATATCTTGGCGAAGATACGAATTTTCTGCGTATATTAGCCCTATGAAACTGATAAGTTGGAACGTCAACGGCCTGCGCGCCGTGGCCGGCAAAGGCTTCGCCGACGCTTTCGAAGCGCTCGACGCCGATTTCTTCTGCCTGCAGGAAACCAAGCTCCAGGCGGGGCAGCTTGACCTCGAATTCCTGGGTTACCAGTCCTACTGGAACTATGCCGAGAAGAAGGGCTATTCGGGGACGGCCATCTACAGCCGTCACACGCCGCTGTCCGTGAGCTACGGCATCGGGGTGGACGAGCACGACCGCGAAGGCCGTGTCGTCACACTCGAGATGCCGGATTTCTACCTCGTAAATGTTTATACCCCCAACTCGCAGGACGGCCTGAAGCGCCTGGACTACCGGATGCAGTGGGAGGACGCCTTCCGCGCCTACGTGTGCGGCCTGGCGCAGAAAAAGGGAGTCGTCATCTGCGGCGATATGAATGTCGCCCACGAGGAGATCGACCTCAAGAACCCGGCCACCAACCATTTCAACGCCGGCTTCTCCGACGAGGAGCGGGCCAAGATGACGGAACTGCTTGCCGCAGGCTTCCGCGACAGCTGGCGTGACGCCCATCCGGGTGAGGCCAAATACTCCTGGTGGTCCTACCGGATGGCCGCCCGCGAGAGGAACGTGGGCTGGCGTATCGATTACTTCCTGGTCTCCGAGGGCCTGGCCCCGCGCATCGCCGGAACCGACATCCACAACGAAATCTTCGGTTCCGACCACTGCCCGGTGGAACTGGTATTGATTTAAAGCATTTGTAAACTGAGGATTATGCTGTTGATTGGAGTCAAAGAGGATGAAGGCTGGTTGTATTCCCGCTGGGAGTTGACCTGGGGCACGGGATGGGATCCGATCTGTATGGGCGCCTGCCGCCTGTATGCCGACCTGGATGATCCCGAGTTGTTCGTGGACGGAGAGAAACTGCCTCCGTTTGAGGATAGGGAGAAGATTCTGGATATCCCCGAACGCGGCCGGATGAAGATCCGGGGAATCTCAAAAACCCTGGGAATCCCGGTGATGATCACCTTTCACAACCAGACGAAGGTGGTGGACGTGATTCTGCCCGTTTCGGCGGAGATATGCGACTCCACCGATTACGAGACCTTCAACCGGGCCCTTGCTCCGTATGTGGACAGTCTCGAGCTTTCAATGTACTATAAATAGCCGGACCCGATAAAGGCGAAAAACGATGCGACCCCCGGTTTTGAAACTGGGGGTCGCATCGTTATTGGGCATTTTCAGGGCAAATAATAAAAAAGAAAAAACACAAAGATTCTTTCATTTGTGACGAACGGGCTTCCGCTCTCGAAAGATTCTTCTTATCTTCCTGAACTAAACTGGAGATTATGAATAAACCTCATTTTTATCATTTCGCCACCGAAGGCCTGAAGGAGGATACTCTTTTCTGTTCTACTGCCGAGTTCATTGCCGGAATCAACAGGATTGCTCTTTGTCTATGCCGTTTAGGACTGGAACATCCCGTCCAGGTCATCTGCTTTTGTCTGATGGATAATCACGTCCATTTCATCTTCTATGGTTTGGAAGAAGATTGTTGTCTGTTTATGGAGAATTACAAACAAGCCACGGAACTCTGGCTGCATCATCACGGTGTAGAAAATGGTCCCGGTAAAAAATGGTTGATCGGTCACTGGCTCATTGGTGACAAGGAGCGCCTCCGGACAACAATCGCCTATATTCATCGGAATCCGACGGCAGCGGGAATGCCAGTTTCCCCTGCAGGGTATCGGTGGAGTTCCGCTTCACTGATGTTCGCTGACACGGACTGGATCCGATCATTCGGAAAAACGGTGGACAGCATCTCGCGTAATGCTCGTAAGCGTCTGTTCAACAGTAAAACGGATGTGCCAGAACAATGGGTATTACTGCCTGACGGGTTGATCTGGCCTGGAGAATTCGTCAACTACAAGTTGATGGAACGGCAGTTCAATTCAACCCAGGATTATCAATTCTACTTAAACAAACGGGTTGAGGAGGATATTAATCTGGAAATGCGGCAATCATCGGTCTCCCTTCCCGACGGGGAGATTTCAACATTGGCCAGGAAAATGGCCGGGAAACTATTCGGAGAGGACAGAATTATCCGTCTGACCGCAGCACAAAGGCTTTCTCTGGCGCGAATTCTCAAAAAAGAGACTGGGACTTCGACCAAACAAATCGCTCGGGTGGTTCATTTGAAACTAGCAGAACTTGAACCCATCCTGAACCTCCGCAAAGGCTAGCCACTGGACCCGATAAAGGCGAAAAACGATGCGACCCCCGGTTTTGAAACTGGGGGTCGCACCGTTTTTGGACTTTTTCAGTGCTAGTCCTAAACGATAAGGACCTCCTTGCGCCAGCGTGCCGTCAGCAGGATGGTCCGCATCAGCAGATGCGCGAAATAAGCGGCAAACAACAGATGGATGGCTGTTGCTCCTTCGGGATGCAGCAGCCATTTGCCTGCATACCAGACGGCAAAGAAGGCCACGGCGGCCAGCGCCATCGAGTCGCGCAGACCGCGGGAGGCGGTGGCGCCCATATAGATGCCGTCCCAGGTGAAGGCGGCGCAGCCCAGCGGCGGCATCAGCAGCAGCCAGGGCAGGAACTGCCGGCAGGCCTGTACGACGGCGCCGTCGGAAGTGAGCAGACGGACGGCGGGAAGGCCTATGGTGGCGTAGATGCCGATGAACAGCACCGCGATGCCTGCGCTCCAGGTGAAGACGGCCCGGACGCTGCGCCGAAGCATCGGCGCATCCTTGGCTCCAATAAAGCGTCCCGACAGCGCCTCGCCCGCATAGGCGAAGCCGTCGGTGAAGTAGCTGAAGAACATCAGCAGCTGCATCAAAATGGAGCCCGCCGCGAGCATCAGGTCGCCGTATCCGGCCGAGATCATCGTGAATCCGATGTAGATGAGGATGAAGAAGAGGGAGCGTCCCATCAGGTCCAGGTTCATCTTGAAGAAGGCGCCCATCGAACCGTCGTGCAGCAGGGCACGGAAATCTTCCCGGTGCAGGTGGGAGAAGACGCTGCGGCCGTATTTATGGCGGCAGACCCACAGCGCATACGCCAGGCCGCAATACTGGGCGATGACAGTTCCAAGCGGGATTCCAGCGAAACCCAGGCCCGGCCAGGCACCGATACCGAAGGCCAGCAGGATGCTTCCGGCGATGTTCACGCCGTTCACGATCAGGTCCGTCCACATCGAATCCACGGAATTCTGCATCCCCACAAACCAGCCGCGCAGGGCCATCAGGCTCATCGTGGCCGGCGCCGCCCAGATCCGGATGAAGAAATAGCGTTCCGCAAGCTGCTTCACTTCCGGCGTGGCGTCGGGAATGAGCATCACGGCCTTGAAGAAGGGCCACTGGAGGAGCAGGGCCGCGGCTGCGGCGAGCAGCGCCAGGCCCACGCCGCGCAGCCAGATGCGTCCGGCTTCCGCCGGATCCTGCCGGCCGAAGGCCTGGGCGGTCAGCCCGCCCGTACCGGTACGCAGGAAACCGAAAACCCAGTAGAGCAGCGAAAGGACCATTGAGCCTACGGAGATGGCGCCGATCTGCGCGGCCACGTCGCCGCCCAGGTGGCCCGCCACGGCGGTGTCCACCATCCCCACCAGCGGCACGGTAATCCCGGCCAGGATGCTGGGAACGGACAGCCGGAGAATCTCCCGGTTGAGCTCTTTCCGATTCATCGGAATTTCTTGTCCTCCTCGAGCATCCCGAGGTAGGAATTGTAGCGTTCAGGACTGATGCGGCCCTCGTCCACGGCCTCCTTCACGGCGCAGCCGGGCTCGTGGGTGTGGGTGCAGGGCACGAAACGGCAGCGGTCGGTGACGGCGAGCATCTCCGGGAAATACTTGGAAATCTCTTCCTTCTCCAGGTCCACGAGACCGAAACCGCGCAGGCCGGGCGTATCGATGATGAAACCGCTCCCTGCCAGGGGATACATTTCGTAAAGGGAAGTGGTGTGCTTGCCTTGGAGGTGCGCGTCGGAGATCCGGCCGATCTTGGGGTCCAGCGAAGGGTCGAGCCTCTTGATGAGGCTGGACTTGCCCACGCCGGATTCGCCGGTGAAAAGGTTCACGCGGCCCCGGCAAAGCTCCCGCAGGGCGTCGATGCCCTCGCCGGTGCGGCAGGAGGTCTCCAGGACCCGGTATCCGGCGCCTTCATAGATGCTTTTGAAATACGCCACCTGCCCGCAGGCTTCCTCCCGGTAGAGGTCCACCTTGTTCAGGACGATCAGCACAGGCACCTTGTACACCTCGCAGGTCACGAGGATACGGTCGAGAAACGGGAGCTTGACCTCGGGAAAGTACAGGCTGACGGCCACCACGGCCTGGTCCAGGTTGGCGGCGATGACGTGCGACTGCCGCGAGAGGTTGGTGGAGCGGCGGATGAGGTAGTTGTCGCGGGGGAATATTTCCTTGATAACAGCGGGATGTTCCACTGTGGCCTCCCCTTCCAGTTCATAACGGACGCGGTCGCCCACGGCCACGGGATTCGTGGCGCCGCTGCGCTCGAGCCGCACCTTGCCGCGCAGCACCGCGGGGAAAGGTTCCCACGCAGGCAGCAGGCTCAGCAGGTAGTGGCTGCCCGCGTTCTTGACGACCGTCGCGACTCCTTCCATTATTTTGCGCGGCCGACGAGTTTCTCCGCGAAACGGCGGAGGGCTTCCGTCCGGATGGGGCTCAGGCCGGCATCCGCGACGGCGTCCATCGCCCGCCCGGTGAAACGGACGATTTCCTCCTTGGCGTCACGGTCCACCCCGAGCTGCAGGTAGATGTCTTTCACGGCTGCGATCTTGGCGGCTTTCTGCTCCGGACTGTCCGCCGGGAGGGCGAAGGCTTTCAGGAAAGCGGCCCTGTCGGGCGCCTTCTCCATCGTGCGGACGGTCAGCCAGCTCTTCTTGCCGTTCACGATGTCGCCGCCGATGGGCTTGCCGAAAACCTTCTCGTCGCCGAAGGCATCGAGGTAGTCGTCCGCCACCTGGAAGGCCATTCCCAGTTCGTAGCCATAACGGTAGAGGGCTTCGCATTCCTTGTCGGAAGCGCCGCCGATCAGGGCGCCCATTTCCGCAGAACAGGCCAGCAGGACGGCCGTCTTCAGGCCGATCATCTTTTCGTATTCCGACATCGGCACCTCCTCCACCGACTCGAATTCCATATCGTACTGCTGTCCGTCGCAGACCTGGGCGGCCGTACGCGTGAAGAGCGCGAGCACGCGGTCCAGCACGGCGGCCGGCGCCAGCGCGATGCGGCGGTAGGCGTCGATCAGCATCACGTCGCCGGAGAGGATGGCTGTGTCCTCGTTCCACTTCTTCCAGACGGTGGGCATCCCGCGGCGCAGCGGCGAGCGGTCCATAATGTCGTCGTGCATCAGGGTGAAGGAATGGAAGACCTCCAGGGCGGAAGCCGGGGCGAGGATGCCTTCGTTGAAGTTCTCGGAGAAGAACGAATAAGTGGTCAGGCAGAGCCGCGGCCGGACGCGCTTTCCGCCGATTTCAATCATATAGCGGAGAGGGTCGTAAAGGCCGGCCGGCTCGCGGGTGAATTGGATCTCGTCGAACATCCGCCCGACGAGACCGTTGATTTCCGGTTCTTTCAGCATAGTCAAGACAAAGATAAGCATTAATTTTCATCTTTTCCTGCTAACTTTGCGGCTGTTATGAAGATCATTTTCGCCACAGGCAATCCGGGCAAGCTCCGCGAGGCCGCCGAGATCCTCGGACCGGATTTCGAACTTGTTTCGCCCGCGTCGCTGGGCATTACCGAAGACATCCCCGAAACAGGCTCCACCCTGCAGGAGAATTCCCTGCAGAAGGCGCAGTATCTGTTCGGGCGGACGGGACTTCCCTGTTTCGCCGACGACACCGGACTGGAGGTGGACGCCCTGGGCGGCGCCCCCGGCATCCATACGGCCCGCTATGCAGGTCCCGGACATCCGCACGGCGCCAATATGGCAAAGCTCCTGGCGGAGCTGGAGAAACTTGAAAAGGCCGCCTCGGACGAAGGTTCTTCGGAAACTGTTTCCCGGCGGGCACGGTTCCATACCGTGGTCACGCTGATTCTCGCTGACGGACAGCCCCGCTTTTTCGAAGGCTTCTGCGAAGGGGCCATCGCCCGGCAGAAGGCCGGCTGCGGAGGTTTCGGCTACGATCCGGTGTTCCTGGCGGACGCCTATCCGGGCCGAACCCTCGCCGAGGTGTCGGAAGAAGAGAAGAACGCCGTGTCGCACCGCGGCAATGCTGTGCGAAAGATGGCTGCGTGGCTGAAGGCGAACTGCCTACAATAAGAATTACCTACCGTTCAACCAGGCAAGGGCGTCTTCCAGCGGAGTCTCCGTCAGGACGTCCGGGGCAATCGGATCGTCACAGAACTCCTCGCCGGTGCGCGCCACGTCACAGCTGGTGGTAAGGACCAGTTTCGAGCCGTCCGGCATCGGGAAAGGCGCATTGGCGGAGGCATACCCGGCGGTCGGAGCCCCGAACACGCGGGCTTTCTCCAGGCCGCGGAAGCAGATTAGGGTCGCCTCACCGGAACTCGCCGTATGATCGTCCGTCAGCAGCGCGACGGGGCAGTCTATCGGGTCCAGGGACTGCAGTCCGGCAGTCCGGACGATAAAGGAAGCCGTCAGCTGCTGCGTCCGTTTCCGGCTGCGGAAACGCAGGACCACGTCGTCCGGCAGGAAACGGTGTACGGCGGCGATCATCGGATACATATTGCCTCCGGTGTTTCCCCGAAGGTCGATGACGACACCCCGGACGTTGTCCGGAACACCCTCCAGGACCGTCTGCGCATATTTCACCCCTTCGTCGGTATTGCCGGAAAAGGGCGGGAGATTGAAGATGGCGATGCCGTCTTCCATGCGGACCGAAGGCTTTTCCCATTCCTTCACGGCGTCCTCTTGCACGTCCTCGGACTTATAGATGAATGAATGCTTGCCGCCGGCCACCTTCAAGGCGGCCCGGACGACATCCTGCGCCTCGTCCAGACTGGCCGGGGTCGCCTGCAGGGCCTCCTTTTTCGCCGCCGCCCATTCGGGACCCTCGGCAAACAGGCCCATCTTGTCCATCAGGAAGACGCCCTGGCGGACATATCTTTGATTGGCATCGCCGCAGGCCACCAACAGCAGGGCCCCTGCGGCCAGAACGATAATACGACTCAGTTTCATTTTCTCAGAGATAATTGGCGTGCTTGACTTCGACGGCGGGATTGATCTCGCGGATCCGAGCGACGATTCCATCGGCGTTCTCCCGAGAGGTGCGGACATCAATGAAACCGGTACCGGCATCGTGAACGAGCAGAGAGCGGAACCGGCCCTTTTTGCTTTCCCTATAGGTAAGCGTCGCCAGCTCCGACAGCTTGAGCGGGTATTTCTTCTGTTGGCTATCCGTCAGCGTATCCGCCTCATCGTCAATCTCATAGGAACGCAGTTTGTACTCCCTGAAGACGAATCCGAAATAAAACAGGGACCAGCAGATCGGGAAAACCCAGCTTAAATCCATCACGTCTTGCCAGAACACGAGGCACAGGACAAAGGCGGCGATGCCGGCGAAAACCGCCAGCATCGTCGTCCATTTGATCCTTTTAGGATGTTTCGTATTCGCGAAAACGGTTTTCACAAAAGCGCTATATAAAGATGTAGCGCAGGATGAACAGCACGGCCAGCACCCACATCGTGACGGAAATGTCCTTGGCCTTGCCGGTCAGGGCGTTCATCAGCACGTAAGCGATCACGCCGATCAGGATACCGTCGGAAATGCTGTAGGCCACCGGCATCAGGATGATGGTCAGGAAGGCCGGCAGCGCCTCGCGATAGTTGGTCCAGTCGATCTTGGTGACGGGCTGCATCATCATCATACCCACGACGATGAGGGCCGGTGCGGTCGCGGCGCTCGGGATGCCCAGGAATACCGGGGCGAAGAGCAGCGCGATGGCGAAGCAGACGGCCGTGGAGAAGGCCGTAAGGCCCGTGCGGCCGCCGGCAGCCACGCCGGAGGAACTCTCGACATAGGTCGTGGTGGTGGAGGTGCCGAGGCAGGAGCCGCACATCGTACCGATGGCGTCGGCCATAAAGATGCGCTCGATCTTGTCCACGTTGCCCTTCTCGTCCACCATACCGGCACGCTGGCTCACGCCGATCACGGTGCCCATCGTGTCGAACATATCGATGAACAGGAAGGTGAACACCACGGCCAGCATATCCCAGGACAGGATTTCACCGAACTGGAACTGGCAGAAGATCGGCTCCACGCTCGGCGGCGTGGACATAAAGCCGGTAAACTGCGTCAGCGCGGCGCCCGTGGCCGGGTCCTTGATGAGCAGGCCGAGCAGCGCCGTGACGATGATGCCGATGAGGATGCCGCCCTTGACGCCCAGCACCACCAGGGCGCCGGTGATCACGAGGCCGATCACGGCCAGCAGGCCGGAGCCGTGGCAGACGTCGCCGAGCACCACGAGGGTGGCGTCGGAGTTCACGATCAGGCCGGCGTTCTGCATTCCGATGAAGGCGATGAACAGGCCGATGCCCGCGCCGATGGCGTTCTTCAGCGAAGCCGGAATGGCGTTCAGGATCCACGAACGGACCTTCGTCAGAGTCAGGATCACGAAGATGAAGCCTTCGATGAGTACCGCGGTGAGGGCGAACTGCCAGCTGTGGCCCATCGTCAGGCAGACAGTATACACGAAGAAGGCGTTCAGGCCCATACCCGGGGCCAGGGCGAACGGCTTCTTGGCATAGAACGCCATCACCAGGGTGGCGATGATGGAGGCCAGGGCGGTGGCCGTGAAGACGGCGCCGTTGGGCATTCCGTCAAGCGCGCCGAAAATGCTGGGGTTGACGGCCAGGATGTAGGCCATCGTCAGGAACGTGGTGATACCCGCCACGATTTCGGTCCGGACACTGTGCTTCTCCGGATCCAGGCCGAACGCCTTCTGCAGGAAATTAGCCATAGGTCAGCGACTTAGAATACCCACTTGACACCGAGGCAGGGACGGGCCCAGAAGCCCTTGGAGGTACCGAAATCGTAGGAGAGTTCCACCTCGCCGCCGATGTTGAAGTTGTCGACACCCATATGCTGGCCGAGGTTGTACCACAGCTGGGGTTCGGAGATGAACACGGTGTGGGACGTCTCAGGCAGGATGACGCCGTTGTGGTCCGCGAAGAGGGTATGGTCCTCCCACCAGAAGTCGGCGAAGCCGGAGAAGCGCAGGCCCTTCGCGCCGAAGAGGTCCTGAAAGCCCCACACGAAGGTGAACTGCAGCGGGGTCGTCTGCGTGGTATAGGTGATCTTCTTGTAGAGGACCTTGAAATTGAAGGTATTGTTGAAGTCCGCGCTGTGCAGGAAATAGTCCAGGCCCACGAGGAAGGCGCTGTTGATGGTGAAACCGTTATACACGCCGGCGTTGTACTCCACCTGGAAGCTCAGCGGGGCGAGGGCGCTCTCCTGCCAGAAGTTCAGGCAACGGGCGATCTCGAAGTAGGTGCCGCTGGGCGCATACACCTTGTTGTTATTGTCCCGCGTGTTGTAATCGTGGTCGATGAAGAAGAAGGTGTTTCCCCAATTGTCGTTGTAGAACCCTTCGAAGGTCGTGGTCACGTGCTGGCGGTCCGGCCCGAAGTCGTAGAAGATCTGGAGGTTGGTCTGCGCTTTTGCTCCTTGAGCAAAGAACAACGCGGCGGAAGTTACCGCCATCAAGAATACTTTTTTCATCTTATGGGTATATGTTGAGTTTTTCAAACCTTGATGACCGAAGTCACCTCAACGCCTTCCGGCAGGACCTTCCGGCCTTCCAGCTCTTCGATTTCGATGATGAAATTGATGAGCGTACGCTTGGGATTGAACTGGCTGACCAGCCGCGCCGCGGCCGCCACGGTGCCGCCCGTAGCCAGGAGGTCGTCGTGGATGAGCACCACGTCGTCCGGCGTGATGGCGTCCTTATGGATCTCGATTGTGTCGTGCCCGTACTCCTTGTCATAGGTTTCGGAGAGCGTCTCGGCAGGCAGTTTGCCCGGCTTGCGGGCCATCACGAAACCGGCTCCCAACCGGATGGCCAGGGCGGGGCCCATCACGAAGCCCCGGGACTCCAGTCCCACGACCTTCGTGATTCCCTTGTCTTTATAGAGCTGGTAGAGCGTTTCTTCGAGTTCCCGCAGGCACCCGGCATCCTTGAACATTGTGGTGACATCCCAGAACAGGATGCCTTTGACCGGAAAATCCGGAACAGTCCGGAGACTGGCTTTCAGCTTTTCTGTATTCATAGGTAACTAACGACATACGAAGATAACAATTTTCTGCGGATATTTCTTTACCTTTGTGATGATTATGCAAAAAAGAAGTGGAAAAGGCCGGCAGGCATCCAAAGGCAGAAAAAGGGCCGGCGAAAGCAGCAGAAAAGTGTTCCCGATGTATGTCGGGAAGGTGCAGATGACGCGCGAAGGCTATGTCTTCGTGCTCATCGAGGGCCAGGACGACGATGTCTTCGTCAAGGCCGCCAAGACGCGTCACGCCCTGAACGGCGATACCGTCCGGATAGCCGTGACGCGGGAAAAAGGCCGGGACAACCGGCGCCGCGAGGGCGAGGTCGTGGAGATCCTCGAACGCTCGGAGCGCCCCTTCGTGGGCTATTACCATACCGTCGGCGCCCGTGCCTGGGTACTGATGCAGAGCAAGTCGATGCCCTACGACATCCGCGTGGACGCCGAGGAGGCGGCCGCGATGGGAGCGCAGGAGGGAATGAAGGTCGCCGCGGTCGTGGACCGCTGGGACCGCCGCGATCCGGAGCCTTCCGGACACCTGGTGGACGTGCTCGGCGTGCCCGGCGAGAACGAGACCGAGATGCACGCCATCCTCGCGGAGTTCAACCTCCCCTACAGGTTCTCGCCCGAGGTGGAGAACGCCGCGGACGGCATTCCCGACGACATCACCGACGCGGACCTGAAGGGCCGCAAGGATTTCCGGCAGACCTTCACCTTCACGATCGACCCCGCGGATGCGAAGGATTTCGACGACGCGCTGTCGTTCAAGCCGTTGCAGAACGGCAACTATGAGATCGGCGTGCACATTGCCGACGTGTCCTGGTACGTGAAGCCCGGCTCGGCCGTGGACAAGGAGGCGCGCGAGCGCGGTACGTCCGTCTATCTGGTGGACCGCACCGTACCGATGCTGCCGGAGAAACTCTGCAACAAGCTTTGTTCGCTGCGGCCGCACGAGGACAAGCTGACGTTCTCGGCCGTGTTCGAGATGTCGCCCAAGGCCGAGATCAAGTCGCGGTGGCTGGGGCGCACCGTCATCAATTCCGACTACCGGCTCGACTACGACCAGGCCCAGCAGATCATCGAACAGGCGGCCGGAGGCGGCCAACTGCCTCCTGAAACGTCCGGCGTTGCCGGACCCCTCCCATCTGACGATGGGCCCCTCCCTCTTAACGTGCCGAGGGTGGCAGTGTTTCCGGAGGCAGTTGCCGCCTCCGATCCGAAACTGACCGAGGCGATCCAGACGCTGAACAAGCTGGCGGGGATCCTAAAGTCGAACGAGCGGAAGAACGGGGCGATCGATTTCGACCGGCCGGAGATGAAAGTGGAGGTGGACGAGACGGGGAAGCCGCTGCGGGTATACCAGAAGGTGTCCAAGGAGGCCAACTGGCTCATCGAGGAATTTATGCTGCTCGCGAACCGCACGGTGGCGGAGTTCGTAGCCACCGGCGGGCAGATGAACGGCGTGGCGCAGAAAAACGCCAAGACCTTCGTGTACCGTATCCACGGCGAGCCCAACGAGCTGAAACTCGAGAACTTCTACACCTTCGCCAAAGGCTTCGGCTACAGGATACCCACCGACGCGCCCACCGGCGGGCGGGCGGCGGCCAAATCGCTGACCGTCCTGCTGGACGCCGCCAAGGGCAAGCCGGAGTCGGCCGCGATGGAGAACCTGGCCCTCCGGGCGATGGCCAAGGCCTGCTACAGCACCGACAATATCGGCCACTACGGCCTGGCGTTCAAGTTCTACACGCACTTCACCTCCCCCATCCGGCGCTATCCGGACCTGATGGTGCACCGCCTGCTGGCCCTTTATCTGGGCGGGGCGGAGAGCCGCAAGCGGGAGCAGTTCGAGGAGGAGTGCCGCCACGCCTCCGAACGCGAACTCGTAGCGGCGGACGCCGAGCGCACCTCCATCAAGTACAAGCTGGTGGAGTTTATGATGGACAAGATCGGGCAGGAATTCGACGGCCACGTGTCCGGCATCACCGAATGGGGAATGTACGTCGAGATCGAACCCACGAAGATCGAAGGGATGGTGTCCATCCGCGACATCCGTTCCGACTTCTTCGAATTCGACGAGGTGCACTACCGCCTGGTGGGCAAGCGTCGCCACAAGATCTTCCGTCTGGGCGACCCGGTGCGCATCCGCGTGGCGAGCGCCAACCTCGAGCAGCGCATCCTGGATTACGAACTCATTGAAAATCCGCAATAATTATGGCACACGGCAATTCATTTTTCGCGTTCGTCGCCGGTATCGCCACCGGCGTCGCACTGGCCGTCCTCTCCAAGACGGAGAAGGGCGCGAAGGTCGTTGAAGACCTCAAAGAAAAAGGCGCAGAAGTCCTGGAAAACGGACGCGACGCCGTCCTAAGCGGCCTGGACAAACTGGAGGACGCCCTGACCGAAGAGCAGCGTGCGGAAGCGCAGGAAGCGGACGCCGCCGAAACCGCAGAGGAAGATAACACCACCGACGGGGAGGAGGACTGAGATGGCCAAGGAGAAACCGCTCGAGGACCTGCTGCAGGACGCCCGGCAGTATGCCGACCTCCGCGTGGACGAGTTCAAGCTCAAAGCCACGCGGGGACTCTCCACGGCCCTCGGCCAGACCCTGGCGTACCTGCTGATCTTCGCCGTCCTCGCCATCGCGCTGGGGCTGCTCGCCTTCGCCCTGCTGCAATGGCTCAACGCCCTGGTGGGTTCCCCCTGGGGTACGCTCATCGTGGCGGCCGTATTCCTCGCCGTCCTCGTCGTGCTGTGGATGATGCGCAGCCGGCTCTTCAAGAACCTTTTCGTCAAGCTCTTTATCGACGTATTCTACGATACCGACGACGATGAATAAGTACGGAGACATCAAGACCACGGTGCAACTGGACAAGGCCATCCGCAGCGCCACCGCCGCCAGCAAGAAACAGCGCAAGAGCGTCGAGAAGCGTTTCAAGCGCTTCAAAACGCACTACACGCCCTCGCACCTTGCCACGAACCTGCTGCGCCGCGGCGCAGACACTTTCAGCTGGACCGGCGTCGCCCTCGGGGTCGTCCGCGGGCTTAAAATGATCGCCGCCCCGGGAAGTACCGGAGCGGCGAAGCATTAGATCAAAGGTTCCGCGGTCATCGCCGCTGGCTGCGGGATTCCCATCAGCTTCAGGATGGTCGGCGCCACGTTGCACAGGGCGCCGTCCTTGACCGTCTTCACGGCGTCGCCGGCGTTCATCACCACGAACTGAACCGTATTCAGGGAGTGCGCCGTGTTCGGCGTGCCGTCCGGGTTCACCTCATAGTCGGCGTTGCCGTGATCGGCCGTCAGCAGTACGACGTAATCGTGCGCGATGGCGGCTTCCACCACCTTACCCACCAGCTTGTCGATGCACTCGACCGTCTTGGTCACGGCCGTGTAAACGCCTGTATGGCCCACCATATCGCCGTTGGCGAAGTTCAGGATGATGAGGTCCTCGACCTCGGAATTGATCTTGTCGATCAGTTTCTCGGCCACCTCGGGGGCGCTCATCTGCGGCAGCAGGTCGTAGGTGGGCACTTTCGGGGAGTTCACGAGGATGCGGTCTTCGTTCTCGAACTGCAGCTCGCGGCCGCCGTTGAAGAAGAAGGTCACGTGGGCGTATTTCTCCGTCTCGGCGATGCGCAGCTGGCGCTTGCCGGCCTTGGAGACCGTCTCGCCCAGGGTGTCGTTCACCAGCTCCTTGTCGAAGAG
>JAFYZZ010000076.1 GCA_017548445.1 Bacteroidales bacterium | reverse complement strand
CCGGCGGTCCCGGCGGCCGTGGCGGCGCTTCGGTCAAGACCCTCGACCTGCAGACCCTGCAGACCGGCGACGGCCCCGCCGATATGCCGCTCGCGCTCACCCCTGATGCCAAGAAGGCGCTGGTGCGCAGCGACGGCCAGTACAAGGTCGTTCCCTTCGGCGGCGGCCCCGCCCGCGGCGGCTCCGTGCCCGTCGGCGAAATGGATATGATGATCGACCACGAAGCCGAATGGGCGCAGATCTTCGACGAGAGCTGGCGCATCACCCGCGACAACTTCTATGTGGAGAATATGCACGGCGTGGACTGGGACCATATGCGTGAGAAATACGGCCAGATGCTCCCTTACGTCAAGCACCGCGACGACCTCACCTACCTGATCGGCGAGATGATCGGCGAGCTGAACATCGGCCACGCCTACATCACTTCCGGCGAGAGCCCGGACATCCCGCGCATCGCCACCGGCCTGCTGGGAGCGCAGTACAGCAAGGACAAAGGCACCGGCGCCTTCAAGATCGAGAAGATCTTCCGGGGCGCCGACTGGGACGCTTCCCTGCGCTGCCCGCTCCGTACCCCCGGCGTGGACGCCAAGGTGGGCGACTACATCGTGGAAGTGAACGGCACGCCGGCCAAGGACCTGGTGGATCCGGGGCAGGCTCTCATCGGTAAGGCCGGAAAGACCGTTTCCCTGAAGATCGCCTCTTCCGCCTCCGGCAAGGGAACCCGGACCGTGTACGTGAAACCCGTGGCTGACGAGTCCAACCTGGCCTACTACGACTGGGTACAGACGAACATCGAGAAGGTGGACAAGCTCTCCGGCGGAGAGATCGGCTACATCCACATCCCCGATATGAGCACCGAGGGCCTGGATATGTTCACCAAGCTCTTCTACACCCAGCTGGATAAGAAGGCGCTTATCGTCGACGACCGTATGAACGGCGGCGGCAACGTGTCCCCGATGATCCTGGAGCGCCTCCAGCGCGAAGTCTACCGGGTCAATATGTACCGCAACGGCGGCAACCAGCCCGTCCCGAACGAGACGTTCTACGGCCCGAAGGTCTGCCTCATCGACAAGTATTCCTCTTCCGACGGCGACCTCTTCCCGTACGGCTTCCGCCAGCTCGGCCTCGGCAAGCTGATCGGCACCCGCAGCTGGGGCGGCATCGTGGGCATCTCCGGTTCACGCCAGTTCGTGGACGGCCAGGATATGCGCACCCCGTTCTTCACCTCCTACTCCACCGAGGGTGAATGGATCATCGAAGGCCACGGCGTCGATCCCGACATCGTGGTGGACATCAACCCCTTCGAAGACTGGAACGGCAAGGACGCCCAACTGGAGAAGGCCGTGGAATACCTGAAGGGCGAACTCAAGAACTACAAGCCGCTGCCCGGCACCCCCGCCGCTCCGGACAAGAGCAAGTAAGCTTCTACCTTTTACTGATTATCAATAGGTTACAGAACGACTCCGGGTCAAAATGCCCGGAGTCGTTCTGTAAGTAATTGATTAATCAGCAGTGGGTCGATTTGGAATATTGTGGCCAATTAGCTACCTTTGCGGCACTTTATTATGATTTTATGAAAAATTTTGTTTTAAGAATATCGGTTCTTTTGTGTACGGCTGCCGCCTTTTGCTCGTGCGGATGGGAAGAATTCCCGGAAAGCCGGCTTTCCCAGCAGGAAATCCCTATTGAGATACAGAAAGATTTCTTCGCCCGCAACGGCGGCAATGTCCGGGTTACGGATGCGTATGGCACCGCTGTCGGCAGTGCCGTCATCTATTTTGAGGACCCGGCAGGCCACCCCTGCCAAAGCGAATACCAGGACGGAGTATGGCAGCTGACCCTGCGGGAATTTGACCGTCAGGCTCCCGGATATGACCTCCCGCGTGCCGTGGCGGACGCCTTCAAGGCCCTGGGTTTCGAAAGATATTGCCCCAAGTCCGATGATGACCGCGTGGCGGAGTTTTCGCGCCGGGGCATCGGCCACAAGTATTATGAGTTTCGCTTCCACACCGAGCTCGGACCGGATCTCTATGCCCTTCACTTCGTCCTGATCGACGAAGAAGGTATCGTGCTGGAGAACGCCAACAGCTATTTCAACCGTATGGACTGGTCAACCGGGCACGATGGTGCACTGGATTTCATCGCGGGCCGCTATCCCGGTTGCGATGTGCGCGGGCTTGCCAATGACTCCGGTTATGACACCTTTTATATCTTCCACGACGGCCGGCTGAAACGCGTCCGCTTCCAGAACAATTATCAAGGCAATGGTTATTCGGCCGCCGATGGCTGGAGGGAGACGGTCTGGCAGCTTGACGACTCGCTGGCCGTGCCGGAATACGTTTGGGAGGAGTTCCGCGCCAGGATGGCAAAGAATCCGGAATCCGACCGCTACGAAGTGTCCGCCGTCTATTACCTGGAAACTCCGCGGGGCGACTGCTTCGGCCTGCAAGGCCGCGTTTCCGCCACCACCCTCGTCACCAACTGGTTCGCCGTCCGGGACGAGTCATAAGCGTCAGGCTCCGAAGAGGAGTTCCAGAAGGTCGGCGGCGGAAGTGCCGTCGAAACAGTCCCCTACCGGAGCGGCCCGCAAGGCCGCTCCGATTGCATTGCGCTCAAAGCGCAGGCCGACAAGGCGGTCGGCGAGTTCGGCGGCGGGCAGGGCACCGAGAAAGTCGCCGCCAAATTCAAGGCCTGTGAGGATGCCGCGGTCCAGGCCGAGGCGAGCCTCGACCGTGCCGCAAGGAAGCTGTGCGGAACGGACCAGGTCCGTGGCCCGGGAATGCCCGTAGATCCACTCCCAGGTGGAGAATTTCCCTTCGGAAATGCGCTGCACCTCCGCCAGGCGATTCTCTCCGAAAGGCAGTTCCGCATCACCGGCGGACAGCATCTCCTGCAAAACAGCCTGAAAATCGTCCAGCGAAGGGAATTGCGGCAGATAATCCTTCAGGTTCGCCACGCGGCTCTTGACGGAAGCTATCCCCTTCGATGCCAACTTGGAACCCGGCACGTCCAAAGCGCGGGAGAGCGTGTCCAGGTCCACGTCGTACATCAACGTGCCGTGCACGATCTGCCGGTCGCGCCACACGCGGCGTGCGTAGCCGGAAACTTTGCGGCCCTCGACGAAAATGTCGTTGCGCCCGGTCAGTTCCGCAGGCACTCCCAAACGGCACAGCGCCTCCACCATCGGAAGGGGCGAAACATCGCGCCCGATGAAGGTGTAATTGAGGTTCTGCAGGTCGTGATAGACGGCGCCTCCTCCCGTGACGCGACGGGCCAGAGCAATGCCGCGCTCCTCCAGGAAAGCCAGGTTCACCTCGCTGAACGCATTCTGGTTCAGACCGATGATGACGCTCGGGCGGTTGCGCCACAGATAGAAAAAAGGGTCGTTCGACGCATACCGCTCCAGGCAGTACTCGTCGAACGACATATTGAACCAGGGGTCGGTCGAAGGGTTCGTCAGAAACCGCATACGGCGACCGCGGGATTACATCTCGTTGCCGACCTTGCGGGCGCGCTCCGGCTTGTCGAGGTTGATGCCGTCGCTGATGCCCACCTCCACGAGGATGTTCCATCCGGCGCAGAGATAGACGTAAGGCTGCAACGCTCCGGCGTCCGGGACCACGATGGTCCTCTCGAACGGCGTGGGTTTGGTGTCGATGGCCACCACGTGCACGCCGGCGCCCTTGAAGACGGTCAGGAACTTGTCGTACTCGCTCTCGATGGGGTCCACCAGGAACACGATGTCGCCTTCCTGCATCACCTCCTCGATGCCGTGGACGGCATAGGTTCCTTCCAGGTAGTCGCTCTTGCGGCGGGTGATCTCGTTGGTCTTGAGGGTCAGCTCCTCGGCCACGCCGTCGTTGTATCCGCCGAAATAGATGGTATGTGCGCCTTTCACCCACTCCACGATCTCCGGAGGGACGGGCAGGGTCATCGCCGCCTCGAGCTTCTCGGGAAGACCCTTCAACGCGGCCTTCATATCCTTGCCGGCGAGATTCCAGAAGATGGACTCGCAGAAGAGAGCCTGTTCGGCCACGCTCTTGGTGGCCGCCACGGCCTCCTCCCAGCCGCAACCGAGCACGTGTCCGTCCGCGCACGCCTGGCGGATGGGGGTGTCGGGATTGGCGCTCAGGGCAAAGGTGTCCTTATGGCCCTCGGCCTGCAGTTTCCTTGCCAGCATCAGGGCCTCCTTGGTCCGTCCGGAGTTGGAATCGATCAGAACGGTGAAATGACTCAGGTCATAGTCCGCGGCCTGGTGGGAGCCGTCGTTCTGGACCTCGGCGGCCAGCCCCCAGGTCAGAGCCACGCGGCGGCAGTTCTTGGCCGGGAAGAGGCGGGAAGAGCCCTCGCCGGAGAAGAAGATCCGGCCGGTCTTGCGGAGGGAGTCCGCGACGAACTTCGAACAATCGGGGTCGAACTTGACGACGGTGGGAACGGTCCCCATCATCTCCTGGACGAGATAATACTTTGCGTATTTTTCTTCTTTCAGATTCATAATACTTTATGTTTTGATTAAATGCGGGAACGCAGGGCCTCGAGGCGTTTCAGGTTGGTCTCCGTCTCCGCCTGTACCTGGCGGACGAAACTGTTCTTCTCCAGCGGCCCGATCGCGGCGGTCATCTCCTCGGCGTTGCGGTAGGTGGCCTTGCGGAACGGGTTCTCGTAATCCTTCTGGCGGGTGAGGAACACCTCGTCGCAGATAAACTGCTGGATGCGCATCTCTTCGGTGATGGCCTGCTGCCAGGCCGCCGCGTCCATCTGGTCAACCTTCAGCAAGTAGCACAGCGAGAGATAGGCGTGGCGAAGCTTGTCAACGGGATAGCGCCTCCAGATGTCATTGTACCGCTTGTGGATGTCTTTCCAGGAAGCGAGCTTCCCGCTGCGGATGTCAGCCCGGATGCGGTCGAATTCGGTCGTCATCATCAGCTGGCCTCCCAGATTGATCCACTCACGCTGACGGCGGCTCTTGAGAAGTGCAGACATAGAGCTGAGCGTCTCGCCCGGATTGGCTTCAAGGTAATCCATCGCATTGGTCATCGCGTAATGCATAAGCATATCGCCATACGCGTGGTATGCCCGCCAGACCCGGCGGATGAGCACGCAACGATCGGTCTTCTCTATGTTTTCGCCGATAATCTCAAGGTCGTCCACGGTCTTGGAGTCCCCGTTGAGCAGCTCGAAGCCTTTAGCCCGGAGTTGCTTGTCACTGAGGTTGTCGAAAGCTTTATTCTCTTTCCGGTACCACGCCTTGGCCGTCCAGACCTCCAGGAGCTTCCTGGCCCGGATGACCTCTTCCATACTGTCGGGGGCGTAGGTGTCGAATTCGATGTTCTGGGTTTTGGTAATCCGCTTGTCGCGGGTCTTGAACTTCCAGTTGTTGCGCGCCAGCGCGTACATATTGCGGCTCCACCAGAAAGCGGGGGTAATTTCCAGCCTGTTTTCCTTGGCATTGTTGCATACAAGGGAGAACGGCAGGGGGATGTTCAACTCGGCAGGATAGTCCGCCTTGGCGAGAAGCGTGTAACAGGCGAACACGCTGGAATGCTTGATGCTGGTGCACAGGCCCGGCCAGAAGCCGCGGCCGGCCACCACCTCGTTGTCGTTGGTCCGGCTGTTGTGGTTGGAACCGATGGTCGCGCCGGCGGCCATATTGCTCTGCCCCATCACGCAGGCGGCGATCAGGAAGGAGTTGTTGTGGTGCTGCTCGTGCGCAGGGAAGATGAGGTTGTTGAGCACCTCGCAGCAGGAAATCGTGGAATTGTCGCCCAGAATGGAATTGATCAGGCGGGCGCCGAACTTGAGGGCGCTGTTGTTGCCGATCACGAAACGGATGGCCGTGCAGGAATAGAACACGCGGCTGCCGTAGCCCATAATGCCGTTCACCAGGATCACGTTCTCGCCGATCTGCGAGGGCTCCTTCTCGGAAGAATTGATGGTGATGTTCTTGAGCTTGCTGGCGCCTTTGATATAGCAGGCGGCACCGATCTTGACATCCTTGATGATGGAAGAGTTCTTGATCACGCAGCCCTCGCCCACGGTGCCGTAATAGCCCCGGTGATGGTCCATCGAGGCCTGCGTCATCTCCTGCAGGCGTTTCTGCAGAGGCTCGTCGTCGATGTACTTGGCCCACATATAGGCGTCCGCCGTCGTCATCCCGTCGAAGGGATAGACGGCGCGGCAGCCGGTCTCGTTCATCACCTCGATCTTCACGCGGACGTCCTCCGGCTCGCCGTCCTTGATGACGCCGTTGCCGAATTTGGCATGGTCCGTGGTGCACATTTCCTCGATGTTGAAGAGGATGCAGCGGTTGCCGATGATATAGTGTGATAGATAGTGGACGTTGTGCAGGGCGCAGTCGTCTCCGATATCGCAGGAATGGATGGAGGAATTCGTGATGCCGATAGGCATACGCAGGTCGTGGAACTGCAGGCCGTTCTCGCTCACGCGGCCGATGCGCACCGTTCCATAGAAACGGTTGTTCTTGATGCTGTGCGGACGGAACTCGTCGGTAACCCAGATGGTGTCCCAGCTGGCCGCGGTGTTGTCGTTCTTCACCAGACGTTCGATCTCATCGCTCGTAAGATGCCGCCAGCCGCCGCGCGGCTTGCGTACCTGCTTGTTGCGGAGATAATACTTGTCCTTGCCTTCCGGAAGGTACTTGGGATCGATCCAGCCGTTGATGAGCTTCTCGGGCGGAAGGACGGTCACTTTTTCCATATGGCTAATTGTTATTAATCTTACAAAGATACATTGGGTTGGAAGAAAAAACAATAGCCAGCCGCCGCAAAACGGTGGGCCCAGGTAACAATTATGACGGCCCTGCTTCCCAGCGGGGCCGTCACGCAATTCTAACCTAAATTAAACCTATGAAAAAACTATTCGACTGTTTTGATAACAATTACTATGCCAACAGGGCTAGTCGGAAAGTTTTATGGTCACGATTTTTACATCCTGCAGGGGGCAGTCGCGGTTGTCGGTCTGCACGGCGGCGATCTTGTCGATCACGTCCAGGCCCTCGATGGCTTCGCCGAATACGGTATATTCCCCGTCCAGCTGCGAGCAGCCCACTTCGTCCTGCACCAGATAGAACTGGGAGCCGGAAGATTCCTTGAAGGGATTCACGGCGTCGCCGCGGCGGGCGGCCGCCAGGGCGCCCTTCTTGTGGGTGTGCTGCGGCACGAACTCGGCCGGAACGGTATAGTCCGGGCCGCCCGTACCGAAACGGGCCTTGTTGGCGGGATTCTTCGTGAGCGGGTCTCCGCCCTGGATCATAAACCCGTTGATGACGCGGTGGAAAAGAGTTCCGTCATAATACTTTTCAAGCGCCAGTTTCGCGAAGTTCTCGCGGTGCTTGGGCGTGTCGGCATAGAGCTTCACCTTGATGACGCCCATCGAAGTGATGATGTCGAAGACCGGTTCTTCCGGCAGTTTTGCGATTTTGTCCATAGTACGCTGGGTTTTCTTCGCTGCCTTGAGCGAATCGGCGGCGGCTTTGTCCGCACCGGACTTGTTGCCGGCATTGCCGCCGCAGCTGCAAAGGATCGCAGCCGCACCGAAGCAGCAGAGGAGGATTGTTAAAATGCGTTTCATATTGCTTTGGATGATTTGATTTCTTTCCAGACCGCCAGGCCGTACAACCCCAGCAGGACCGTGCCCACGGTCATCTGCGCCCAGGCAGGCAGCGTGCGCAGCCAGAACCAGTACAGCGCGAACATCGCACCCGCGATCAGCGTAAACTTGCCGATCGTCTTGAGGTCATAGGGAATGGGATACTTCTTCTGCCCGAGGAAATAGCTGATCAGCATCGGGATGCCATAGCCGGCGAATCCACCCCACGCACAGGCCCAATAACCGATCTTCGGCACGAACAGGACGTTGATCGCGATCATCAGGGCCACGCCGATGGCGCTGATGATGGCGCCCCACCAGTTCTGGTCGGTGAGTTTGTACCAGAAGGACAGGTTGAAGTACACGCCCATAAAGATCTCCGCCATCATCACGATGGGGATGACGCCGAGCCCGTCCCGGTAGTCGCCACCGATGAAATGCTGAAGCAGCGGCAGATAGATCATCACCGCCAGGAATGCGAATAGGGTGAAAATGATGAAATACTTCGTTCCGTCGGCCAGGGTGGACGGGCTGTTCCTGTCCTTGTTGTCCGCAAAGACGATGGGCTCATAGGCATAGCGGAAAGCCTGCGTAAGCAGGGCCATCACCATCGCCAACTTGACGCAGGCGCCATATATGCCCAGTTGCACCATACCCTCCTCGCCCGGCATCAATTTGGGCAGCAGGATCTTGTCGGACACCTGATTGAGCACGCCCACCAGGCTCAGGATCAGCAGCGGCCAGGAGTAGCCCAGCATCTCCTTCGCCAGGCGCTTGTCGAAGCCGTAGGCGATGCCCCGGATCTCCGGAATGAAGAGGAAGGAGACCATCGTCGTGCAGAACAAATTCGCGACGAAGATCAGTCCGGCGCCGGCGTTGAACTGTTCGAAAAGCCCCTGCATCGACGGGATCCGCTTCAGCACATAGAAGATGAACAGGTTCAGCAGGACGCTCGGAATGATGAAGGAGAACTTCAGCACGACGAAGCGAATCGGCCGGCGCTGCTGCCGCAGTCGGCTGAACATCACCGCCTGGAAGGCGTCCTGCGCCGTGATCAGCGCGAACATACCGATGTATTCCGGATGCGCCCCGTAGCCCATCGCTCCGGAGATCGGGTGCAGCAGCAGGAAGACCAGGGCGAGGAAGCCGAGGCTCACGCCGCCCACCATCCGGAGGGCGTTGCTGTACACCATCCTGTCGTCCGTCCCGGGCTTGTTCGCGAAGCGGAACAGGGTAGTCTCCATCCCGAAGGTCAGCAGCGCGAAGAAGAGCGCCGTGTAGGCATACAGGTTGGACACGATGCCGTAACCGCCGCTCTCCGCGGGAATCATATAGGTATGGACCGGCACCAGCAGGTAGTTCAGGAACCTGCCCACGATGCTCACCAGCCCGTAGAGCGCCGTATCCTTCGCAAGACTCTTCAGATTCATACGGATGCAAAGATAACAAAAATGGCCCGCACTTGGCGAGCCACTTTTGAAATTTTGAGATTCCCGGTCGAGTCGGGAATGACGGGTTTAGTCGTTCAGCGAAAAACGCTTGAAAGCGACGACCTTGGCGTCCTTGTCCACGGCGGCGATGGCCTGGGCGACGGTCTTCTTGTCGTCGGCCATCTGGTACTCCTGCTCCGTCAGGGTGTTCTCCTTGAGGAACTTCTGCACGCGGCCGTTCGCGATGTTCTCGACCATCTGGGCCGGCAGGTTCGCAGCCTTCTCGGCGCTGACGGTCTTGATGATCTCGCGGGCCTTGGCGGCCTCTTCCTCAGTGAGCCACTTCTTGGCGATGTTGGACTCGATATGGTCCTCGCTGTCCACCAGGTTCGGGTTGATGCCGGCCTTCTTCAGGGCGGCGTCGACGGCCTTCTGGACCTGCTCTTCCTTGGTCTTCTCGATGGCGACCTTCTTCTCGTTCTCAAGCACCTCGGCCGGGCAGTCCGCCGGGGAGATGGAGACGGGGTTCATCGAAGCGACCTGCATCACGACACCCTTGGCGAGCTCCGCGGGAACTTCCTTGTTGAAGCCCACGAGGGCGCCGAGTTTGCCGTTCAGCGTGTGGATGTACTCGACCACGAAGGGGGCCTCCACGAGCGCATAGTAAGCCAGGACGTGCTTCTCGCCCGTCTTGCCGGTCTGGGCCTCGACGGCCTCGGCCACGGTGAAACCGTCCGCCATCTTGCAGGCCTTCAGGCCTTCGAGGTCGGCGGGGCAGTTCGCGATGGCCACGTCGGCGATGGCGTTGGCGAGGTTCTGAAAATCGGAGTTGCGGGACACGAAGTCGGTCTCGCAGCCGAGGCAGACGAGAATCGCCTTGCTGCCGGCCACGCGGGCCTTCACCGCACCCTCGGAAGTCTCGCGGTCGGCGCGCTTGGCGGCGACGAGCTTGCCCTTCTCGCGGATGATGCCCATAGCCTTGTTGAAGTCGCCTTCGGCTTCCTCAAGGGCCTTCTTGCAGTCCATCATACCGGCGGAAGTCATCTTCCGGAGCTTCATTACATCTGCTGCAGTAATAGCCATAATGCTTTCTGTTTTATCAATGGAACTATTCGGCGGCGACCTCTTCGGCTTTCTCCTCGGCGTCGCGGGTACCCTTGCGGGCGCGGAGCTTGCGGGCGGCGGGCTTGACGCCTTCCTCCACGACGGGCTCCTCGGCGGCCTCCTTGTCCTTCTCGAGCTTGCGCTCGTCCAGGCCTTCCTGGATCGCGGCGCAAAGGAGGTTCAGGATGCACTCGATGGACTTCGTCGCATCGTCATTGGCCGGTATCACATAATCAATAGGGGTGGGATCGCAACAAGTATCAACCATTGCGAATACCGGAATGTTGAGGCGGTTGGCTTCCTTGACGGCGTTGGCCTCCTTCTGGACGTCGATGACGAACAGGGCGGAAGGGAGGCGGCTCATATCGCGGATGGAGCCGAGGTTCTTCTCGAGTTTGGCGCGCTGACGGTCGACCTGCAGACGCTCGCGCTTGGCGAGTTTCTCGAAGGTGCCGTCCTCTTTCATCTTGTCGATGGTGGACATTTTCTTGACGGCCTTGCGGATCGTCGGGAAGTTGGTCAGCATACCGCCGGCCCAGCGCTCCGTGACGGAGGGCATATTGACCGCGGTGGCCTTCTCCTTGACGAGATCCTTGGCCTGCTTCTTGGTGGCGACGAAGAGGATCTTCCGGCCGGACTTGGCCAGCTGCTTCATCTCCTCGGCAGCCTCATCGATCTTGCCGATGGTCTTGTGCAGGTCGATGATGTGGATTCCGTTCTTCTGGTCGAAGATGTACGGAGCCATCTTGGGGTTCCACTTGCGGGCCAGGTGGCCGAAGTGAACGCCTGCATCAAGCAATTCCTGGAAATTTGTACGTGACATTTCTGTGTGTCTTTGTTTTGTTTTTTTCTTTTTCTGTCCCCGCGCGGCGGGGTCTCTTTTCTTCAAGGCGGAGTAGCGGAGCTTCTCCGGTCTCCGGCCTTTTCCGCAGCGTGGCAACTTCCACCCGGCCTCTCGGCCCAGAAAGTTTCAAACCACGGCTGTGCCGTAAAATAGGCAGTAACTAACGTTTGCTGAACTGGAAGCGGCGGCGTGCACCGGGCTGGCCCGGCTTCTTGCGCTCGACCTCGCGTGCGTCGCGGGTGAGGAATCCGGCGGCCTTCAGTGCAGAACGGTAAACTTCCCGGTCAACCTCGCTGAGGGCGCGGGCGATACCAAGGCGGATGGCCTCAGCCTGACCTTTGGTGCCACCACCGATGATGGTGACCTTCACGTCAAACTGACCCAGCGAGTTGGTAACCTCGAACGGCTGGTTCACGATGTAACGGAGCGACTCGAGCGCGAAATAGTTCTCGAGGGGACGTCCGTTGACCGTGATGTTGCCGGCACCGGGAGTGAGATAAACGCGAGCGACAGCTGCTTTACGTCTTCCAAGGGCGTGTGTCTGTTCCATTTGCTCTGTTTAAATTTCGTCCAACTTGATTTCTGTAGGGTTCTGTGCCTGGTGCGGATGCTCCGGTCCTGCATAGATGAACAGGTTGCCGAGGAGGTCTGCGCCAAGACGGGTCTTGGGGAGCATACCCTTCACTGCTCTCCTGACGAGTTCGGTGGGGTTCTTCTCGAGAATCTCCCTCGGGGTCGTGAACCGCTGTCCGCCGGGATAGCCGGTGTAGCGGGTGTAAACCCGGTCGGTCATCTTCTTGCCGCTGAGGGCGACCTTCTCCGCATTCACCACGATGACGTTGTCACCGCAGTCGACGTGCGGGGTGTAACCCGGCTTGGTCTTGCCACGAAGGACAAGCGCCACGCGGGCAGCGAGACGACCAAGAGCGAGATCAGTCGCGTCAATGACAACCCACTTCTTGTCAACAGTCGCTTTGTTAAGCGAAACAGTCTTGTAGCTTTGTGTGTCCACTGTCTTGATCTTTAATTAGTTAATAAAAATTGCGATCCCTACACAAAATAGGGACCGCAAAGGTAGTCATTTATTCCGAAAAAACAAATATGCTTCCTAGGCGATGAAGTTGGCCTGGACGAAGGCGTTGAGCGCCGTGGCGACGAACAACAGGCAGATCAGGGAGGCGACGATGATGCCGATGACCTTCACCCGCTTGAACCAGGTGGTGCCGTTCCAGCCCACGGTCTGGAACATACTCCAGAAACCGTGCACCAGATGGAACCACAGGGCGACGAACCAGATAATGTAGACGGCAAGGACCCACCACCGGCCGAAAGACGCAGTGAGCAGCAGGTAGGGATTGTTCTCAAAGCTTCCGATCCCGAACATCTCCGGCAGCTGCATCTTCGCCCAGAAGTGCGTCAGGTGGAAGGCGATGATGCCGAGGATCACGATGCCCAGCACGAACATATTCTTGGCCGACCAGGAATCGACGGCCGCCTTGCTGGCCACTTCATAGCGCTTCCAGCCGCCGCGGGCGCGGATGTTCTGCCAGGTGAGCCAGCAGCCGTACAGGATGTGGACGAAGAAGCCGAGCGCGAGGATCGGAACCATAATGGAGATGACCGGCGTGGACATAAAGTCGCAGCCGAGCTTGAACAGGCCGTCCCCTTTGCTGAACAGGGCCTCGTCCGCCGCGGCGATACCGAACTTTCCGGTAAAGGAGTCGATGACGGAGAAGAAATTGATCGTGGCGTGCAGCAGCAGGAAGATGAACAGGAAAGCGCCGCTCACCGCCTGGATGAATTTCTTGCCGATGGAGGAATTGAATATGAACATCGCGTTGGGTTTAATACGTGTCTAGACTGCAAATATAGCCCGAATCTTGCAAGTTTCATAATTTTCAAATAAATTTGTTTTCCGCAAAAAGATCCCGGATCAAGCCCGGGATGACGATTGAAGAATAATCTATGAGAGTACTGCTGAAACTGAGCGGAGAGAGCCTGGGCGGCCCCGCCGGCAAGGGAATCGACGAGAAATACCTTGTCCGCTATGCCCGCGAAATCGTGGACGCCGTTAAGGCCGGCCATCAGGTGGCCATCGTGAACGGCGGCGGCAACTTCTTCCGCGGCCTGCAGGGTGTCGGAAGAGGATTCGACCGCGTCACGGGCGACCGTATGGGTATGCTCGCCACGGTGATGAACGCCCTTGCGATCGCAGGGGCCATCCGCAGCCTCGGCGTGGAAGCGGAGGTCTTCACCGCCACCCCGATGCGCCCCGTGGCCCTCTATTACCGCAAGGAAGAAGCCGTTGCCCTGCTGGAGCGGGGCGGCGTCGCGCTCATCGCCGGCGGTACCGGCAACCCCTACTTCACCACCGACTCCGGCGCCGCGCTGCGCGCCCTCGAGATCGGCGCGGACGCCCTGCTGAAGGGCACCCGCGTGGACGGCGTGTACACCGCCGACCCCGAGAAGGACCCCACCGCCACACGTTTCGAGGAACTTACCTTCGCCCGCGCCCTTTCCGACAAGCTGAAGGTGATGGACCTGACCGCCTACGCCCTCTGCGAACAGGGTCCCGTGCCCATCATCGTGTTCAACATCGAGGAGGAGGGCAACCTGGCACGCCTGTTGAATGGGGAGAAGGTCGGCACGGTCGTGCACGCATAAAACGATAACTAAAAAAGACAGATATGCTGACAGACAGAGCAAAGGAAATCGTCAACCAGACTGACGAGAAAATGCAGGAAGCCCTGAACTTCCTCGAGGAAGACCTCAAGACCTACCGCGTAGGCAAGGCCAACCCCGCCATATTCAACGGCGTCACCGTGGACTACTACGGCACGCCCACCCCGCTGCACCAGGTGGCTTCCATCTCGGCGCCCGACGTCAAGACCCTCGCCCTGCAGCCCTGGGAACGCAACCTCATCCCGAAGATCGAGAAGGCCATTATGGACGCCAACCTCGGCCTGACCCCGCACAACAACGGCGAGATCATCCGCTGCACCGTCCCGGCCCTCACCGAGGAGCGCCGCAGGGACCTCATCAAGAAGGCGAAGGCCGCGGGCGAGAACGCCAAGATCGTGGTCCGCAACGCCCGGCGCGACGGCATCGAACTCCTCAAGAAGGCCCAGAAGAACGAGAGTATGCCCGAAGACACCGAGAAGGAGGCCGAGACCGAGGTGCAGAAGATCACGGACAAGAACGTCAAGAAGGTCGACGAGATCGTCGCCGCTAAGGAAAAGGAGATCCTGACGGTCTAGCTACACGCTTGCCACGAACTCCGTGAAGCGTTCGCGCTCGTCGTCGGAGAGGAAATCCACCGTGATGGGGACGTAGAAGAGCCGCTGCATCAGGCTTTCGGGCATCCCGACATAGTCCAGCAGGCGCTGGGCATCCTTTTCAGTAGTAATGATCGCGGCCGTGGGCGTCTGGTCCACGGCTGCCTGTATTTTGTTGATGTCCTTCCACGCGAAGCGGTGGTGGTCCGGGAAACGGAAATGACGGATGATCTTGTAGAAGTCGCTCAGGTAGCTGCACATCGGCCCGTCGGAGGCGATGCCGGTGAGCACGATGGCCTTCTTCGCATACGTATAGCGCGGCTCGGCCGTGGAGTACACGCCCGTCACCTGCCCGTAACGGACCGTGGTGAAAAAGATGAGCTGGCGGCTTCCCTTGGGGTTGGTGGCCTCGTATTCGGAGGGCAGATAGTCCGTGAAACCCAGTTCCTCGACGAATTTCGCTTTCTCCAGTTCGTCCATCTCGGAAGGGCACTTGGTCACGATGAGCGCGTCGGCGTCGAAAATACGCTCCGGGAGGTCGCGCAGGCGGCCCAGCGGCAGCAGGTGGTCTTTCTGGACGGGACGATTCCAGTCCACCAGCACGATATTCTTGTTCGCCTTGAGCTTGCGGTACTGGAAGGCGTCGTCCAGCACGATGTAGTCCGCCTTCGGGAACTCGCGGTCCCAGCATTTCTTCGCCACCTTGCGGTTCTTCATCTTCTCCGGATGCGCCAGCAGGTCGCAGGCCTCCACGCGGTCCGAGTCCACCACCACCGTCACCTCCGGGAACTTCTTCTTGACCTGCAGCGGCTCGTCGCCGTACATCGTCGCGCTGCCGGTGGCCACGACCTGCTGGAAGCCCGTGCTGTCGCGCTTGTACCCGCGCGAAAGCATCGCAAGCGACTTCCCGCTCCAGTCGGGATGCTCCCGGAGCAGGCGCAGGACCATCTCGACGTGCGGAGTCTTGCCGGTGCCGCCCGCAGTCACGTTGCCTACGCACAGGGTAGGCACTTCGGCGTATTCCAGCTTGCGGCCGGGCCGGCTGTAGCGGCGGTCGCGCAGCTTCAGGGACAGATAGTAGGGGTAGAGGAGAACCTTGTCAATCATATCGCGTTTCAATTGAGTCGAGGATATCGTGCAGTTCGGCCACGTCCAGGGTGGTGACCATCCGCATACGGGTCTGCTTGAAGTCGGGCAGTCCCTTGAAATAACAGGACAGGTGGCGGCGCATCTCGTAGATGCCGCGCGGTTCGCCCTTGTACTGCAGGGAGAGGGCGAGGTGCCGCCGCGCCAGGGCCACCCGTTCGGCGACGGACAGCTCCGGCATAGGCTCGCCGTGCTCCAGGAAGTACTTGATCTCCCGGAAGATCCACGGGCGGCCGAAGGTGGCGCGGCCGATCATCACCCCGTCCACGCCCCAGCGTTCGAAGGCCTCGCGGGCCGAAGGACCGTCGGTTACGTCGCCGTTGCCGATGACGGGGATGTGCATCCTGGGGTTGGCCTTGACGGCGCCGATCAGCGTCCAGTCCGCCGAGCCTTTGTACAGCTGGCAGCGCGTCCGGCCGTGGATTGTGATGGCCCGGATGCCGACGTCCTGCAGGCGTTCCGCCAATTCGACGATGATCCTGGAGTTATCGTCCCAGCCCAGGCGGGTCTTCACCGTGACGGGCTTGTTCACCGCCTCCACCACCGCCTTGGTGATGGCCACCATCTTGTCCGGCTCGCGCATCATTCCCGAGCCGGCACCCCGCCCGGCAATCTTGCTCACCGGGCAGCCGAAGTTGATGTCGATGAGGTCGGCCCCGTGGCCGCCGGCCAGTTCCGCGGCTTTTTCGGCCATCCGGGCGGCATCCACCATCGCATCCGGATGCTGCCCGTAGATCTGGATGCCCACGGGCGCCTCCTCTTCGAGGGTGTGCATCTTGGCGATGGTCTTGGGAACGTCGCGCACCAGTCCGTCGGAGTTGACGAACTCGGTATAGACCATATCGGCCCCCTGCTCGCGGCAGAGGATGCGGAAGGAAACGTCCGTGACGTCCTCCATCGGTGCAAGCAGCAGCGGGCGCTCCCCCAGGTCCAGGTTCCCGATCTTCATATCGTACAAAAATAATAATTATATTTGTAAAGAGAGATTCCGGGTCAGGCCCGGAATGATGAATGTATGTCTGAAAGAATCGAAATGCTGCGCGCCCTGATGCGCGCCAAAGGATGGGACGCCGTGGTCATCACGGGCTCCGACCCCCATAGCAGCGAATACCCGGCCGAACGCTGGAAACAGGTGGAATGGCTATCCGGCTTTACCGGCGAGGCGGGCGATATCGTGGTAACCCTGGACCACGCGGGCCTGTGGACGGACACGCGGTATTTTATCCAGGCGGAGCAGCAGCTCGCCGGCACCGGCATCGTCCTGCACAAGACGCGCGTGCCGGAACAGGTCCTGATTCCCGAATGGCTGGAGCTCCAGTTCGGCGGCGAGGGTCTTATCGCCGTGGACGGGCTGTGCGTGGGGGCCGACTTCGCCCAGTCGCTGCCCGGCACGGTCATCAGCGTCCCCGACCTGCTAGGCCGGTTCTGGACGGACCGCCCCGCCGTGCCGCAGACGCCCGTCTATACGGTGGACCCGGGCGAGAGCCGCCGCGAGAAGATCGCGTGGCTCCGTTCGTTCCTGCAAGAGCAGGACTGCGACGGCATCCTGCTCACAGCCCTGGACGAGATTGCCTGGACGCTCAACGTCCGCGCCTCCGACATAGAATACAACCCGCTGGTCATCAGCTATCTGCTGATCACTCGGGAGGATATCTGCTGGTACGTGGTCAAAGAGGCCGTGGAAGACCCGCAGACAGGAGCCACCTTCAGCATCCTGGAAGCCGACGGCGTGCGGATGCTCCCCTACGACGATATCGACTATCTCGCATCCGAATTCGGCGGACGGCTCTTCGTGGACGCCGCCACCCTCAACTTCCAGCTGTATAACACCCTGGTCTCCGCCGGCATTCCCCTCGAGGAGGGCACCAGTCCCGTGGGTGCGCGCAAGGCGGTCAAGAACGCGAAGGAGGTCGCCGGAATGCGCGAGGCGCACCTGCGTGACGGCCTGGCGATGGAGCGCTTCCTGTACTGGCTGGAACGCTCGCTGGACGCAGGACGCGAGATCAGCGAATGGGACGCCGCCGTGAAACTGGGCCAGCTGCGCGCCGACCTCCCCGGATACCTCGGCGACAGCTTCGAGACCATCTCGGCCTACGGCCCCGGCGCCGCCCTGCCCCATTACGTCACCCCGCACGCCTACGCCCCGGCCATCCGCGACGGCGGGCTATACCTGTGCGACTCGGGCGGGCAGTACAACTGCGGCACCACGGACATCACGCGTACGGTGCCATTCGGCCGCTGCAGCGCACTGGAGCGCGAGGACTATACCCTGGTGCTCAAGGGGCACATCGACCTGGCGATGGCCGTCTTCCCGGAAGGGACGCCCGGCTGCCGCCTGGACGCGCTCGCCCGCGAGCCGCTCTGGCGCAGCAAACGCAACTTCGGCCACGGCACCGGACACGGCGTGGGCTGGCTGCTCGGCGTACACGAAGGGCCGCAGGACGTGCGGCAGAACCTCAACCCTACGCCCCTGAAACCGGGAATGGTTATTTCCGACGAGCCGGGCATCTACCGGGAAGGCAGGCACGGCGTACGCCACGAGAACCTGCTGCTGGTCGTCGAGGCGGGGCAGAACGACTTCGGCCGCTGGCTCGCTTTCGAGCCGCTCACGCTCTGCCACTTCGACACGGACGCGCTGGAACTCCCGCTGCTGGACCGCAGCGAGATTGAATGGCTCAACGCCTACAATGAACGGGTGTACCGGACCCTTTCCCCGCAGCTTCCGAAAGAAGTGGCCGCGTGGCTCCGGGAGAAGACGCTACCGGTCTAGGTGGCTCTCGTGCCGGATGATGTCGGCTTCCGTGGACGCGTCGATCAGCGATATGATATAGTCGTTGATCGCACGGACGCCACCGCCCGGCTTTCCCTGGGCGCCCGCATTGGAGCCGCCCGAAGAGATGTAGCCGTCGGTAAATTTCAGGAAACAGTGCCAGGCATATCCGTCCAGCACCTCCATCCTCGGACGGTAGGAACTGCGCAGTTTATGCATCTTGCAATCCCGGACGATGCCGGCAATGTGCTCCAGGGCGTCGTCCGGCGCCTGGATGACGCAGATGTCATCCTCGAGGTCCTTGGAGAAATAGATACAAAGCATCCCGGTGCTGTCCCGCCGGACCTGATGATAAAGATTCGGGAAACGCGCCATCGTGCTGTAACTGTACTCATATGACTCGAGTTCGCCTTTGGGTTTCTCGTTCCTGCCCGTCGCCTTGACGCCGAAACCGCCAAACAGGCCGAGGAACGGGAAAAACAGGGTAAAAGCCAGGACCGTTTTCATCTGCAGTTCTTTTTCTTCAAAGATAAGGATTTTGCCGGATACTTTGGTTTATTGGAAGAAACATTGTATTTTTATCCCTCCAACTAATAACATAATGACTTATGGGACTGTTTAAAAGCATTTTGGGATCGGTGGCCGAGAGCGTCCTCTCGCAGGTGAAGGACGCCATCAAGACCTCCACCGAATCCGCGACCGGGCCCAAGCCCGCCCAGCGGCAGGACGCATATACCCCCAGTGAACCCGAGGTATTCCGCACCGACACGGAATGGAAAGCCTATTTCGCCGAAATCCTGGCCACGGAGTTCCCCCGCTTCGCCGTCCGCCAGGGCGTTCCCGTGACGGAACTCGTGGGCGATGTGGCCGATGAATTCAAGCTCTACAAATCCCGTCCCACCCAGGTGTACCGGGCCGAATGGGGCGCGCCCTACACTTTTGTACTTTACGAGGGCGGCGCGCCGAAGGGCGTGGTGATGCTGGGAAGCGGCCACAGCCACGACAGCAATGTCAAATACCTGATAGCCAGGATGTTCGCCAAGAAGATGGGGCTTCCCTACATCAACTTCTATACGCAGATGCCCAACGAAAGGGCGTATGTCATTTCGCGAATCAACAGATTCGTAGGATAAGCGTTTTTCCGGAAAAAGGGGATGCAGCCGGAAGGCTGCGCCTGCGGAGGACGCAGCGCGGTCCATAATGTGTCTTGCAGGCGGCCGGACCGCGTACCGTCCCGTGATCCGCAATTTTGCGGATTCAAATTCTCTCCCCTTTTTCCTTTTTTCTATGGAGGGTATCATCGCTCAGCTTGCCCGGCAGGAGGCGTGGGAGGAATTCCTCTCGTACCGCCTGCTGAAAGGGCGTTTCACCTGGCACGAATTCGACGACGCCGACACCTTCGTCGCCGAGGAGCGTTACCATACCGTGGTGGAGCGCCTGCTGCGGGACGAGCCGCTGGGCATCCCGCAAAAGAAGACCGTCAACAAGATGGGGACCGGCAAGAAGCGGGTGGTATACAGTTTCCCTCCCGAAGAAATGGCCGTCCTCAAGCTGATCGCCCACCATCTGTACCGCTATGACGACCGCTTCGCCCCCAACTGCTATGCCTTCCGCCGCGGCCTGCGGGCCAGCGACGCCATTTTCCGTCTGCGCAGGAGCCTGCACGGCAGAAGGATGTGGGCCTACAAACTGGACATCCACGACTACTTCAATTCCATCTCCATCCCCCTGCTGCTGCCGATGCTCCGCGAACTGCTCGCCGACGACCCGGACCTGTACCGTTTCTTCGAACGGCTGCTTTCCGACGACCGGGCACTCTGCGGCGAAACCCTCGTCCGGGAGCCGCGCGGAGTGATGGCGGGCACGCCCACGGCCCCTTTCCTCGCCGACGTCTACCTGATGGAAGTCGACCGGCATTTCCACGAGGCGGGGGTGGTGTACGCCCGCTATTCCGACGACATCATCCTGTTCGCCCCCGACCTTCCCGCCCTAGAGGAGCACAAGGCCACCTTGCTGGGCTTCCTGGAGCGCTTCCGGCTGGAGGTCAATCCCGACAAGGAGCGCATCTACGCACCCGACGAACCTTTCGAGTTCCTGGGTTTCCGCTGCCTCGGGAACGAAATCGGCGTCTCCGGCGTCACCGTGCGCAAAATGAAAGGCAAGATCCGGCGGGCCTCCCGCGCTCTGATGCGCTGGCGTGTCCGCAAAGGCCTCGATGCAGACCTGGCGATGAAAGGCCTGATCCGCATCTTCAACAACAAATTCTTCGAAAGCGACGATCCGTCTTCGCTCAGCTGGTCCCGCTGGTTCTTCCCGGTCATCAACCGCACGGAGGGCCTCCGGGAACTGGACCGCTATCTCCAGCAGCAGATCCGTTACCTCGCCACGGGACGCCACACGAAAGCCAACTACCGGGTCCGTTACGCACAGCTGAAAACGCTGGGCTACCGGAGCCTGGTCCACGAATATCATCTTTTCAAAGGCAATCAAACCAATAAAAACGATAAACAGTTATGAGAACCCGTTTCATCCCCGCCCTGCTCATCGCGGCGGCCGCCCTCGTCTCCTGCAAGGAGAACTCCCAGGTGGGAGTGCTCACCAAACCCACCCCCTCCGTCACGAACCTTCCGGGACACGACTACCCGCTGGTCAATCCTGACCTCAGCGCTGTCTTCCGCGTCGATCTGCCCGAAGCACAGGCCGTCGCCGTGAACGTGGGCGGCAAGTCCTACGATATGGTCAAGGGCGAGGACGGTGTCTGGGAAGCCACCTCTGAGCCCCTCGTGCCCGGTTTCCATTACTATATGCTCACCGTGGACGGAAAGCGCGTCCCCGACCCCAACACGAAGCAGTATTTCGGCTCCGGCTACTGGGGCAGCGGCATCGAGATCCCCGAGGCCGGCGTGGACTACTACCTGGAGAAGAAGGTCCCGCACGGCGAGGTCCGCATCGAAAGCTTCCATTCCGAACTGACCGGCGCGGACCGTCCCTACTACGTCTATCTGCCGCCCCAGTACGCCTCTGAGCCCGAACGGCGCTTCCCCGTGCTTTATCTGATGCACGGCGCCGGCGAAGATGAGACCGGCTGGGCCACCCAGGGAATGATGCGCGACATTATGGACAACCTGATCGCCGAAGGGGAGTGCGAGCCGATGATCATCGTCTGCGAGCACGCCGTGGCCACGCTCGCCGGCGCACCGGCGGCAGGCGGCTTCAACCTCTTCAACTTCGACGCTTTCGAAAAGGTGACGGTCGAGGAGACCGTCCCGACCATCGACGCCCGGTTCCGCACCCTTACCGACCGCGACCACCGCGCCATCTGCGGACTCTCGCTGGGCGGCTTCCAGGCCTATACCATCGGCCTGGACCATCCGGAACTGTTCGGCTGGATAGGCGGCTTCAGCGGCTCCGGCCGCGGCCCGGGCGACCGCCGCGACTCCGAGATGTATCCCACCTCGATCAACGACCAGTATCACCTGCTGTACATCAGCATCGGCACCGACGAACCCGCCGGGATGTACCAGGGCATCTACGACCTGCACCGCGCCCTGGACAGCCTGGGAGTGAACCACGTCTATTACGAGTCCCCGGGCACGGGCCACGAATGGCTCACCTGGCGCCGCTCGCTGCACCAGTTCGCCCCGATGCTGTTCAAATAATCAAACAGACCTGGAATGAAAAAGCTCGTTTTTGCCTTAATGCTCGTGCTTGGAATGAGCGTCCTGTTTTGTTCTTGTGAGAAAGAGAGTGACAACACGATCCGGGACACCCTGGTCGGCTGCTGGACGGCTGACGTTGACAACACACGAATCCAGTTTTATCTGGAATTCACGAAGGACGGCCTTTACAAGACGTATGAGCTTCACCGCGGGTATGCCACGTACGAAAACGGAGTGCTGTATTCCCCATCTCCTTCAACTTGGCAAGAGGAAGTAATGGGTAAATATGACATTTCCGGCGGTGTTATGACTGTCGAGGGGTGGGAAGGAACGACGAGAGTAACTGTCATCAACGATGACAGGATCTCATTTATATTTGAAGAGGATGGGGAAAGAGGAGAACAGCCCTACGTTCGGATCAAGAAGTTCAGCACGAAATAACACCGTTTACACCACTTCACAAAGAAAACCGCCTTACAGGTACTTGTAAGACGGTTTTTTCGTGCCCTAAGCGAGTCCGCTAACTTTTGACTAAAAAAATAGTAATCGGCCTGTCTGATCAAAGTCTGCAATGGGAAAGCAGGTAAGGCATATCGAAAACAAATATCTGGCTATGGGAATAGTCACCGGAGACCGAATACGCCCGGCGGTAAGTAAAGGCGTACTTGCCGTCAGCCGTCGTCTGGAAATCCATCATTTCCCCTAAAACACGTTTGTGGAAAACAATCTCCCCGGTAGTCGTGTCAATAAAACAAATACCAGCAGGTTCATCCGTAAAATTGAGGCTTTCGAATGTTATTATCAGGTTCTCGTATCCTGCTGTATAACAGAAATCGGCGTTCCCTTCATGTCGGCTGTCCAGACTCCAGTGTGGACTCGTCGAGCCATCGGGATAGAGCAGGTACTGATCATATAATTCGCGCATCAGCCAAATCCCGTTCTTCTTGTTGGCAACCGCCTGCACCTTGTGGTCATTATTATAGTGATCCTGAATAAAACGGCAGTCCGCCCCTTCAAAACGGACATAATAAGCGGAAGTTGCCAGGCAATACAGATAAGAGCCATCCTGGCTCTCGGACAAGCCGTCTTGAATGGTCACATAATCCATTATGTAATGAATCCCGGACTCCAGAAACGCCTCATTACCCGGATATGCATCAGGATCCTTCAGCGTCAAGGTGCCGTCCGCAGCGGTTTCCACCACTTTCACGCGGGAGGAAGATGATGCTGAAGAATGAAGGACAAGCACACCGGTGCCATATTTCGTGAAGGCAAGATTGGCCGGTTGCAAATACTGATACACGACGTCTTCTTCCTCCGGGATGGTGGCGCTGACTCGAAACTCCCCGCTCTCAGGATCCAACATCCAGATCGTTGGGACATCGATGCCAATGCCGCCGGTATAGAGGTTCCATATATACACGTAACCGTTATATCCGTTAACCGTGAAAAAGACGGAATCTCCCGGCAACTCGGACAGATCGTATTCCTGTATTATTTCCCCCGTCTGACAATCCATACGCAACAACTTCTTTCCGTTTTCGCAGTAAGCCATCAACTCCTTGTCCTGATTGAACAGGAACATCCTCTGAAGAACATCATCGACACGATAACTCCTGTCGTAGACAGGGATTTTCACGGAAACAGGAGATTGCGTTCCATCTTCCCCGGTAACCGTAAAACCATATTCGTTCTCCTGTCCGAAACAATCTGCCTGATGTCCGTCAAATACCAGGACCAGCGTCGTATCGTTCAAGATTATTCTGTTCTCTGGATAATAATAATCCACATCGGTAATCCAATCGTAATGCGGGGTTGTCGAATCGACTATTTTGCCGTCAAAATGGATGAAAAGGGAGTCATAAGGATCCGTGATGCCGTTTCCAAGGGAGAAAGATGTCCCGGTGATCTGTACAGGCTGTCCTGGATTTACCGGTTCTGGCGATGATGGTGACGAGGGAGACTCCGGTTGTCCGCCAGCAGGCAGCGGTTCCAAACCATCGCACGCTCCCCATAGCAGGAGCATAGGCATAAGAACAAGAAAGACTGACCGGAGTTTGCGCATTGCTCGTTTAGTGGATGATGGTTCGTACAAAGATAGTTTATTTTTATATATCCGGTCCGTCCCCTCGTTCATCAAGGCCCGAAGGGCACGCGCGCAATGCAGAACGGTGCTAAAAGGAAGAACGCCAGCAGTCCAAAGCTATTGCCTCGAAGTGCTGACGTCCGCTGCGTGCGTGCCCCGGGCGGGAATCGAAGAGCTGAACGGGTCTGAAATGAGATGAACGGATTTGAAAGTGGCGAGTGCTTTCTATACATTGATATTCAATAATTTATATGCGTTTTTGAGCCCGTTTCGATTCTAGTACGGGACCACGAAAAATCAATATTTTTCAGCTAAGTCGCCAAAATGTCGCCAAAAATTTATTACCTTTGTGGCGAGCTAAATGGTTGATTT
>JAFYZZ010000075.1 GCA_017548445.1 Bacteroidales bacterium | reverse complement strand
AGGGTCCAGTCGTGCTGCTGAGCGGCTGGGAGAAGGCCGAAGCGCTCGCACAGGAAGCCGCCGCCCTCTTCCCCGGACGCGACATCGCCATCCGCACGCTGGGGTCGCTGAAACGCGACGGCGCCCCGGAAGCGGCGCTGATCGGCGTCCTGCAGGCCGATGCGCTGGTTTCGCGCGACGATTTCCGAGGAGACGAGCGCGCCGCGCAGATCATCGGCACCCTGTGCCAGTTCGCCCCCCGCGTCGTCGTCCAGACGGCCGTACCCGCCCGTTTCGACGGTCGCCGCAGCCCGGACGACCTGCTGGAAGAGCGTCGGCAGTTCCGTTTTCCGCCCTTCACGCGGCTCGTCGAAATCCGCCGCCAGGGCGACGGCGCCGTGCTGGAAAGGCATTTCCTCCGCCGCGACAAAGAACTCGCCCCCCGCAAGACGGCGCTGGCGGAGCGCATCCAGGACGGCTTCTACCCGGACGTCGACCCGGTGGATTAAAAAAAGATCCCGGAGCACGTCTCGTGTCCGGGATTCTTCAACCTATGATTTCGCAGAAGTTTACTTCTTGCGGTTCTTGTATCTCTGATAGAACATATCAACGCGGCCGGCGGTATCGACGATCTTCATCTTGCCGGTGTAGAAAGGGTGAGACGTGTTGGAAATCTCAAGCTTTACGAGGGGGTACTCGACACCGTCGATGGTGATGTTCTCCTTGCTGGTGGCGCAGGAGCGGGTGATGAACACATCCTCGTTTGACATATCCTTGAAAGCTACAAGACGGTAGGTTTCGGGATGGATTCCTTTTTTCATTACACTAGTGTTTTTGAATCGAGGCGCAAAGATAAGAATAAATTTCGTAATTTTGCAAATTATGACACTCATAAAATCCATTTCCGGCATCCGCGGCACGATCGGCGGAGCCCCGGGCGAAGCCCTCACGCCCGTTGACATCGTGAAATTCACCTATGCGTACTGCGCCTGCCTGAAGCAGCGCAAGCCCGCTCCCAATAACGGAAAACGCTATAAAGTGGTCGTCGGACGCGACGCGCGTATCAGCGGTGCGATGGTCGAGCAGCTCGTCTGCGGCACGCTCGTCGCCTGCGGCGTGGACGTCGTCAAATGCGGCTTCGCCTCCACCCCCACCACGGAACTGGCCGTGACCTTCGCCGGCGCCGACGGCGGCATCATCCTGACAGCCAGCCATAACCCGCGCCAGTGGAACGCCCTCAAGCTCCTCAACGAGCGGGGCGAGTTCCTGACCGCCGCCGAGGGCCAGGCCATCCTGGACCTGGCGGAAACCGGCGCGTTCGACTTCGCCCCGGTGGACGAACTCGGCCGGATCGAAGAGCACGACTTCACCGACGAGCATATCGACGCCGTGCTGGCCCTGGAGGCGGTGGACGCCGAGGCAGTACGCAAGGCCGGCTTCAAGGTGGTGCTGGACGCCATCAATTCGGTGGGCGGCATCATTATGCCGCGCCTGCTGGAGCGCCTCGGCGTACGGTGCATCACCCTCTTCGGAGAACCCACCGGCGACTTCGCGCACAACCCGGAGCCGCTGCCGAAGAACCTCACGGAACTCAGCGCGACCGTCGTCCGCGAGGGTGCCGACCTGGGCATCAGCGTGGATCCCGACGTGGACCGCCTCGCCTTCATCTGCGAGGACGGCGAACCCTTCGTGGAGGAGTATACCCTCGTGGCCGTGGCCGACTATCTGCTGGAGCGGGCCGAGAAAGCCGGCGTTATGCCGCGCAACACCGTTTCCAACCTCAGTTCCAGCCGCGCCCTGCGCGACGTCACCGAAGCGCACGGCGGCACCTATTACGCCGCGGCCGTGGGCGAGGTGAACGTGACCACCAAGATGCACGAGGTGGGCGCGCTGATCGGCGGCGAGGGCAACGGCGGCGTCATCTACCCGGCGAGCCACTGCGGCCGCGACGCGATGGTGGGCGTGGCGCTGTTCCTCAGTCAGCTGGCCCATAAAGGATTGAGCGCCAGCGCCTACAAGGCTACGCTCCCGCCCTATTTCATCGCCAAGAACCGTATCGACCTCAGCGACGCGGCGATGATCGACCGCATCCTGGATGCGATGAAGGAGCAGTTCAAGCACGAGAAGGTGAACACCGTCGACGGCGTGAAGATCGACTTCGAGGCGCGCCGGCAGTGGGTGCACCTGCGCAAGTCCAACACCGAACCCATCATCCGCATCTACTCCGAGGCGCAGACCGAGCAGGAGGCGCAGCGGCTCGGCGAGGAAGTCATCGCGCTGGCGCGGCGCATCATCGAAGCGTAGCGTATGTTCTCGTTCCGCACCACCCCCATCGAAGAGCAGCTCGACCGGAGCCTGCGCGAAGGACGCGTGGCCTGCTTCTGCACGCAGAACTGCTGGGACCCCTCCCGCGGGCGCTACCTGTACGACATCTTCCGCGAACGCGGCAATCTGGTGCGCATCTTTACCCCGCGCGACACCGAGCTCACCCCGGACACCAACCACATCGACTTCGACGCGGCGGACCTGGAAGGGCTGGACGCCGTGATCGTGGAAATCCAGGACGTGGGCACGCGTTATTTCAACTATACCCGCGACGTGATGCGCCTGCTGTCCACGTGCGCCCGCCTCGAGCAGGCTCCCTCGGTGTTCATCGTGGACCACATCAACCCCGCCGGCCGCGTGGTCGAGGGGACGATGCCCGCCGTGGAATCCGACATCTGGACGCCCAAGGTGGCCCACCGGCACGGCCTGACGCTCGGCGAACTCTGCCACCTGTACTGCAACGAAATCAACGCGAAATACCCGCTGCATATCATTTCAGCCTTCACCTCCGACGTGGGCAAGGACCTGCTGCCCTGGACCATCGCGCCCGCCTCCGACATCCCGGGGATGTTCACCTGCGAGATGTACCCCGGCGGCGGCCTGTGGAACAACACCTCCATCACCCCGGCCATCGGCACGGCGCGGCCCTACGAGTACTTCGGGGCGCCGTTCATCAAGAGCGGCGACGTCCGCTTCCTCCCCACGCCCCCCGGCGTGATGATGCGTCCCTGCTCCTTCACCCCGGCCGCGGGCCGGTACGCGGGCGAGCGCTGCTACGGCTACCAGATTATGCTCCAGCCCGGGGCGCAGTACCATTCGCTGCTGCACACCCTCCAGCTGATGCGTTTCCTGTCCGAGCGATACTCGCAGTTCGAGATGTACGACTCGCTGTTCGTCAAGGTGGCGGATCCCGTGATCGAGGAATACCTGCGCGCCCGCCTGACCTTCGACGTGGTCCAGGAGCACGTCAAGATGGAAGAGCAGAAGTGGATCCGCAAGGCCAAGCGATTCATCCTCTATGACGACGCCCCCTACCGGATGAAATAATTGCCGGGCGGGCGAAGAAAAATTTGGAGATTCCAAAAATATGCGTACCTTTGCACTCCCAACCGGTGGGTTCGTATAACGGTTAGTACTCGAGATTCTCAATCTCGCAATAGGAGTTCGATTCTCCTACCCACTACGAAAGAAGCGCCTGAAGATTTTCAGGCGCTTCTTTCGTTCTATGCCGTGCGTTCCAGCAGCTCCATACACATACGGCCGTTGTGATAGGGGCATTTCCAGAAGCCGGCCCGGTCGTCCGTGACGTTGTGCGTCCCGTCGGAGCGCAGGCTCCAGTACCATTCCCCGTCCGGGCACACGATCTCCCGGCGGATGAAATCCCAGGTATCCAGCGCCCGGCCGGCCCAGGCGGCGCCGGCGTCCCGCTGGAATCGGTTCCAGCAACCCACCACGGTCTCCGCCTGCACCCACCAGTGCCGATCGGCGTCGCGGTGTCCTGTGGTAGGATCGTATTCGTAGATCATCCCCCCGCCTTCAGTCCAACCTTCCAGCGCGACGGCGGCGATGCGGCGGCAGGCAGCCGACGTCCGGGCGGCCAGTGCGGGGTCTCCCAACAGGTCCGACGCCTCTTCCAGCAGCCAGGACGCTTCGATGTCGTGGCCATAGGAGACCATCTCCGACTGGGAACGCCAGGCCGTGTCGAAGAACAGGCCCAGATGGCCGTCCGGCCGCAAAATCTTGTCCAGGAAAATCTCCACCAGGGCGGCCAGCCGCTCCCGAAGTCCTTCGTCCTTCCACACGCGGTACAGGCAGGTATAGCCCTCCAGGATGTGCAGGTGCGTGTTCATTGTCTTTGCATCGTTCCGGTCCTTTTCCGACAGGCGCATATCCGCGATGGGTTGCCAGTCGCGCGTACAAGCTTCCAGGTAACCGTCTCCGTCGGAACTGTGCGCCTCGATGTCGCGATATAGGCGCACAGCCAGCTCCAGCGCCTCCCCGGCACCCGTAGCACGGAAATATTCCGCCAGGCCATAAACCGCAAAGGCAATGGCGTAGAACTGCTTTTTCGTGTCCTGCGGCCGGCCGGCCGCATCCAGGCTCCAGAACACGCCGCCCCACTGCGGATCGACGAAGCGGTCCCGGACTTCGCAGTATGCCCGGTCCGCCGCCGTCCGGTACTCCGGACACCCGAGCAAACGGAATGCGGAGGAGGATGTCCACAGGATGCGGGCATTGAGGATGGCGCCTTTCGGGGCGTCCGGAACCAGGCGCCCGCCGCCGTCGGTCCGGCCGTACCACCCGCCCGCCGGGTCCTGCATCCGGTCCAGCCAGAAGGGCAGGATATTATGCGTCAACTCATCGGAAAAAGACCGGCGGAAAAGGTTCGTATCCATAGGCTGTTACGGCTGCACGGACGCCTGCGTGAAGGCCTCGGCGGGAGAGTCGCACATACGCTGCGCATCCCGGGCGGTCATTCCCGTGGACGTGTGTCCGAGATCCGGAATGTTGAAGGATTTGTAGTTGTAGTCGTAGAAACGGGAAGATTCCTGGGGCAGCAGGAAGGGCTTGCTCGGGTTGCCGTCCGCATCCAGATGGCTGAAATACGGCTTCCCGTACTGTCCGTCTCCCCGCTTGCTGGCGAACACGAACCAGCGGCCGTCCGACGACCAGCTGTGGTAGGTGTCGGACTTGTCGCCCTTAATGGCGTCCAGCGCCCGGGTCTCGCCGGTCTGCAGGTTCATCAGGTGCAGGGTGCATTCCGAATGGTAAAGCGGGAACGTGCCGTAGTCGGCCACGGTGAACATCAGCCATTTCCCGTCCGGCGACGCCTTGGGATGGCACACGGAACCCTCCCCGTTCCACACTGTATCCACCTGCCCGCCGATCCGGCCGGTGGCGGCGTCGAAGTCCGCACGCACCAGCGCGTACCGGAGTTTATGGATATCCTGCGGAAGCGACACCGTATCGGCCGCGCACCAGAATACCGACGCCCCGTCCGCTGAGAAACACGGGAAGGTCTCGAAGACGTCCGCCCGCGCGACGTGCGGAAGGTTGATCATCTCGTTCCTGTCGAAATCCGCCACCGTCAGGTCGGAGGCGGAATCGTATACTTCCATACGGCTGCCGGACAGGGTGTGAAGGCCCGGGAGGATGATGTTCGTAGAGAAAACGCCGAAACGCCCTGACGGGTGGAGATCTCCGTAGACGGTCGCAGAAACCATTCCAGGCACGTTCAGGGTAAGCTTACGGAGCTCCCCGCCCCGGTTCAGGATGGAGCCGCCCCTGGCCCCGCGAATGTAGTAAAGGGAATAATCCCCACGCTGCTGTCCGTGGATATGGCAGTTCATACAGGCATTGTCCGTGTGCTGGTGGTCACTGATTGCCGTTTCCGTAAAATCTTCGATGCACCGCTCCATAATGGACACCTCGTTCCACATCTGGTAGGCCGGTTCGATGAGACGGTAGGTCAGATACGGGTCGATCCTGTCCGGACTCACATAGACGCTCCAGTTGTCCGTCAGGCGCTCTCCTCCCACGGTGGCCTCCGCCTCCACGGCGATGGTCTGCCCTTCGGCGCCGTCCAGGAACGCCTTCCAGCGGCGCAGGGGCCATTCCACCTTCGCGCCCCGGATGGTGACCCGCCGGTCGCCCAGGATGAAGGTCGTGCGCGCTTTGCGTACGTCTTTCATCGCATAGCGGTAATTCAAGGGCGCAATGTTCCCGGGGATGGTTATGTCTTTGTAATCCGGATAGATTACCAGAGGGCCCGCGCTCCCGGTGACCGACGAAGACAGTTCCGGACTGTTGCAGCCCGGAAGCAGGATGCCGGCCAGGAAAGCCAGGACGAACGGTATGATCGTTTTTCTCATTGATTGCTGCGCTTCGAGGCCTGGGTGTAATAATACCAGTACGTGTTCCGGTACTGTTCCGGATGACTGAAAAAACTGTTCATCCGGTTGAACGTGGAAGCGCCGATCCCATACCGAGCTGCCTGTACGGGCGTCAGGGCGTTGTGCTGGCTCAGCCAAACAAGGACGGCTTCCTGGTAGATGCGCGCCTCGACCGTGGTCCCGGGAAGGTCTTCCATAAAATGATTCAGGTCGTAGCGGAGCAGGTCGTAGCAGAGCAGGTATTCCCGCGCCACGCCGTTGCCCGGATTGGCTTCCAGGAGGTCGAGCAGGATGGGCCGGTATACATCCTGGTCGTACACGAGATCCTTCCGGGCCAGGTTCCTGCGGGCGCGATTCACCCAGTCGGGCATCGTCCCCTCCTGGATCCGGTCGAGCATCTGCCGGGCCCATTTCCCGTAGAACAGCGTCCTGCCGAGCGTTTCCAGATACTTTTGCGCGGCACCGTACTCTCCGCTCACCAGGTTGGTCCGGGCTAACCGGATGAGGAAACGCGTACCGGTATGCTTGGGTGACGCCTGCAACGCGATGATGGCGCTTTGCTCGGCCATCGTCATATTGCCCATCTGGAACCAGGCCTCCCCGGCCAGACAGTTGGTGAACAGGGACCGTCCCGGAGCGATCCAGATCAGCAGGCCGGCGGCGCCGTTCTGCGAATGGTCCAGCAGGACGCTTCCCAGATCGCCCTTCATAGCGTGAGCCAGGTTGAAGCAATAGCAGGCTTCCGTGGACATCAGGTCTTCTTCCGAAAGCCGGGCCACCTTGTCCCAACGCTCCCGGGAGACCTCGGTATCCACCCCGATGATCTTGTCGTAGCGGATGGATGGCGTGCCCCAGAGCGCCCCGTAATAGCGATGGGCGGGGGCGCCGAGCGCCCAGATGCCGCAGGCGAGCAGGAGCAGGGCGGCGGCACACTTGCGCCAGACGCCTTTGAAGCGCAGCGCAAGCAGGACCAGCCCCAGATACCCCAGCATGACGAGCGTGTAACGGGTGCTGAAAAGGTTCTCCGTCTCACGCAGGAACGACCAGGCATAGAACAGCGCAGCGACGGCCAGGGACGGCCATCTGCCCAGGAAATGCCTGCAGATTCCAAAGACGGCCGCTCCGATGCCGACAAGCAGGAGCGCGATGACCAGCGGCCCGACCACCGGCAGATGGAAGAACTGTTCCAGGAAATCGCAAGCGAAACGGGCAAGCCATCCTACTCCGTTGTAAGTGCGGCGGATATAGTCCCAGTCGTATACGAAGAGATTCAGCTGCTCCCGGCGCATAAGATGATAGGGATATCCGAATTGGAAGAATCCCAATGCGGCCAGGAACCCGGCTCCGGCAGCGACCTGTGCTGTTTTCTCTTTCATCATTTCTTGGACAGGAGACGGGAAGCGATGGCCTTGGAAAGCGTCCAGGAGGCATTGTCGGCCTCAACGTTCCAGTACATAGCGCCCAGGAGTTCCTTTTCCCGGATGTAATCCGCCTTGAGGCCGACGGATTTCTCGTCGTCATAGGTCAGGACCATCACGCCGTCCTTGTCCGTCAAATAGGGCACCTGGGCCGTCTCGTCCCACTTGACGACATAACCCTTGGTGCTGATGTCCCTGAACGCCACTTCATCCTCCCCGCCGAAAGCCTTGCCGTCGGCACGGCCAAAAAACGGAATGCCCAGCACGATCTTTCCATACGGGACGCCTGCCTTGTAATGCAGGTTCACCGCTTCTTCGCAGCTCATCTGACTCATTTCCGAAGGGTGCAACGCAGCGTTGTGATACGGGGGGCGCCCCATATCGTACGCCATCACGTTCACGAAGTTCAGATAAAAGACGGCGCTTCTGAAATCGACATATTTGGCATTGTCCGCAGAGGCCATCGTGATAAGCCTGTCATTCCCCAGGACTTCGCGCAAATTCTTGAGCAGCAGGGTGAAATTCCGGGTATCTTCAGAGGAGGAAGAGATGCCCGCGACGCTGCTGGTGGGGTATTCCCAGTCCAGGTCAATCCCGTCCAGGCCATATTTCTTGACCACCTCCAGGCAATTGTTGCAAAACCGGCTCCGGGTCCTTTCGTCGGCTGCCATTTCACTGAAATTGCCGGCTCCCCATCCCCCGACGGACAGGAGCACCTTCAATTCCGGTTTCTTTTCCTTGAGCGCGGCTATCGAAGCCAGGCGGGATTCGTTCTTGACGTCCAGGCTCGCGAAATCCGATTTGATATGAGCAAATGCATAGCAGATATGGGTGAGCAGGGACACGTCCGGCAGGGTCGTGTCCCAATAGGTCATATAACCTACCACGACGTTCCCATCCGGCGGAAGGGCCTCCCTGGGCTCCTCGACGGTCACGGGATCCAGATTGACATAACTCACTTCAGGCTCCTGGCAGGAAGGGAACGAAAGAAGCAAAAGCAGCAGGTATCTAACAATCTTCGTCATATCAACTTGATTGGGAAACGGGTTTGAACAAGGCAAAGATAGGAAAAACCAGGAGGATGACAAAAAAACAGGAACTCCGGCTCAATACCGAATTTGCGGATAATTATACGCAATTTCCGTACCGGAGCAAACAAAAATCTACTACCGTCAAGCAAAAACAATATCATAATAGCATCCATCAATCATTTTGGCGCCACCTCCTGAATCGGACAAATGTTCCTGAATACCGCAACAATTCGGCTGGATTCCGTTTTCCGCAGGACGCATCAATAATGGCAAAATAAATACTGATCCTACAAAAAAAAATATAAAAAAGTTAATAAAATACTTGTTTAGGCAACGCAATGCACTTAATTTTGTACCGATATACCTATTAATCACGCGCGTGAAACAGTCCCGGCTAGCCACATTTATTCCAATAGATTCACTTTCAGTAGCTTACGTTATAAGCCACCTGAATTCTTCCGTTGTTTGAAGCAACTGAAACAATCCATATTATTTCACTAACAATCATTCATCCAATGAAACAAAAACTGTTGACATGCCTCCTGATGCTCGCAACGAGCGTCTGCCTGATGGCTCAGAACGTCACCGTGACCGGTGTCGTGAGCGACCAGATGGGGCCTGTGATCGGCGCCAGCGTGTTCGAGAAGGGCACGACCAACGGCACCGTAACCGATCTGGATGGAAATTTCAGCCTCTCGGTCAACCCCGACGGCGTGCTGGTCATTTCATCCATCGGCTACACCACACAGGAGATCCCCGTCGGTACGCAACGGGTTTTCAACGTCTTCCTGGAAGAGGACAATGAATTCCTCGACGAAGTGGTCGTGGTCGGTTACGGTACCCAGAAGAAGAAACTCGTGACCGGCTCCACCGTGCAGGTCAAGGGTGAAGACCTGGCCAAGCTCAACTCCACCAATGCGTTGGGCGCCATGCAGTCCTCCACCCCGGGTGTGAGCATTATGAGTTCTTCCGGTCAGCCGGGTTCCGGCTACAACGTGAACATCCGCGGTATGGGCACCATCGGTTCCTACTCGCCTCTGTACGTGATCGACGGCGTGGCCGGCGGAAGCATCAGTTCGCTGAACGCCTCCGACATCGAGAGCATCGACGTCCTCAAGGACGCCGCATCCTGCGCCATCTACGGTGCACGTGGTGCGAACGGTGTCATCCTCGTCACGACCAAGCAGGGCAAGTCCGGCTCGATGACCGTTACTTACGATGGTTTCTATGGCATCCAGAACGTGCAGAAGATGCCTGAATTCCTGAACGCCCAGCAGTATATGGACATCCAGGACCAGGTGAACTTCAACAACGGCACCCCCCTCGTGGACTGGCAGGCCATCCTGAACCCCGCCCTCTACAACAGCATCAAGGACGGTTCCTTCAAGGGCACCAACTGGCTGGACCTCATCCGCAACGTCAATGCCCCTACTACCAACCACGCCGTCAACATCGTCGGCGGTACCGACCTGTCCAAATTCTCGATGGGTGTCAGCTACGCCAACCAGCAGGGTATCTTCGGCAAGCCCGTGGCTTCCGACTACCACCGCCTCACCGTGCGTCTGAACTCCGACCACGTGCTCTGGCGCAAGAACGGCCGGGACATCATCTCCTTCGGTGAGAACGTCACCTTCACCCAGACCAAGAACAGCGGTATCGGCACCGGCAACCACTACTGGAACGATATCTTCAATATGCTGTCCGCGAACCCGCTCGTCCCCGCCTACCAGGAAGACGGCTCCTACACGGAGTACGATTACCTGCAGAACAGCGGCGTGTGGAACCTGGTCTCCACCATCAGCAACCCGATTGCGGAAATGGTGTACTCCTCCCGCGGCAACAACGAGAGCCACGGCTACAGCCTGAATATGTCGGCCAACCTCCGCGTCCAGCCTATCGCCGGCCTGACCTGGAAGAGCCAGTTCAACTACGGCCTCGACTCCGGATCCTACCGGCAGTACAGTATGATCTACAAGCTGACCAACCAGTCTTTCAAAGACACCGACGCCGTCAGCCAGAGCGCTTACGCCGGCTGGAGCTGGTCCTGGGAGAACACCATCAACTACGTGTTCACCCTCGGCCAGAACCACCACTTCGACGCGCTCATCGGTAACACCCTGCAGCACAGCGGCTTCGGCGAGAGCGTGGAAGCCGCCAACACCACCAGCCTGTGGCCCAATATGTGGCAGTACGCCTATGTGGGCAACACTTCCGGCGACCCGGGTCTCAGCGACATCGGCGGTTCCACCTGGGGTGACAGCGGCCTCGTTTCCTTCTTCGGCCGTGTCAACTACGACTTCGCCGAGAAGTATATGTTCTCCGCCATCCTCCGCATCGACGGATCCTCCAACTTTATGCGCGGTCACCGCTGGGGCATCTTCCCCTCCTTCTCCGCCGGCTGGGTGATCTCCAACGAAGACTGGTGGAACAGCAGCCTCGTGAACTTCTTCAAGCTGCGCGGCAGCTGGGGCCAGAACGGTAACTGCAACATCGACAACTTCCAGTATCTGTCCACCATCTCCGTGGGTGCGCCTACGGGCGGTTATTCCTTCTACACCGGCCAGACGGCACAGAATTCCGGCACCGGCGCCTTCGCCGACAAGCTCGCTAATCCGGACATCACCTGGGAAACTTCCCAGCAGCTGGACCTCGGCTTCGACGCCCGCCTGTTCCACAACAAACTGAACGTCGCCTTCGACTGGTACCAGAAAGACACCAAGAACTGGCTGGTGAACGCCCCGATTATGGGCCACTTCGGCGCCAACGCCCCGTATATCAACGGTGGTGACGTGCGCAACTCCGGTGTTGAAATCGCCCTGAACTGGAGCGACGCCCGCAGCCAGGACTTCTCCTATACCTTCGGCGTGAACGCCGCCTACAACAAGAACCGTGTCACCCGCATCGCCAACGACGAGGGTATCATCCACGGCTCCAGCAGCGTGGTGCAGGGCATCGCTGAAATGTACCGCGCCCAGGTAGGCTACCCGATCGGTTACTTCTGGACCTATGCCACCGACGGCGTGTTCCAGAACCAGGCCGAGATCGATGCCTGGAAGGGAAAAGGCCTCGGCACGATCGTGGACAACGTGGTTCCGGGAGACCTTAAGTTCATCGACCAGAACAAGGACGGCATCATCAACGACGACGACAAGACGATGACCGGCGATCCGAATCCGGATTGGAACGTGGGCCTCAACTTCTCCGTCTACTTCAAGGGCTTCGACTTCGCCCTGAGCGGCTACGGAATGTTCGGCCAGCAGGTGTTCCGCGCTTACCGCCGCTACACCGACAGCCAGTGGAACAACTACACCACCGAGGTGTTCGACTACTGGCACGGCGAGGGGACGTCCAACCGTTATCCCCGCCTCGTGCCCGGTACGAACTACAACTATATGAACAACACCGACATCTTCATCGAAGACGCCGACTTCTTCCGCATCCAGACCGTCACCCTCGGTTATGACCTCAAGCGCCTCTGGAAGAACGCACCGTTCGGCCAGGCCCGCTTCTATGTCCAGGCCCAGAATCCCTGGGTCTTCACCAAGTATAAAGGTCTCGACCCTGAGGTGGGTTCATCTTCCGGCTTCAGCAGCTGGGCCAAGGGCATCGACCTGGGTTACTACCCGCAGGCCAGGACCTACCTGGTCGGCCTCAACCTTTCCTTCGGCGGCAACCGCAGGAGCGGCGAAATCGCCCACGTGGACGAGCGCGTCGTAGAGAAACTGGTGGAGAAGGTCATCGAGAAGGAAGTCGTCCGCGAAGTCCCCGTGGAAGTGGTCAAGGAAGTGAAGGTCCCCGGCAAGGCCGAGTTCAAGGGCCCTTATACCGACGATCTCTTCTTCGTCATCAACAAGGCTGAAATCCGCCCGGACGAGGCTTTCAAGCTGGGCCAGATCGCCCAGATCCTGAAGGACAATCCGGATGCGACCATCACGATCACGGGTTACGCCGACAGCGGAACCGGCAACAAGACCATCAACCAGGATCTCTCCGAGCAGCGTGCCCAGACCGTGGTTGATATGCTTAAGAAAGCCGGCATCTCCGCCAGCCGCATCATCAGTAAAGCCGTCGGCGGAGACCGGGATGCCTCCCGCAGCCCCGAATCCAACCGCGTGGCTGTTTGTATTGTCAAATAATCAAGAACGAAAGCGTTATGAAAAAGATATTGAAATTTGCGGCCGTCGCCGCCCTCGCCCTTTCGTTTGCGTCCTGCGAGTCCTTCCTGGATACCACGAACTACTGGTCCAAGGACAGCAGCAACTTCCCGGTGAATGCTACCGATGCCGAGCAGATGCTTGCCGGTATCTACAACAACCTCAACGCTGCCATCGGCGGAGACGTCCATCTCAACCACTTCCTCTGGTCCATCGCCGCGTCCGACGACGCGCTGGGCGGTGGCGGCCAGAACGACCCTGCCTTCCAGGCGGAAGACCTTATGCTGAACGTGGGCGCCGATATGTACGACGACTTCTACGTGACGCGCTACCAGGGTATCGCCCGTGCGAACGCCGCCATCGAGGCTATGCCCAACTGCGGCGTGGCGGAGCTCAACCAGTATATGGGCGAGGCTTTCTTCCTCCGTGCCTGGTACTACTACGAGCTTGCCTCGATGTTCGGCAATATCCCCTGCCCGGTTACGTCAACGGCGGATCCCACCCAGCCGCAGATCAGCGGTGAAGAGCTCTGGGGCCAGATCATCGAAGACTGCAAGATTGCGGCCGACATTATGCCTGCCCGTCAGGCTATCGGCGACGGCCACGTGGACAAGTATGCCGCCGAGGCACTGCTGGGCCGCGCCTTCCTGTTCGCTACCGGCTTCTACAACCTCACCGACGTCACCCTGCCGGCTTATGAGAACGAGGCCATCGGCGTGAACATCGCCGAAGGGACCAAGATCACCAAGGACGAAGTCGGAAGATACATCACCGACTGCGTCAACAATTCCGGCTACACCCTGGTGGACAACTATCACAACCTGTGGGCTTACACCAACCGCTGCTCCATCGACGATCCCAAAAACCCGTGGTCCGGCAAGGGCTACAAATGGATCGAGGACGACGGCGCCCGCAACCCGGAAGCTATGTTCGTGATCAAGTTCAACACCCAGCCTTCCTGGAGCACCACCATCGGTTACTCCAACCAGACCGCCCTGTTTATGGGTGTCCGCGAGCAGCAGTACGACAATGGCCAGACGATGCCGTTCGGCCAGGGCTGGGGTATGTGCCCGGTCAATCCTTCCTTCGTGGAAGACTGGAAGGCCATCGAGCCCAATGACGACCGTCGCGACGCCTCGATACTTCCGGTCACGAAGTTCAACGAGTACAGCTACGGCGGCGACGCCTTCATCCAGGAGACCGGCTACTACCAGACCAAGAATATGCCGGTGATGGCCTGGAGCGAGGAGAAGGAAAAGTATATGAAATCGTTCACCAACGTTATGTTCCCGGGACTTACCTGGGCCGACGGCTATGACGACAACTACCAGTTGAACAGCGTCAACGATATGGTCCTGATACGCTTTGCCGAAGTGCTGCTGATGGACGCCGAGATCAACGGCAACCAGGCTTCCTTCGACAAGGTCCGCGCCCGTGCCGGCCTGCCTTCCAAACCCATCAATGAGGAGAACATCCGCAACGAGCGCCGTTGGGAACTCAACTTCGAGGGGGTCCGTTTCAACGACCTGCGCCGATATGGCGAATCCTATGCGGTAAGCGCCCTCGACAAGCAGAATGGCGTCCCGATCTGGAACCTGGGTGTGGAAAGCACCAATACCGCCTCCAAGTTCAACGGCGGCTACGGCGAACGCTACAAGGCCACGAAGGGATTCATTCCGATCCCGAGCAGCCAGATTTCCCTCTCCGCCGGTGCCGGTGAAGAATACAAGTTCACCCAGAACGAAGGCTGGGGGTCCCAGTATGATTTCTCCGGATGGCAGTAGTAGATCTTTAATACGATACGCATTATGAAGAAAATACTCTACTTTGCAACGATCGCCCTGGCGGGGATGCTGCTCGCTTCCTGCGAGCCGACCCTCATCGTGGGTCCGAAGGCCGACGCCCCCATCGCGGCAAGTGATCTCCAGGGTGCTTTCGTCATCGACGGCCAGTTCGCCGATGCCGCGTGCACCGTTCCCCAGGCGGATGGTAACTACATCAAGTACCATACTTCTCCCGCCCGGACCGTCCAGATCTTCAATTTCAAGGCAGACGGTTCCAAGAACCTCCTTGCCACCGGCGCCGCCGGCGTGTTCAACATCACGCCCAGGCGTGGTGCAGACCCCAACCAGTCCTTCTCGGTGTCGACCATCAACCAGGACGCCAGCATCGTGACCTTCGACAGCAGCGTCAACGTGTATGTCCCGGCCGACCTCGCTCCCGAGGTGAAGGTCCTTACCGGCGAATCCGGCGCCAAGGCCTGGAAGTGGTATACCATCGACGGAGCCACCTGGGGTAACTGCGGTTACATCGGCGTGGCCGGCCAGGCCGACGTAGCCAGCGGCGCGATCCCCGGTTACTGGTGGGGCTGCACCCCCGAGCAGCTGGAGACCGAGCAGCTCGCACACTCCGGCAACACCGTGTACGGCTATGGCGACGACAATGCCTATATGGTCTTCGACGAGGACGGCGGCTGCGTTTCCTACAAGGCTGACGGCTCCCAGATCGCCAAGGGCACCTACGCCTTGAAAGACTACGATCCTTCCGGAGAGAACTACCTCTACGGTACGCTCGTCACCACGGACGCTCCGATCCTGTTCCCGTTCGCCGTCAATACCGGCGGCCAGCGCGTCAACGAATTCGAAGTCGTCTACATCGACCCGAACCAGATGACCCTCATCTACAAGGGTGACAACGAAGAGTGGGGCTGGGGCGAGGCCACCTGGTGGCGTTTCAAGAACGCTTCCGATCCGGACGCCGCCCTCGCGGGCCTCGGCACGCGTGACTGGACGTACTATCCGATCGACGGCGCCACCTGGGGCAACTGCGGTTACATCGGCGTGGGCGGTCAGGCCAACGTGGCCGCCGGCGAGATCCCCGGTTACTGGTGGGGCTGCACCCCCGCACAGCTCGAGACCGAGCAGCTCAACCACAGCGGCGGCGTGGTCTATGGCTACGGCAATGACGGCGCCTATATGACCTTCGACAGCGCGAACGGCACCGTTACGTCCTATAACGCCAACGGCGCTGCGATCGCGTCCTCCGCGTACTCCGTCGAGAATTTCGACTTCCAGGCCGAGTACAAGCTGGGCGACCTGACCACCGACGGCAACTCCGGCATCCTCTGGCCGTTCATCATCAACTCCGGCGGCAGCGTCGCCTCCGAGTACGAAATCCTTTACCTGGACGGCACGATGATGACGCTCATCTACAAGGGTGACAACGAAGAGTGGGGTTGGGGCGAAGCCACCTGGTGGAGATTCCAGCCCAAGAAGTAACCTTAAAGGTTTTAACGGATAAGGCAGCCGCCGCTCAGCGGCTGCCTTATTTATAAAAAAGAAATCCGCGCGCGATGGACAGAAGATTCAGGATCATACTGACCGCCCTGCTGGGCGCGGCCGCTTTCGCCTTCTGGATGTGGCTGTATCCCCAGGCGCTCAACTACCAGGAGCAGAACCAGTTGTTCCTGTTCACCCGGGATTACCTCCTGGAGCGCCTCTCGCTGCCGGGCGGAGGAGCCGACTGGCTGTCGGAGGCGCTGGTGCAGCTGTACTACTGCCGCTGGGCGGGCGCCCTGGTGCTTTCCGTGCTCTCCGTGCTGCTGCAGCTGGCAGTCTGGAGGGCCGCCGGGAAGAAACGCTCCCTGTATGCCCTGAGTTTCGTTCCATCTCTGTTGATGCTGGTGTATATGGGGGACGTGGAAGTCCTGGCGAGCTATCCGGTCGCCCTGCTTCTGGCCGTCGCCCTCTGCCCGCTCTATGAAAAGGCGGGCTGGCACCGGCTCTGGCTCATTCCGCTCGGTTGGTGGCTCGCGGGGCCGATGATCGCAGTCCCCGTGCTGTTTTCCGTGCTCAAGGGCCGGCGCTGGCCGGATTTCGTGATGCTTGCGGCGCTGGCTTTGTCCTTCCTGGCCGGATACCGGCTGCTCGCCGCGCAGTACCCCTTGCGGGACGCCCTTTTCGGGCTCAACTACTACCGGCGGGTGGAAACGCTGCCCGCCCTGCAATGGATCATCCCGGCGGTGACGCTCCTGTGCATCTGCCTTTGCGGGATTGAGCTCCGGCTCCGCAGGCCGCTTGCCGTCGATGCGCCCGTCTTTCTCCTGCTCGTGGCCGGAACCTGCTTCGGCGTCCGCCTCGCCTACGACAAGGACACCTACGAAGTCCTCGCCTACGACTGGCTCATCCGGAACGAACAATATCAGAAGGTTCTCTACCGGGCGGAAAGGTATCAGCCCCGGAACCCGGTAAGCGCCTGCTCGGTCAATTTCTGCCTGTTCACGCAAGGACTGCTGGACAGCCGCCTGACGGAATTCTACCAGTGCGGCACCGAAGGCCTCGTGCTTCCCGCCATCCGGGACAACCTGTCCGACATCACCTCTGCCGAGCTCCTCTGGATGATGGGTATGCCCAACATTACCCTCGAGTACTTTTTCGATCTGCAAGAGTCCATCCAGAACGGCCGCAAAAGCGGGCGTTTTATGAGCCGGATCGCCGCGTGCAACATCGCGAATGGCTGGTATGACCGGGCGGAAAGATACCTCGACCTGCTGGACAAAAGCCTCTTCTACCGTCGCTGGGCCCGGGAACAGAAGGCCCTGATCCAGGACGAAGCCCGGGTGGCGGCCGATCCGGTGTACGGCTATGTCCGCAGCGTGCGTTTCCAGGACGACTTCATCACCCAGTACAACAGCCTGGACCTGATGATGGCCCTCCTGTACAACCAGAACAAGGACAATTTTATGGCAGCACAGTACTATAACGCCTGGCAGCGCCTGAAGCAGATGGAGAACAAGCAATGAAACGAATGATTCCGCTTCTCGCCGCCCTGCTGCTGGCCGCCTGTTCCGGGAGCACCACTTTCGTGGAGGAGCTTCCCGACATTTACCCCGACTACATCGGCGTGACCGTCCCCGCCGGGATCGCGCCTTTGAATTTCAACCTGCCGGAAAAATACGACCGCGTATTCGTACGCGTGACCGGCAGCCACGGCGGAGAAATCAAGGTGCGGGGCCGCTGGGCCTCGTTCCCCCTGAAGAAATGGCGCGCCCTGACGGAACGGAACGCCGGCGGGACGCTCTCTTTTACCGTCCTGGGCCGCAAGGACGGCCGATGGACCCAGTGGCGGGATTTCATCCTGTACGTGAGCGACGCCCCGCTGACGGACTACGGCATCACCTACCGCAAAATCGCGCCGGGTTACACCACCTACAGCCGCATCGGCATCTACCAGCGGGACCTGCACGGTTTCCGCGAAGAACCCATCATCGAAAGCACCCTTACGCCCGGGCAGTGTGTGGGCTGCCACACCCCCAATGCCACGGACCCATCCCAATATATGTTCCACCTGCGCGGCCGGCACGGCGCCACCCTCATCCAGCACGACGGCGTGCGGGAATGGGTGGCCACCAAGACGGACAGCACCATCGGAAACGTGGCGTACACCTACTGGCATCCGGACGGACGCTGGTTCGCGGGATCCATCAACCCGGTGCGCCAGGCCTTCTGGACGGGAGACCAGCGCACCATCGAGGTCTTCGACCTGGCCTCCGACGTGGTCGTGATGGATATGCGGGACCACTCCCTGGTCGTGGATCCGCGCTTTACGACGGAAGAGTTTCTGGAGACCTCCCCCGCCTTCTCCCCGGACGGGAAGACCCTGTATTTCTGCCGGGCCCGGGCCTTCGACGTCCCCCGGCAGGTGGACAGTGTCCGCTACGACCTGATGCGGGCCTCCTTCGACACCGGGACGGGCACCCTCGGAGAAATTGAAACGGTGATTCCCGCCAGTAGCCGGGGCAAGAGCGTCAGTTTCCCCCGCCCCTCCTATGACGGTCGCTGGCTGATGTATAACCAGCACGATTTCAGCGTGTTCCCCATCGACCACAAAGAGGCCGACCTGTGGCTCCTGGACCTGAAGACCGGCGAATCCCGGCCCATCGACGAGGTGAACAGCCCCTTCTCCGAGAGTTTCCACAACTGGAGTTCCGACAGCCGCTGGTTCCTGTTCTGCAGCCGCCGGGGCGACGGGCTCTATGTCCAGGTGTACCTTTCCTCCATCGACGCCGAAGGGCGGTGCACCAAACCGTTCCTGCTCCCGCAGAAGAATCCGCGGAAATACTACCATAATACGCTCTATTCCTTCAACGTACCGGACTTTACCAGGCGGAAAGTCGAATTCGACACACGCGGGGTATACAGGGAAGTGTTCTCGGACGAGCGTGTACAAGCAACCGTCAAGCAACAATGAAACGAAGCATCTTCCTGACCGTTCTCCTGGGCGCCGCCCTCCTCTCCTCCTGCGGCCGTGACCAGTACCGCATCCACGGCCGCGTCACCTCCAACGAACTGGAAGGCATCCAGGTCTTCCTGGTGCCGGTAGGCCACGAGGAGCCGGAGAACGTGGATTCCGTGCGCATCCACAACCACGAATTCGCCTTCAAGGGCGACCGGCACTGGATGTGCACCATCCGCCTGGACCGCCACCACCGCGACAAGGGACAGAACCTGCTGGTAGCCACCGAGCCCGGCGACATCTACGTGACCATCGGCCCCGACAGCAGCGGCGGCGGCACGCCCCAGAACGACAGCCTGCAGCTGTGGAAGGACCTTACCATCCGGTTCAACCGGGAATGGACGGAACTGGTGAACACCGGGCAGGCGGAACTCGCCGATTCCCTGCGGGCGGACTATCTAGACCGTACCCGGCAACTGGCGCTCGCCCTGGGCGAAGATAGCATCGCGGGTGGCTTCCTGCTGAAAATGTATCCTCTCCCCAGAGAGAACTAAATGAAAATCAAGCGCATACTGCTTCTCGTCCTGGCTGCGGCGGTTTTCGCCGTCGGAGCCGGCCAGACGGTGTTCCTCCTGCGCCACCCCTACTTCCGGAAATACGCCGCCCAGAACGGCATCTCGCTGCGCGAAGCCCGCAAGGCCTGGGGCCGTCCGGACCAGGTGTCCGAGCGTGTTATGGGTATGACCGTGGAAGCCTCGCTGGAGAACTGGGAGAAGGTCGCCGACCTGGCTTCAGTGGACCTGAAGTCCGAAATCGGCAGCTATTACTACAACCTCGCCAACGCCCACCTCGGGCAGCTCCCCGACAGGCTGATGGACTACTACCAGCCTTTTGAACGGGGTCTGTTCCTGCCGGTCGGGGAAAAATCCACCCCCTTCCAGATTGCCTGCGCCGGAGACGTCTGGTTCGCCCTCGGGGATATGACGATGGCCGAACGGGATGCGATGCTGGGCCTGTCGTTTTCCCCTGCGCATACCGGATCCCGCTACCTGCGCCGGCTGGCGGAAACGAACCTGGTCAAAGGTGATTACGCCGCCGCGTCCAAGTATCTGCGCATCCTGCTCAATTCACGCGCGGACAGAACCTGGGCGCAGGAACGGCTCGCCGGCGCGTGGACGCCGGAATACCGGAAACGCATCGCGGACAAACGCGCGCTGATGCCTCGCTTCGACCAGGTGCACGGAATGGACCAGACCCCGCTCATCCTGCGCATCCTGCTCAGCTCCAACGCCTCCAACAGGATGGCGCTGGACTATCTGCTATGTTACGACCTGCTCACGAAGGACCTGGACGCCTTCGTGGCGGACTACGACCCATCGCTGACCGCCTCGCCGCTCTACGGGGAGGCGATGCTCATCTTCCTGGCCGCCAAGGGCGGGATGGACGCCGAGAATTTCACGCACTATCACATCACTCCGGCCGCCCTGGACAGGTTCAACCGTTTCGTGACCATCTACAAGCGGGACGGCGGTTCCCTGCAGAACCTGACCGAAGATTTCGGGAAGAGCTATTGGTACTATTTCTATTTCGCCACGCGCAATGAGAAGGATTGACGTCTGCCTGTTGCCCCTGCTGGCATTTCTGCTGCTGTGCGGATCCTGCCGGCGGACGGACGTGCGCCCCTTCGGGCCGGGCACGGACAGGACCTCTATGATCTTCCCCGATTATCAGGATGTCACCGTTCCTTCCAATATCGCTCCGCTGAATTTCTACTACACCGACCCGGAGTCTCGCCCCCCCGTGACCGTTTTCTCCTGCGGGCCCGTCAGCGTCTCCTTCAGGGGAAGGGCTGTGGTCTGGAAGGAAGAAGACTGGAAAAGGCTGCTTGCAGAGGCCTCCGGCTCGGACATCGACGTGGTTTCCTATACCCTCGGCAGCAAAGACGGTCCGGCCGTCAGCTGGAAGATCCACGTGAGCGAAGACCCCATCGACCCATATCTGACCTACCGTCTCATCGAACCCGGTTTTGAGGTGTGGGACGACTTGGAAATCGTGGAACGGAACTTGGAAGGGTTCGATACCCGGAACATCTCCGACTGGCGCCATACGCAGAACAAATGTATGAACTGCCACATCCACGCCCGGGGACGCGGGGACCTGTCGCTCTTCTACCTGCGGGGAGCGGGCGGAGGCGCCATCCTCAACCGGAACGGAACGCTCCGGAAACTCACGCTCCGCGACTCGACGATGATCTCCCCCACCGTGTACGGGGAAATCCATCCCGACGGACGCTGGGGGGTGTTTTCCACCAACGTCATCATCCCGGCGATGCATTCCGCCGGCGGTCCCCGGATGGAGGTCTTCGACACGGCGTCGGACCTGTGCGTGGCCGACTTCGACGGAAACCGGATGACGAGTTTCCCCGAAACGGCCCGTGACGACGTCTTCGAGACCTTCCCGGCATTCTCGGCCGACGGGAACGCCGTCTATTACTGTGCCGCTCCCGCAAGGCCCCTGCCGACAGGACTGGAACAGATACGCTATTCGCTGGTCCGCATCCCCTTCGACCCGCAGACCGGCACCCTGGGGACCCCCGCCGATACGGTCTGGAGCGGTCCGGCGCACGGAGCGTCGGCCTGTCATCCCAAGACCTCGCCGGACGGCCGCTGGCTGCTGTTCACCGTGGCGGATTACGGCACCTTCCCCATCAACCACGTCGAATGCGACCTGGCCCTGCTGGATCTCCGGACCGGCGAGACGATGCCCCTGGACGCCGTCAATGCCGATCAGTCGGACACCTATCACAGCTGGAGTTCCGACGGCAAATGGTTCGTCTTCGCCTCAAAACGCGGCGACGGGATGTTCGGGAAACCGTATTTCAGCCACATAGCTCCCGACGGCAGCGTCACCAAACCTTTCCTGCTTCCGCAGCGGGATCCTTATTTCTACGACAAGATGCTTCGCTCCTTCAACGTGCCCGACCTGGGCGACGCCCCGGTCGGGTTCGATGCGGCCGAGATCGGCCGCATATGGCGCGAAGTGCCGGCAGAATCCTTTGAATGACAACGTTTCAACTTATGAATACCCGCTTTCTCTCCTTGACTTTACTAGGCATTCTCGGTCTCTCTTCCTGTGGCGACCCCATCGAACCGGAACCCGTGAAACTAGTCGCGAGTCCGGCCCAGCTTTCCTTCGATGCCGCCGGGGGAACCCAGGAAATCGTGCTCACCAGCGGCATCAAGCCCACCATCAGCTGTTCCGACAATTGGATCAGCCTCTCGGAAGGCAACTTCGCCTCCAATTCCCTCACCCTCCGCGTGACGGCGCAGGAGAACACGGGCACCACCGCCCGTTCTTCCAGCATCCGGGTCATCGGCGAGAAGCAGAGCCTGATGATTCCCGTAAGCCAGGGGTTCCCGCAGGTCAAACTCGCCGTGGACAAGGACAGTTTCTCCTTCGACCGTTTCGGCGGAGAGGCAGAATTCAGCGTCACCTCCTCCCAGAAGCCCCAGGTAAGCTCCGATGCCGCCTGGTGCGGGGTAACGGTCGGAGATATCGACTCCGGGCACAAGACCAAGGTCACGCTGCTTGCCGCCGCCAACAGGACCACCGACGCCCGGAGCGGAGCCGTCACCGTCAGCTGCGGCTCGGAAAGCCTGACCATAAAGATCTCCGGCGAAGCTGGCACGGCCATCCCCGTGGCAAGCGCCACGGCTCTCACGCCGAAGAAAGTCTTCGGCACGATGGCTCCCGGCTGGAATATGGGCAACCATATGGACGCCATCTCCAACGGGGTCTCCGGCGAGACGGTCTGGGGCAACCCCAAGTGCACGCAGGCCACTTTCGACGGCGTGAAGGCCGCCGGATTCAAGGCCGTGCGCATCTGCGTGACCTGGGAGGGCCACATCGGCCCCGCCCCCGCCTACCGGCTGGAAGAAGACTGGCTCGCCCGCGTCGAACAGATCGTCGGATATGCGGAGAAAGCGGGGCTCGTCGCCATCGTGAACACCCACCACGACGAGAGTTACTGGCTGGACATCGCCAAGGCATACAACAACGGCTCCCAGAACGAGAAGGTGCAGGAAGAGATATTCAACGTCTGGGCCCAGATCGCCCTTCGTTTCAAGGACAAGGGAGAGTGGCTGGTGTTCGAGTCGTTCAACGAGATCCAGGACGGCGGCTGGGGTTGGAGCGACGCCTTCAAGAGCAATCCCGACGCGCAATACAAGGTGCTCAACCAGTGGAACCAGGTGTTCGTGGACGCCGTCCGCTGCACAGGCGGGAACAACGCCACCCGATGGCTCGGCATTCCGGGCTATGCCGCCAGCCCCACCTTCACCATTCCCGGCCTGGAACTTCCCAAAGACTATACGAGCGCAGGCCGCCTGATGGTCGCCGTGCACGACTATGACCCGTACAATTACACGCTGGCCGACCCGCTGGTGCGCCGGTGGGGCCACACGGCCGACCGGGCGCTCCGCTGCGACGACGATGACGAGGCAGGGATACGGTGGACCTTCGACCAGCTGAAAAGCACCTACCTGGACAAGGGGATCCCGGTGTATATCGGAGAGATGGGCTGCTCCCGCCACGCCGACGCGGATTTCCCTTACCAAAAGTATTATATGGAGTATTTCTGCAAGGCGGCCGCCGACCGGCTGCTGCCGATGTACCTCTGGGACAACGGCGCCAAAGGAACCGGACCCGAAACCCACTGCTATATCGACCACGGCACCGGCGTGTTCACCGACGACAAGGCCAAAGAGTTGGTGGGACTGATGGTGAAGGCGGTCACCCCGAAGGACGGCTACACGCTGGAAAGCGTCTACGATTCAGCGCCTTAAGCCTCAGTCGGACCAGCGGAAACCGAACGGAACGCGCTCAGGAGAGTCAATGGCCTTCTGGGCGCGTATCCCGTCCAGATGCACCGGACCGGTCACGAATTCCGGTACATTGAAGGAGAGGAACAGGTCCTGGTAATACGCCTGAGGCTCGCGCTGTGGCAGCAGGAACGGCTTGCCGGCCACACCGTCCCCGTCGAAATGGGCGATGTACAGGCGGGTGAACAGGCCGTCGTCCCGGCGGCTGGAAAAAACGAACCAGCGGGAATTGGAACTCCAGTTGTGATAACTGTCCGTGTCAGGGCTGTTCACCTCGTCCAACGGGCGGCTTTCCCCGGTCGAGAGATCCAGCAGCCACAGGTCCGACTCGTGATGCCAGATGGGGAAGGTGCCATACCCGCACAGGGTGTACATCAGGTAGCGGCCGTCATACGAAGGTCTGGGAAAGCAGATGCTTCCGCCGGCGGCCGCCGCATCGACAAGCACCTCCGCATCCTGTCCGATGGCCCCTGTTTCCGGATCGAATCCCGTCCGGAACAGGCTGTAGCGCAACTGGGGCAACCCGCCCGGAATCTCCACCTTCTCCGCGGCGGTGTAGTACAACGTCCTGCCGTCCGGAGAAAAGACCGGGAAAGTTTCCAAGATATCCGGCTGTTTGACCTGCGGAGCGGTGATGAGCTCGTTGTTTTCCACATCATAGACCTGGATGTCCGAATCCAGGTCATACACTTCGATGAGCTTGTCCTGCCCGACGTGGAAGCCCTGGCGCGTGGTGTTGGTGGAATAGGCGATGTAGCGCCCCGACGGGTGCCAGTACGGATACACGCAGAAACCCAGCGTGGCATAGGTCTTGGTATCGTAAGCCGTAATCCGGCCGTCCCGCTGCAGAAGCGTGGCGCCGTGGCTGCCACGGATGTGAAGCGTCCACGTGTCCGGGTCGTCGCGCCGGCTCGCGTGGCAGTTCACGCAACCGTCGAACTGCGTGTTCTCCAGCAGGGCACGTTGCCGGTGTGACGACAGGTCCCGCTCGTAGATGCCCATATGGCTATATACTTCGTAGCCCGGTTCCAGCAGGCGGTAGGTCAGGCCATAATCGATTTCATCCGGAGAAACAAAGATACCGAAGGGTTCGAATGCCTTCCAGGCCCCGTCTATGAAGCCGCATACGGCTACCTGCAGCGAATCCCCGACGCTCCGGCGAAGCAGCGTCGCCCAGTGCTTCCCGCTGAAACGGGTGGAGCGCTTCCCGCGGCTGCGGACCTGCATCCCATCCGGGGCGGTCAGCCGTACGTCCAGCGCCTGCGCCCCGCGGAGCGTAAAATCAAGCGGAGCGATCGTGGCGGGGACGGTGACGCCGACATAATCCGGATAGATGTCCGGCAGGCAGCCCGCCGGGGCTGCATTCTGCACACCGGGACGACAGGATGCCAAGAGGAGGACGAGCAACAGGGCGGAAACGTATCTGGGCATTATGACGGAATTAGTCTTCAAGAGTGCCGTATCTGTAGTAATAGAGCCAATAGGTATCGCCGTAGTCGCGGCGCAGGTCAGCCTCCGGCTTTCCCGCCTGCAGATCCGCCATAAAGCCGCTGATGCGCTGGACATACACGCGGGACAAGTAAGCCGGAAGGCCGTCGAAACTGGTGTGCGTCTGCACCCACTTGAGCAGCAGGGCCTCCTGGTAGGACTTCGGCATCACGGGAGCGTCCACCAAGGTGATGCACTCCGCGAAGCGGTCCAGGTCCTTGCGCAGCAGACACCAGGCCATCAGGTACTCCAGGGCCATCGTATTCTGCGGGCGGTCCACCTTGAGGAGGCCCAGCATCGAGTCCATCTCCGTCTCGCTGAACAGGAAATCGCGCATCTGGAAGCGCCAGTCACGGGCCCGGGCGAGGTCGTTCTGCCTGGCGAAGATCTGGCCCGAATCCAGCAGGGCGGCGGTTTCCCTGGCCCATTTCCTGTAAAACAACGTGTGGCCGAGGGCCTTCAGGTATTTGCGGGCCACGTCCCAATCGCCGTTCACGATATTGGTCTGCACGAGACGCTGGTAGCAGCGGGCGCTCTTCTGGAAGTCCGGGATGGCTTCCTGCGCCTCGAAAGCATAGCGCTGGGCGGTGTTGACCATCCCCAGGTGCCAGTAAATCTCGCCGGTGGTCAGCGGGTTCATATAATCACCGACGAAGTCCGGGAGCAGGCCCTCCGGACCGCACTGTGCGTATTGGAACTGGCTGTCTGCGAGGCGCCCCGTCTTCGCGAGGGCCAGGTTAAGGCAGGACACCGCCCGGGCGCTCCCGGGGTTGCGGACATCCGCCGCCATCATCAGGCGGTTCCACATCTGCATACGCACCATAAAGTCGTAACGCATCCATTCCTCCTTCGAAGCGTCCGCCGTCCGGAAGGTCAGCAGCACGGCCAGGACGGCCACCGCGGCAAACGCGCCCGCCCCCACGGACAGACCGCCGGACAGGAGTTTCCCCTTCAGGTCGGAAAGCAGCGGAACGAGCACGGCGCACGACGCCGCAACCCAAAGCGGGACAGGCAGGACATTATGGTAGCGATAGTAATGCACACCAAAGAACAGGCGTCCGGGCGGATAAGGGAAAAGCCGGCCTGCAAGGAGCGGACAGATTCCCGCCAGCACGAACAGGACCGCTGCCACAAGCCACGCCCGGGTACCGCGGCGGGAGAACTCCCCGATAATGGATACCACCACGAAAACGACGGCCAGAGGGCCGCAGGCCAGGTACAGAACCGGCACCAGCACGGCTTCCAGGACGTGACGCATCCCGTCGGGACGCAAGCGGGCGCACAAGGCGACGCAACCGAGCGCCAGGACAAGGGCGACAACCCCTCCGAGGAGGGCGTTCTCATCGCAGCAGAACACCATCAGCGCGACGGCGGGCAGGAAACTCAAGGCATATACCGGGAGGGTTCGCAGACGGCAGACCGCCCAGGTGGCCAGCTGCGCCACGCATAGTAACAGCGCCATTACAAGCGCCCCGGCCGGTGCATAGTAGCAGAACTGGGTCAGGAACCGGCCCGTCCAGTCCGCCAGCCCGCCAGGAACGGCGACCACGCTCCGGAAGTAATCCCACGTGAATTCGAAGAGCTGATACTGCTCTTGAAAATGAAGGTGGTAAGGATATCTGAAGGCGAAGAAACAATAGACGGCGATGCCTGAAAGCACCGTCATCAACGCACCGGCAAGCCGCTGTCTCCTGGTCATCTGCGATTCACTGTGGTTCGGATGGCAAATTTATTCATTTCACAGGATTTATCCACCAAAAGTCACGGGAAAATTCGAAAATGCCGATTTTTAAATATTTATTGGGACAATAATGCATATTCTCCAACTTTTATTTGGTTTTTTCGGAATTAGAGTATAACTTGTAAATCCGTATAATACTAAAACACCCTATGGTCAAGGTCCTCAACGAAATCACCCCCATCACCGAGAAAGATTGCCTCTTTATCGTGGAAAGGCATAAGACCGAGTTCAACTATCCCCTGCACCGCCACCGGGACTTCGAACTCAATTTCGTAGAGAACGCCGCCGGGGCGCAACGCATCGTCGGCGACAACGTCGAGACCATCGGCTCATACGACCTGGTACTGATCGGGGGCGAGAATCTCGAGCACGTGTGGAAGCAGGGTTCCTGCCATTCTTCCAACATCCGCGAGATCACCATCCAGTTTTCCGCCGACCTGTTTTCCGAGGACCTGCTGGCCAAGAATCAGTTCTCCTCCATCAAGGAAATGCTCAAGCGGGCGGACCACGGGCTTTCCTTCCCGCTGGCCACCATCATCAAGGTATACGCGGTGCTCAATACCATCGCGCAGGAGAAAGAGAGTTTCGTCCAGTTCATCAACTTCCTCTACCTCCTCTACCAACTCTCCCTCTCTCCCGACGCCTGCGTCCTGGCCGGCAGGGCATACGCCCAGCCGGACCGCGGCCAGGAGGAGAGCCGCATCCAAACGGTCCGCCAATACATAGACGACCACTTCACGGAGAACCCGACCCTGTCGGAACTGGCCGACCTGGTCTGTATGACCCCTTCCGCCTTCAGCCGTTTCTTTAAGCATAAGACCGGCAGCAGCCTGTCGAACTACATCATCGAAGTCAAACTGGCCTATGCCATCCGACTGCTGGTGGACACCTCTTTCAGCGTCTCCGAAATCTGCTACGAATGCGGATTCAACAACCAGTCCAATTTCAACCGCATCTTCAAATCCAAGAAAGGCCAGACTCCGCGGGAGTTCCGGGCCTCCTTCAAGAAAAACAAAACCATCGTATAGTATGAAAGTATCTGCAAGTTCCGCCCTGCTGCTGGCAGCCTGCCTCCTGGCCACTTCCTGCACGGAACCGGCCGACACTCCGTCCGGCATCGCCGCAACCCTGTCTTCAGCCGCTTCGGCCGGCACCCCGCTCTACGGCCACCAGGACGACCTGATGTACGGTCACGTCTGGAACGCCAACCTCGATCCCGATACGGACTGGACCCGGTCCGATGTCAAAGAAGTATGCGGGCACTACCCCGCCATCCTCGGCCTGGACCTCGGCGGAATCGAGCTGGGCGATTCACGCAACCTCGACGGCAACGACTTCGCCCTGATGCGTGAAGCCGCCGTCGCCCACCACGCCCGCGGAGGGATCGTCACGCTGAGCTGGCACCTGCGCAACCCCCTCACCGGCGGCGACGCCTGGGACGTCTCCTCCAACCGGGCCGTCGCCTCCGTGCTGCCCGGCGGCGAAAAGCACGAGCTGTTCGGGATCTGGCTCGACCGGCTCGCAGACTGGATCCTCTCGCTCAAGGCGGAAGACGGCTCCCAGGTTCCCGTCATCTGGCGTCCGTGGCACGAACACAGCGGCAGCTGGTTCTGGTGGGGCAGGGACCTTTGCACGGCAGAGGAATACAACGCCCTATGGCGGATGACCTACGACCGCCTCGTCCGCGAACGCGGCGTCGAGGGGCTGGTCTGGGCCATCTCCCCCAACTTCACCGAGCCCGGCTTCGAACAGTGGCAGGAGCGTTATCCCGGCGACGACGTGGTCGATGTCGTTGGCCTGGACTGCTATTCCTGGGGACGGCGGGACGACTTCATCCGCCAGATGCGTGCGGGCCTGACTTCCCTGCAGCGTTTCTGCGACGTTCACGGCAAGATCCTCGCCGTAACCGAGACCGGACTAGAAGGTATCGGCGACGCCAAGTGGTGGACGGAAGCCCTCTCCCCCGGCCTGCAGGGCTTCCCGGTAACCTACGTGCTGACCTGGCGCAATGCCAGCGACAGGCCGACCCATTTCTACGCCCCTTTTGTCGGACAGGAAAGCGCCGAAGACTTCGCCGCGTGGATCCGACAGGACAAGATTACCGTATTATAAGCCGAAATGATGGAATCCTTCGCTGAAAGACTTACACGACTCCGCCGGGAACACGAAGCGCTTCTGACGCGCCCCAACCGCCCTCTTGACGGCAACGGCATCTTCGAACGCTGGGAGCATCCCGTCCTGACAGCGGCACATACTCCGCTGGAGTGGCGCTACGACCTCGACCCCCGCACCAATCCGCACCTGATGGAACGCTTCGGCATCAACGCCGTGTTCAACAGCGGCGCCATCAAATGGGGTGACAGCTATGTGCTGGTGCCCCGCGTGGAAGCCGCCGACCGCAAATCCTTCTTTGCCGTGGCGGAAAGCCCGGACGGCGTGGACAACTTCCGCTTCCGGGAACGACCGATCACGATGCCCGAATGGGGCGAACCGGCCACCAACGTCTATGATATGCGCCTGACGCGCCACGAGGACGGCTGGATCTACGGCCTGTTCTGCGTGGAGCGCAAGGACCCGGCCGCGCCTCCCGGCGACCTGTCTTCCGCCGTGGCGGCCTGCGGCATCGCCCGCACCCGCGACCTGGTGGAGTGGGAGCGCCTGCCCGACCTGAAGTCCGCCTCGCAGCAGCGTAACGTGGTGCTGCATCCGGAGTTCGTGAACGGTAAATACGCGCTTTACACGCGCCCGCAGGACGGATTCATCGACGCCGGAGGCGGGGGCGGTATCGGCTGGGCGCTCGTGGACGACATCACCCGAGCCGAAGTGAAGGACGAGAAGATCATCAGCGAGCGCCGCTACCACACCATCACGGAGTGCAAGAACGGCGAGGGTCCGCATCCCCTCAAGACACCACAGGGCTGGCTCCACCTCGCCCACGGCGTGCGCGCCTGCGCCAGCGGCCTCCGTTACGTACTGTATCTCTATATGACGGCGCTGGACGACCCTTCCCGCGTCATCGCCGAGCCCGCCGGCTATTTTATGGTCCCGCAAGGCGGAGAATATGTAGGCGACGTGATGAACGTCCTGTTCTCCAACGGCTGGATCGCCGACCCGGACGGCAGGGTGTTCATCTACTACGCCTCTTCCGACACCCGGCTGCACGTGGCCACCAGCACGGTGGACCGCCTGGTGGACTACTGCCTGCACACCGGACCGGACGGGCTGCGCACCGGCGAAACCGTGGTGCGCCTCAATCGCTTGATAGACAAGAACCTGAATCATAAGAAAAACGCTTGACAATGGCTAAACTTTCAGAAAAGATCGGATATGCCCTGGGCGACGCCGCCGCCGGCGGAATCACCTGGAAAGTGATGTCCATCGCATTTCCACTGTTCTTCACCAACATCTTCGGCCTTACCGTGGCCGATACGGCCGCGCTGATGCTGGTCGCGCGCCTGTTCGACGTCGTCACCGACCCGATAATGGGCGCCCTCGCCGACCGCACGCAGTCCCGCTGGGGCACCTACCGGCCCTGGCTCATCTTCGGCGCCATCCCCCTGGGCGTCGTCTTCGCGCTGCTGCTGTATACGCCCGAACTGGGCCCCGTCGGGAAGCGCATCTACGCCTACGCGCTGTATCTGCTGATGATGGCGGTCTATACGGCCGTGAACGTGCCCTACGGGTCGCTTTTGGGTGTGATGACCGACGACGACAACGAGAAGAACCAGTTCTCGTCGTACCGGATGGTCGGCGCCTATGCGATGGGCTTCATCACCCTGCTTTCCTTCCCCTACCTGCAGAAACTGGTAGGCGGCAGCGAGGCGCACCAGTATGCCGTAGTGGGGGTGATCCTGGGCGCCCTGGCCGCCCTGGGCACGCTGGCCTGCGGCCTGCTCACCAAGGAACGCCTGAAGCCCGTCCGGGCCGAGAAGTTCTCCTTCAAGCCTTTCGCCGACCTGTTCCGCAACAAGCCGTGGATCTACCTCACGCTCGTGGGAATCTGCACCAACTTCTTCAACGGATTCCGCTATGCCGTGGCGGGCTACCTGCTGGAGTACTGCCTGCACGGCGATGTCACCGTGTCCGGCCTCATCATCAATTACACGGTCTTTATGACCTTCGGCGAGGTCACCTGTATGATCTTCGGCGGCCTGTCGCCCAAGTTCACGAAGTGGGCGGGCTCCAAGCGCCGCGCCTTCAGCCTGGCCGCCCTCTTCTGCGCCGTCACCTCCATCGGCTTCTTCTTCATCCCGATGGACCCGAAGTACATCTGGCTGATGATCGCAACGGTCATCCTCACTTCCATCGGCATCGGCCTCTATTCGCCGCTGCTGTGGTCGATGTATGCCGACGTGGCCGACTACGCCACGGAGAAGAACGGCACCTCCTCCACGGGGCTCATCTTCTCTTCCGGCACGATGGCGCAGAAACTCGGCTCGGCCGTCTCGGGCGCCCTCGTGGCTGTGCTCCTGGGCCTCGCCGGCTTCATCTCGGGCACCGACCCCGCCACGGGGCAGACGGTCGTCACCATCACCAACGAACCTTCGGTATGCCGGATGATCTGGTGCCTGTTCTCCCTCTTTCCGGCCGTCTTCGCCCTCCTGATCGTCCTCCTGATTCATCTGTATCCCATCAAGAAGTAAAGAATGAGCAAGCTTTACGGCCACTTTGACGATACGGCGCGGGAGTATGTGATCACGGACCCCGCGACCCCCTGGCCCTGGATCAATTACCTCGGCTGCGAGGATTTCTTTTCGCTGATTTCCAACACTGCGGGCGGCTATTGCTTCTGCCGGGACGCGAAGTTCCGCAGGATCCTGCGCTACCGCTACAACGGCGTTCCAATGGACGACGGCGGACGCTACTTCTATATCCGCGAGGCGGACGGCACCGTATGGAACCCGGGCTGGAAGCCCTGCAAGACACCCCTGGACAGCTATGAATGCCGCCACGGGATGGGCTACACCCGCATCCGCGGGCAGAAGAACGGCCTGTGCGCGGAGGTGCTCTTCTTCGTGCCGCCCGGCCGCCGCTGCGAAATCCACAAGGTCACCCTGACCAACCGGGGCGATGCCTCCCTCGACTTCAAGCTTTTCTCCTTCGTGGAATGGTGCCTGTGGAACGCCGCCACCGATATGGAGAACTTCCAGCGCAACCTCTCCGTTGGCGAGGTGGAGGTGGAAGGGAGCGTCCTCTACCACAAGACCGAATACCGCGAGCGGCGCAACCACTACGCATTCTACGGGGTGAACGCCCCGGTGGACGGCTTCGACACCGACCGGGAGGCCTTCATCGGGATGTACAACGGCTTCGACACGCCGCAGAACGTGCTCGCCGGCCGGGCGACGGGCTCCATCGCCCACGGCTGGAGCCCCGTCGCCTCCCACTGCCTGGAAATCCGTCTGGAACCGGGCGAAAGCCGCACCTTCGTGTTCGTGCTAGGCTACGTGGAGAATCCCCCCGAACGCAAGTTCGCTCCTGACGGGAGCATCGACAAGACCGCCGCGCACGAGCTGATGGACGCCTTCGCCACCACGGCGCAGGTGGATGCCGCCTTTGCGGAACTGAACCGCCGCTGGAACGGCCTGCTGGACCGTTTCCAGGTGGAAACCGGCTGCCCGGAACTGGACCGGATGGTCAATGTCTGGAACCAGTACCAGTGTATGGTCACCTTCAATATGAGCCGCAGCGCCAGCTTCTTCGAGAGCGGAATCGGCCGCGGAATGGGCTTCCGCGACTCCAACCAGGACTTGGTAGGCTTCGTCCACCAGATTCCGGAGCGGGCCCGGCAGCGCATCCTGGACATCGCCGCCACGCAGTTCCCCGACGGCGGCTGCTACCACCAGTACCAGCCCCTGACCAAGCGCGGCAACGACGGCATCGGCGGCGGCTTCAACGACGATCCGCTGTGGCTGATCTTCGGCACGGTCGCCTACCTCAAGGAGACGGGCGATTTCAGCATCCTGGACGAGCCGGTGCCCTTCGACAACGCCTCGGGCACCGAAGTCCCGCTGCTGGAGCACCTGCGGGTCTCTTTCGCCCACGTGCAGGAGAACCGCGGTCCGCACGGCCTGCCCCTGATTGGCCGGGCCGACTGGAACGACTGCCTCAACCTCAACTGTTTCTCGGACAATCCGGACGAGTCTTTCCAGACCACGGAAAACAAGACCGGCGGCTCGCAGGCCGAGTCGCTGATGATCGCCGGCCTGTTCGTGTATACGGGCCGGGAGTTCGCCGAACTGCTGGGCCGCATCGGGCAGGATCCCGCCCCGGTGCTGCAGGCCGTGGAGGAAATGGAGCGCGCCGTCCGCGCCCACGGCTGGGACGGGGAATGGTTCCTGCGCGCCTACGACTATTTCGGACGCAAGGTCGGTTCGCACGAGAACGCCGAGGGGCAGATCTTCATCGAAAGCCAGGGTTGGTGCACGATGGCGCGCATCGGCGCCGCGGAGGGTCTGTGCGACAAGGCGCTGGACAGCGCAAAGCGACTGCTGGACTGCGAACACGGCCTGGTGCTGAACCAGCCGGCCTATTCCCGCTATCATATCGAGTACGGCGAGATTTCTTCCTATCCCGAGGGTTACAAGGAGAACGCCGGCATCTTCTGCCACAACAACCCGTGGGTCATCATCGGGGAGGCCCTCGCAGGCCGCGCCGATGACGCCTGGGAGCATTATTGCAAGATTTCCCCCGCCTTCATCCGCGACCAGCAGGTGCACAAGGTGGAGCCGTACGTGTATTGCCAGATGGTGGCCGGCAAGGACGCCGCGCGCCCGGGCGAGGGCAAGAACAGCTGGCTTACCGGAACGGCGGCCTGGAACTGGCACGCCGTGACGGAGTTCCTGCTGGGCGTCCGTCCCGGTTACGACGGGCTGCTCATCCAGCCCTGCCTGCCCGCGGACCGCTTCCCGGAATACCGGGTCCGCCGCCGTTTCCGCGACGCGGAGTATGACCTGACCATCCGCAACTCCGGCCGCGGCGGAAGCGCCTTCATCCCCTACTCCCCCGGGAAGCACGTCCTGACTGTCGACTTGTGAATGAAATAAGCCGAGAATTGTTATATTTGTAATTCGGTATAACAGAATCGGCAACATTATGTCAACCAAAGGAAAAATCATTACCTGGATCGTGGCCGTCCTGCTGGTGGCCTCCGCCATCCTCGTGTATTTCAAGTTCTATTTCGTGTTCGGCGAGGGCGTGAAGGCCGGCGAGCTGAACCAGATCGTCTACAAGGGCTGGGTGTGGAAAACCTATGAAGGACGTCTTATCCAGACGGGCTTCAAGAGCAAGGACACCGGCAAGTCCGGCGGCAGCAGCCTGCAGTCCAACGAGTTCAATTTCTCGGTCGTGGACAAGGCCGTGGCCGACTCGCTGATGCTCTGCAGCGGCAAGAACGTCGAGCTTCACTACAAGGAATACAACGGCTGGCTGCCCTGGCGGGGTATGCAGCGTTATATCGTGGACAGGATCGTTTCCGTGGAACCGGGAACGGGCACTTCGGAGATTCCCATCTTCGTAGGCGGCGAGAGCCTATGACGGGCCTGCTGTTCCTGCTGGTCGCGGGCGTCCTCTCGACGCATCCCGCGGGGAATCCCGACGGCCGCCTGCTGACCGTCGCCGAGGCCGTCGGCCAGGCCGACCATTCCGTGTCTCCGGAGCAGGTGCGCCTGTTCTGGACGCCTGACGGCGAACTGACCCGCGAAGCGCCGAAACGCGAGGCGCCGAAGTGGAAGCTTCCCCGGCCGGAAGGCCCCGGCATCGTGTACGGCCAGAGCGTGAGCCGCAACGAGTTCGGCATCACCGGCGGCGTCTTCCCCGCCCCGGACGGCACCCGCCTCGCGGTGTACCGCAAGGACGAATCCGCCGTCACGCTCTATCCCCTGTATGACATCACGTCCCGCACGGGCGGCAGCACCCTCATCCGCTACCCGATGGCGGGAATGGCCTCGGAGCACGTGTCCCTGTGCGTCTGCGACCTCGAAGGCAACATCCTCAGCACCTTGCAGGTCAGCGACTTCGACGACGAGCGCTACCTGACCGGCATCACCTGGGCCCCCGACGGGAAATACATCTTCGTGCAGGTGGTGGACCGCGCCCAGCACGAGATGCACCTCAATATGTACCGCGCCGACGACGGACGCTTCGTCCGCACGCTGCTCACCGAGAGCAACGACGCCTGGGTGGAACCGCTCGACCCGCTGTATTTCCTGAAAGGGAGCTACGAATTCCTCTACCGCACCGACAACCGCGACGGCTGGCGCAGCCTCTACCTCTGCGACACGCTGGGCAGCGTCCGGCGCATCACCCCTGTGGATGCAGACGTCGCGTACGTGGCCAACGACGGGAAGTACGTCTATTACACCTCGGCGGAGGTTTCGCCCGTGGAGAACCACCTGTTCCGTGTCCGCGTGGACAGGCGCGCCAGGAAAAAGGAGCGCATCCCGCAGCGCCTCACCCCCGAGGAAGGCTGGCACAACGTGACGATGTCGCCGGACTGCAGCAAGTTCATCGACCGCTTCTCTTCCTTCAACATACCCGGCGTGACGCAGGTGCGCAGCGCCGACGGCAAGCTGCTGGAGCAGGTGCACGTGGCCTGCGACCCGCTGGAGGCCTATGCAAGCTGCGAAGTGGAGTTCGGCACCACCCCTTCCGCCGACGGGCGCTTCGAAAACTACTACCGCCTCTTCTATCCGAAGGATTTCGACCCGTCGAAGAAGTATCCACTGATCGTCTATGTCTACGGCGGACCGCATTCGCAGATGGTCACCGACTCCTGGCTCGGCAGCATCCGGATGTGGGAGATGCTGATGGCCCAGCGCGGCTACGTGGTATACGTGCAGGACAACCGGGGCACCCAGAACCGCGGCGCGGCTTTCGAGAAAGCCATCAACCGCCGCTGCGGGCAGGTCGAGAACGACGACCAGATGGCCGGCATCCGCGCACTGCTGGAACGCGCCCCGTGGATCGACCGGGAGCGGATCGGCGTGCACGGCTGGAGCTACGGCGGCTTTATGACCCTCACCCTCGCCACGCATAACCCGGGCTTCTTCAAGACGGCCGTCGCCGGCGGGCCGGTGATCGACTGGAAATGGTACGAAGTGATGTACGGCGAGCGCTATATGGACAATCCCGACACCAATCCGGAGGGTTTCGAGGAGACTTCCCTCATCCCCCGCGCCAAGGACCTGACCGGCCGCGTGCTCATCTGCCAGGGCGTCCTGGACGGCACCGTGGTCCCCCAGCACTCGCTGAGTTTCGTCCAGGAGTGCATTGAAAACAGCATCCCGGTGGACTGGTTCCCCTACCCGCTGGACGAACACAATATGCGCGGGAAGGCCCGCGTGCACCTCTACGAGAAGATTACGGACTACTTCGAACAGTATCTATGAGAAAGATCCTGACGGCGGCGCTGGCCCTGCTGCTGGCGGCCGCCCCGCTCTCCGCCCAGAAGAAGGCGGAAACCAAATTGTACAATAAAACCTTGTCGAAACCTTCCGTGGAAGCCTTCGACAAGTTCCTGAAAAAATACCCCTCTTCCGTATATGCGGCCGACATCCTGGCCCGCAAGGACACCCTGCTGAACATCAGCCCCTTCAACGAGGCCCAGGCGGCGGAGATCGCCCGGCCGCTGCTGCCTGCGGGCAGCGGGTTCCGGGCCATCGCGGACCGCCGCGAGGCCGTGGACCGCATCTACGCCCTGTGCCTGGACGGCGAGGGGCTCGGGCTCGACCAGGTGCGCATCGTCACGTTCGTCAAGAACGGAGACAACTGGTCCCAGGAAGGCGTCTATGACGCCCCGGCCGCCGACGCGGAAGGGATGGCGGAGCGGGAATTCGTGGACGAGACCAACGTCGCCGCGATCCGCGGCACGCGCTTCCTGTTCTTCAATTACCTGATGTCCGGCGCGGACGGCTCGCAGCAGAGCTATGTCGCCGCCGCCTACGCCCCGCAGACCGACGAATTCGGCTGCATCTCCTTCCGTGGAAAAGCCGTCCGGGGAACGGGCCACGTTCCTCCTTATCATATCGCCGGCCGCTCCGACGAAGTCCTGCAAAGCGGGATGGACCGCCCCTGGATGCGCCTGCTGCTCAAGAACATCCAGGACAATCCCTGGCTGGATGCCATCCCGGAGAACTTCTACCTGACCGATGCCGCCATCGACTGGTGGCTGGAGCAGAATCCGGGCGCGCTCACCAGCGCCACGCACCTCAAGTTCAACATCCTGCAGAAGGAGAGCTCGCTGGTGGACGAATTCGCCAAGGCGAGGGGAAAGCAGAACACGTCGAAATACACCGCCGCGATGTTCGACCACCGCGGCTATACCGTGATCGTCGCTTACCAGAAGGCTGACGACAACTATGTCCTCGCCTGGGCCGAGCCCGAATGCAAGGACCACCAGCGCGACCGGCTGCTCAACAGCATCGCCTTCGACGACGCCAACACCCTCGCGATGTCCTATTACCACGGCAACCGCACTTTCAAATACCGCCTCAATCTCACATCCAAGAACCTCAGGAGGAACTAAGATGAAAGCCTACATCGAACAGAACAAGGAACGTTTCTACGAGGAGCTGTTCACGCTCCTGCGCATCCCTTCCGTCAGCGCCCGGCCCGAACACGCCGAAGATATGTACCGCTGCGCCGAGACCCTCGCCGACCTGCTGCTGGAAGCAGGCGCAGACGAGGCCGGCGTCTGCGAGACCGCCGGTCATCCCGTGGTCTTCGGCCGCAGGATCGTGGACCCGAAGGCGAAGACCGTGCTCGTCTACGGCCACTATGACGTCCAACCCGTGGAACCCCTCGAGAAATGGAACCACGACCCCTTCGACCCACAGGTACTCGACGGCGCCATCCGGGGCCGCGGGGCCAACGACGACAAGGGCCAGCTCTTTATGCACGTCAAGGCCTTCGAATACCTGGTGGCCAGCGGCAAGCTGAACTGCAACGTCAAGTTCCTGTTCGAGGGCGAGGAGGAAATCGGCAGCCCGTCGCTACCCGCGTGGATCAAGGCCCACAAGAAGCTCCTCAAGGCGGACGTCTGCCTGGTCAGCGACACCACGATGATCAGCGAGCAGGTTCCTTCCATCAACTGCGGGATGCGCGGCCTGAGCTATCTGGAAGTCAAGGTGACGGGGCCGGACAAGGACCTGCATTCCGGCCACTACGGCGGCACCGTGGCCAACCCCATCCAGGTGCTCTGCGAGATGATTTCCACCCTGTTCGACGAAGACGGCCGCGTGGCCGTGCCGGGATTCTACGACGACGTGGTGGAGCTTTCACGCGCCGACAGGAGAATGCTGGCCCGGGCGCCGTTCAACCTGAAGGAATACAAAGAGTTCCTGGGTGTGAAGGAGTTGCGCGGCGAGAAGGGATACACGCCGCTGGAGCGGGTGGGCATCCGGCCCTGTCTGGATGTCTGTGGCATCTGGGGCGGTTACACCGGATCGGGCGCCAAGACGGTGCTGCCGTCGGAAGCGCACGCCAAGATCTCGATGCGCCTGGTCCCCGACCAGCGCAGTGCGGAGATTACCAGGCTGTTCGAGCGGCATTTCAAGAAGATAGCGCCGAAGACCGTCCGGGTGGAAGTTACTCCCTGCGAGGGTGGAGACGGCTTCCTCATCCCAATTGGCTCCGACGCCTACAAGGCGGCGTCCCGCGCAATGGCGGATGTCTACGGCGTCGAGCCCGTGCCCGCCCGCGGGGGCGGCTCCATCGCCATCCTCGCGGAGGTGCAGAAGATTCTGGGCATTGACCCGCTGCTGATGGGATTCGGCCTGGAACGCGACACCATCCATTCCCCGAACGAGAGTTTCCTGCTGAAGCAGTTCTTCGCGGGGATGGAGTGTATCGCCGGATTCTACGGCTACTTCAATCCTTAAGCCAGGGATTTACAGTTCGCGGAACTTGGCGGCGCCGATCTTGGTCGGCTTCAGGGTGATGGTCTCCTTGATGCGGTCCAGCACCTTGCGGTCCTCGACCTGCTCGGACAGGCGCTCCACCTGCTTGGGGTCGTGCAGCATATTCACAGCGGACTCGCTGACCATCTCGTCGGGCACGTTGCCGATGCCGTACATCGCATACTGGTAGCGGACATAATCCTCGGCCTGCGCGCGCAGGTCCTCGTCCTCCACCTTGAAGCTCCACTTCTGCATCAGGTAGCCGCGCACGAGCTGCCACTTGAAGTCCTCGGCGAAGCCCGGGAAGTCCTTCTCGACCTCCTCGGCGCTCACCTTGCCGTCGTTCGCCTCCACCAGCCAGCGCTTCAGGAAGGCCTCGGGCAGTTCGACGCCCGCCTTCTGGATGTAGAAGGCGCGGATGTCCTTGGTCAGGCGCCACTCAGCCTCGCTCTTGTACTGGGCTTTCAGGCGCTCGGTCACCTCTTCCTCGATCTGCTCGTCGGTCTTGGGCTCGGCGTTCTCCGCCTTGTTCTCGGCGTAGTATTTCTTGAGGTTCTCGATCATCGGAGCCTTGTCCTTGGCGGTCACGGTGACGGTGTAAGACGGCACGGTGTCGCCCTTCTCCACCTCCACGGACACTTCCGGCGAGAGGGCCAGGTCGAAGACGAAGGTGAAGTCCCTGCCGTCTTCCCACTCGTTCTCCGGCTGGTTTTCCGAAGCGAGAGGCTCTCCCAGGATCCGGAGCTTGTTCTCGTTGATGTGCTGGTCCAGGGCCTTGCCGATCACCTGGTTCACCGACTCGACGAGCGCCTGCTCGCCGTAGACGCGCTTGATCAGCGATGCGGGAACCATACCCTTGCGGAATCCCTTGAATTCAGCCGTGCGGCGACGGTCGGCGAGTTTCTTCTTCTCGATTTCTTCGTAGTCCGCGGCGGCCACCTCGATGGTCAGCTCGCGGTTGAGATTGTCAATCTTTTTCTCTGTTACTTTCATATCTTGCTGTTATTCTGATTTTTCTGGGGATAGACGATGCGCTCGTGATGAATCTGCGCAAGGTACTGCTTGAGCGTCTCCTTCACGGTGCCCAGCTGGCTGATGGAGATGTCGGCCTGGTCGAACTGGCCCTCCTCCATCTTGCCGGAGACGATGTGCTCCACGAACTCCGAGAAGGCCTCGGGCGTGTACTCCCGGAGCGTCCGGGAAGCCGCTTCCACGCTGTCGCACAGCATCAGGATGATCTGCTCCTTGGTGCGCGGCTTGATGCCCGGATAGCGGAACGCGTCCGCCTCGGCGGGCGAACCGCCCGCACGGAGATACTTCTGGTAGAAATAACCGGTGGTCGTGGTGCCGTGGTGGCTCCGGATGAAGTCCACGATGGCGTCCGGCAGCCGGTTCTTCTGGGCGATTTCCACGCCGTCGGCCACGTGGCGGATAATCGCCTGCGCGCTTTGTTCGGGCGTAAGCCCGTCGTGGTAATGCGTCGTTCCCGCACCGTCCCGCACCACGAGCGATTCGTTCTCGATGAAGCAGAGCGGATTGTTCATCTTGCCGATGTCGTGGTACAGGGCGCCGGCGCGCACCAGGTCCGCGTCGGCGTAAATGGCGCGGGCGGCGTTGTCGGCCATATTCATCACCTGGAGCGAGTGCTGGAAGGTGCCCGGCGCCTTCTGTTCCAGCTCACGGATCAGCGGGTTCGACACGTCGCAGAGTTCCACCAGGCGCGAATTGGACACGAGGTTGAACAGGCGCTCGAACAGATACACGAGCGGATAACCGGCCACCGTGAGAAGCGATCCCACCAGCAGCACCAGCAGGGTGCGCCACACCGGCCCGGCCACCAGGTCCGCGGCGCGGAAACCCAGGAAGGTGACCGCAAGCACGGCAAAAGTGACCAGCGCGGTGATGAACTGCATCCAGCCGCGGTTGAAGCGGCGGAACATCCGGATGGCCACCATACCGGCCACGAGGAACATCACGAAGAGCGCCACGCCGTCGTGGCTGAAGATCAGCAGCGGCAGCAGCGAGACCACGTAAACCGGCACCACCACCCGGTTTTTCATAAACGCCTGCAGCAGCAGGGCCACCAGGGTGAAGGGGACGATATAAAGGAGCTTCTCGTCCACGCGCACCAGGATCAGCGCCGCCAGGGCGCCCAGCAGGAACACCACGACGATGTAAGGATAACGCGAGTCGGAGAAGATATTGGGATTGTTGAAATGGATGGACAGGTACAGCATCGCCAGCATCGCCAAGGCGATGAGGATATTGCCGAGCAGCAGGAGGGCGGGCGGCCCGAGATAGCCCACGTTCGCCTCGAACTCCCGTTTGTAGGAGTCCAGCATCTGGGCGATCTCCGCGGTCACGATCTCCCCTTCCTGCACGATCAGCTGGCCAGCGGACACATAGCCGGACGTGGGAGAAACGGTCGCGGCGGACTCGGCGTGCACCAGTTCCGTGGTCTGTTCGTCGAACAGCAGGTTCGGCACCAGCAGGTCATACACGCCCGTGGCGCGGAACAGGGAATCCACGTTCTTTTCCGTCACCGCACCGATGTCCGCGAGCAGTTTGGAACGGGCGTCGGCCAGCCGGTACACCTCGGACACCGGATACTTCACCGCCCGCTTGTCCCGCTGGACGTAGATGACCTCCGAGTCATAGCCCGTGCGCCGCTTGTTGCCGTCGTCCGCAATCACGCCCTTCTGGTAGATGGCGCGCATCGCGGAAACGACCGCGCTGCGCAGCCCGCCCAGGTCCAGGCGCTCGGCGGCGCGCAGGTTCCGGTTGACGATCTCGTCGGAAAACTTGTAGTAAGGGATCGCCGCAGTGTTCACGCTGCCCCGCTCCTCGCGTATCTGCTCGTCCGTCTTGTAGATCGGGAAGTCGAACTGCGCGTAGAGCGTCTCGTATTTCCAGGTGCGCCCCTTGCGGTAGTCGTATGCGAACTTCGCGCTCCTGGGCATCAGCAGCACCAGGAGCAGGAATGCGACGGCAAGGGGGAATACCCGGCGGATGATTTCTTTCTGGCTCATATCCGCTCTATTTGAATGGGCTGCCCGCCTCGCGGGAAACGTAACTATAAGTCAGCCGCTCCATCAGGCGCGGCAGCAGCCGGCTGGTCCACACGGACGCGAAGCCCAGCGGGGTCAGGATGACCTGTCTGCGACGGCGGCGAAGCGCCTTCGACAGGCGGCAGGCACACCTCTCCGCGCTCATCAGTTTCCCCTCGTCCAAAGGTGTCATCCCCTGTGGGGAGCCGTCGGCGGTAAGGGCCGCCTTGCGGACATTGGAGCCGGTGTAGCCCGGAGCGAACACGAGCACGTGGAGTCCGTCCTTGAGATGCTCGATCCGGATCGTATCCAGGAAACCGCGGACGGCGAATTTGGAAGCGCTGTAGCCCGTACGGGCGGGCAACGCGCAGAAAGCCGCGGTCGAAACCACGCCGACCACGGATCCCTTCGAAGCGAGCAGGTGCGGCAGGGCATATTTCGTACAATAAACCGTGCCCCAGAAATTGACGTCCATCAGCCGCCCGATGACCTGAAGGTCCAGGTCCTTGAACATAGCACGCATCGAGATGCCGGCGTTGTTCACCAGCACGTTTATGCGTCCCCAGCGCTCCAGGGTCGCCTCGACGAGCGCGCGGCAGTCCTCCTCGCGGGTGACGTCGCAGCGTACGCAAAGGACCCGGTCCGGATCCGCCACGCCCGGGGCAAGGGCAAGCATCCGGTCCAGGGAACGCGCGGCCATCACGACCCTGGCGCCTTCCCTGCCGAATTGACGGGCGGAAGCCAATCCGATTCCCGAACTGGCTCCCGTCACGATGATTACCTTGTCCCGGAGGCTCCGCATAGGCTATTCAATGGTCATTTCGGCAATGTCGTCGCCGTCGTACAGGCCGGCGTCGAGCTTGGCCTTGATTTCCTTGAACGCATTGAGGGTGTATTCCACGTCCTCCATCGTATGGGCGGCCGTGCAGACGATGCGGAAGATGATCATTCCCTTCGGAATCACCGGGTAGATGACCATCGAGCAGAAGATCCTGTAATTCTCGCGCAGGTCCTTGGCCATCTTGGTCGCCTGGGCGATACCGCCCTTGATGTGGACCGGGGTCACGCAGGCCTGGGCCTCGCCGATGTCGAAACCTTCCTTCTTGAAACCGTCCTGGATGGCGTGGGTGATCTGCCAGCACTTGGCGCGCAGGGCGTCGCCCTCCGGGGAGTCGATGATCTCCATACGCTTCATATTGCCGATTACAAGCGGCATCGGCAGGGACTTGGCGTACATCTGCGAACGCATATTGGCGCGCAGATAGTTGATGATCTTGTGCGGTCCGGCCACGAACCCGCCGATCGAAGCCATCGACTTGGCGAAGGCGCCGATGTACAGGTCGATGTCGTCCATCACCCCGAAATGCTCGGAAGTGCCGCGTCCGTGGGGGCCGAGCAGGCCGAAGCCGTGGGCGTCGTCGATCAGGATGCGGAACCTGTATTTCTTCTTCAGGGCCGTGATCTGGTCCAGGATGCCCAGCGCGCCGGTCATTCCGAACACGCCCTCCGTGATCAGCAGCACGCCGCCGCCGTTCTCCTCGGCCGTGTTGCAGGCGCGGGCAAGAACCTTCTCGCAGTCCACGATGTTGTTGTGGCGGTATTTGTACTTCTCGCCGATGTGCAGGCGGATGCCGTCCAGCAGGCAGGCGTGGCACTCCGCGTCATAGACGATCACGTCGTGGCGCGCCGTAAGCGCGTCGATGGTGGACACGATACCCTGGTAGCCGAAATTGTACAGGAAGGCGTCCTCCTTCTTCTCGAAGCGGGCGAAGGTCTGCTCCAGCTGCTCGTGATAGCGGGTGTGGCCGCTCATCATCCGGGCGCCCATCGGGTAGGCCAGGCCCCACCGGGCCGCCGCCTCGGCGTCCGCCTTGCGGACTTCCGGGTGGTTCGCCAGCCCCAGGTAGTTGTTGAGGCTCCAGTTGAGCACAGGCGTGCCGTTGAAAATCATATGGGGCCCCAGTTCGCCTTCCAGGCGGGGATACATATAATAACCGAAACCCTGCTCGAAATACTGCCCGATCGGGCCGCCGCTGTCGCGTTCGATCCTGTCAAAGATGTCTAACATATTGGTAAAGGTTTTAAGCGTCAATGTTCGCGTAGTGCGCGTTCTCTTCGATGAACTGGCGGCGGGGCGGGACGTCGTCGCCCATCAGCATCGAGAAGGTCCGCTCCGCGGCGGCCGCATTCTCGATCGTGATCTTGCGCAGGCGCCGGCGGGACGGGTCCATCGTCGTGGACCACAGCTGGACGTCGGACATCTCGCCTAGACCCTTGTAGCGCTGCACCGTGTAGCCCTTGTCGGAGCCCTTGCCGAGCCGCAGGGCGGCCTCTTCGCGCTGCTCCTCGGTCCAGCAGTATACCTCCTCCTTGCCCTTCTTGACGAGGTAGAGCGGAGGGGTTGCCAGATACACGTAGCCGTTCTTGATGAGGTCCAGCATATAGCGGAAGAAGAAGGTCAGGATCAGGCAGGCGATGTGCGAGCCGTCCACGTCGGCATCGGTCATAATGACCACCTTGTGGTAACGGAGCTTGCTCAGGTCCATATGCTTCTCGCCGGTCTCGTCCTCCATCGCAACGGTCACGCCCAGGGCGGTGTAGATGTTGCGGATCTCCTCGGAATCGAAGGCGCGGTCGCCGGAGGCCTTCTCCACGTTCAGGATCTTGCCCCGCAGCGGCAGGATGGCCTGCGTCTTGCGGTCACGGCCCTGCTTGGCGGTGCCGCCTGCGGAATCGCCCTCCACCAGGAAAAGCTCGCACTTCTCCGGGTCGCGCTCGGAGCAGTCGGCCAGCTTGCCGGGCATTCCGGCGCCGGACATGACAGTCTTTCTCTGGATGGCCTCGCGGGCCTTGCGGGCGGCGTTTCGGGCCGTCGCGGCGAGCACTATCTTCTCGATTATTATCTTCGCGAGCTTCGGATTCTCCTCGAGGAAGTTGTCCATCGCGGCGCT
>JAFYZZ010000074.1 GCA_017548445.1 Bacteroidales bacterium | reverse complement strand
GGCGGTAATCCCGTCCGGAGGCGTGCCGGCGGCCTGTTTGCGCGGGTTCGCGGCGGCCGCGGCGGCAATCCACGCCCGGGCCTCGGTCTCGGAAGCGTCCAGCCAGTCGACCAGCAGCGTGCCGCCATAGCCGTTCTCCGCCAGATGCCGCGCAGCATAGGAGGAAAGGCGCAGCGTAGCGGGGCCGCTCACGCCCCAGTCGGTAAGCAGCAGGGTGCCCCGCGAGCGGAACTTCGTGCCGGCAAGCGACAGGGCTGTCCGCTCCACGACGGTTCCCATCAAGGCACGCAGCCCGTCGTCGGGGATTTTCAAGGTGAAAAGGGAGGGCACGCAAGGCGTCACGTCGATGTCCGGCGGCAGCAGCCGGCAGAGTTTTTCCCGGGAGGATCCGCCGACCGCAACGACGATGCGGTCGGCGTCGAGGTCTGCCGCTTTCTCGACTTTCGCGTTGCAGCGGACCTGGACGCCCGATTCCCGCAGGCAACGCTCCAAGGTGCGGACAATCTGCATCGCGTCCTGGCTGACCGGAAAGACGCACTGGTCGTCCTGCACCGTGAGCCTCACGCCTTCCGCCTCGAACCAGCGCATCGTATCCTCGTGACTGAAACGCCGCAGGGCGCGCTTCATCAGCTGCTCCCCGCGTGGATACACCTCGGCCAGCCGCTCCACGTCCCGGAAACTGTTGGTGAGGTTGCAGCGCCCGCCGCCGGTCACGGCCACCTTGGCGAGGAGCTTCGGCCCCGCCTCATAAAGAATGATTTCGGCCTCCGGATAACACCGGGCCGCGTTTACGGCGCAGAAGCACCCCGCGGCGCCTCCGCCCACAACGGCGATGCGCATCAAGGAAGGGTCTTGATATACTGCTTCAGCGCTTTCCCGGTCTCCGAACGCCGGATCTGGCGGGACGCCTTCTTCAGGAAGCCTTTCAACTCCTCCTTGCTGTACTTCTCCCGGTCGCGGTAATAGGGGAAGGCTTCCGGGAAGACGAACTCATAGTTGCGCTGCAGGCTTTCGAGTTCCTGGTCGATCTTGTAGAACTCGTCCAGATAGCGGCTGCCCACCTCGCCGATCATCCGGGACTCCCCGAAGATCCGGTCTTCCAGGGCCTGACACTGCTGCGGGTCGGTCTCGGCCGCAGCCTCTTTCCGCAACTGTTCTATCCGCGCGCTGCGGCGTGCCACGTCCTCCTGCTGCTGGTCAGTCAACAGGGCGCGCCTCTGCTGAAGGGTCGCGACGTATTCCGCATATTCGGCTCCGCTGGTAAAACCCCAGAGATTCTGTGCCCTGCCCGGAACGAGACAGGCGGGAAGAAGGGACAAGAGAATCATCAACTTTTTCATTATCTTTATTTTAACTCTATTCCAACCATTTCAGGAAGTCATCCACACGGGCGCGAGAGACGGTGGGTTCGAAGGGCGGAGCGGGCTGCAGGTCCAGTTTCAGGCGTCCGCTGAAATGGCGGAAGACACTGCGCACCGGGCTCCGCGCGACGATGGCCCCGCGGGAGATACGGAAGAACCGCTCCGGATCCAGATCGTTCTCCAGGGCGTCCAGCGAACTTTCCACCAGATAACGTTCGCCCGTGTCGGTAAACAGGTAGTTCGCCTTCTCTTCCGAGAAGAACGCCACGATGTTTTCCGTCCGCACGGGGACGATCCGCTCGCCGACATTGACGACGAAACGCTCCTTGTACTGCTTCCGGGGAGTTCCCGAAACGGCGGCGAGCAGCCGGTCGATATCGATACCGGGCGCCGCCTCGGCCAGACGTTCGCGGCATCGCCCCACCGCACGCTCGAGGTATTCCTCGGAAATCGGCTTCAACAGATAGTCGATGCTGCCCGCCTCGAAGGCCTTCAGGGCGTAGGAATCATAGGCCGTGGTCATAATGACCTGGGCCTTGACGCGCACCTGCCGGAAAATCTCGAAGCAGTCGCCGTCGGCGAGCTCCACGTCCATAAAGATCACGTCCAGGGGCGGATCCGAGGCAAGGAATTCCACCGTGGCGTGAACGGATTCGGTGGTTCGCACCACCTCCACGTCGGGGAAGCGGGCTTTCAGCAGACGGACGAGCTGCGCCTGGGCCATTCTTTCGTCTTCGACAATCAGGGCTTTCATCATAGGAGCGGGAGGCTGACGGTGTAGTTCTGTTCGTCCTCGAGGACGGTGACGGGTTTTCCGGAAAGGTCTTTGTATTGCTGGCGGATATACTGCTGGCCCAGCCCCGTGGATGCCGTACGGCGAAGTTTGGGGTTCCGGTTGTTCGAGACGACCACGCAGTCATTCTCCACCCGGACCTTCACGTGCAGCGGCATATCGGCCCGGACGCTGTTGTGCTTGAGGGCGTTTTCGATGAGCAGCTGCACGCAGCAGGGAACGACCAAGCGCGAAAGGGCCTCCCCGGGAATGTCCACCTGCACGTCCAGCCCCTCCGGGAAACGGACTTTCAGCAGGTCCACGTACTTCTCCACGAATTCCATCTCGTCGCGCAGGCGCACCGTGGTCTCGTCCTCGCTCTTGATCATATAGCGGTACACCTCGGCCAGCTTGTGCGTGTAGCGGCTTGCGTCTTCGGGCCGCTGTTCCTGGATCATATAGTCCAGCACGTTCAGCGAGTTGAAGAGGAAATGCGGGTTCACCTGCTGTTTGAGCGTGTGGTAGCGGTACTGCGCCAGATGGGCCTTTTCAGAGGCCGCCTGCGAGCGCCGCTGCAGGCGAAGGGCGTATTCCGCCAGCACCACCACCACGGCCAGGGTGAGGGAGTAGTCCAGCAGGATGGTGACGGCGGTGTTGCGCCCCTCCCAGCTCTGGGAGTAAAGCAGCAGGATGGCCAGCCGGGTGACGAGGATGATCACGAAGGCGATCAGCAGCCAGATCAGCGAGGTGGCCATCTGCTCCGGCGCCTCCGTATGCTTGCGGGCATAGCTGCGGGCGATCAGCAGCATCGTCCAGCCGATGATTTCCGTGCTTACGAGGGTGGAGAGCGGATAGATGACCAGCGGGGAGTCCGTGAAACTGTCGAAAAGCCACGCGGTCCCGCGGCCGAGCAGCACGCCCACGAGGTTGACGGCCAGGATAGAGACGGCCATCATAAAACCGCTCACCCGGCAGCGCAGGCAGATCAGCACGACCATCAGCATAGTCAGCAGCGTCAGCATCATATCGTCCGCCAGGCCGCCCAGCCGGCAGCCCAGCGCGACGGCCGCGTGCAACAGCGCGAAACCGTGGATGATCCACCCTTCTTTTGAAATCCGCATAATAACTGTGGACAAGATAATAAAAAATCTCGCCAATCCGACCATTCATCCCCAAAATTCTACCATTCGTCCCTTTTCATTTTTTCACGCGCGTAAGAATGTTTTAATTTGCGCCGACGTCAATAACACTGAAATGCAAACCAAGAGCAAGCTCACTTTCTGGCAGATGTGGAATCTCAGCTTCGGTTTTTTCGGAGTCCAGATCGCCTACGCCCTGCAGAGCGCCAACATCAGCCGCATTTTCGCAACGCTCGGTGCGGACCCGCACCAGCTCAGCTTTTTCTGGATCCTTCCCCCGCTGATGGGGATGATCGTCCAGCCCCTCATAGGTAAATACTCCGACCGCACCTGGTGTTCGATGGGCCGCCGCAAGCCGTATCTGCTCGTGGGCGCCCTCGTGGCCGTGCTCGTAATGGTCTTCCTGCCCAACGCCGGCAGCCTCAACTTCTCCCAGCGTCTGTTGCTGGGCCTGAACGGCGCGATGTGGTTCGGCCTCTTCTCGCTGATCTTCCTGGACACCTCCATCAACGTGGCGATGCAGCCCTTCAAGATGATGGTGGGCGATATGGTGGGCGAGAACCAGAAAGCCCAGGCCTATTCCATCCAGTCGCTGCTGTGCAACGCCGGCAGCCTGGTGGGATACCTCTTCCCCATCTTCTTCACCTGGATCGGCATCGCCAACACCGCCCCGAAAGGCGTGGTGCCGCCGTCCGTGGTGTGGAGTTTCTACTGCGGCGCCGTCATCCTCATCCTCTGCGTGCTGTACACCTTCGCCAAGGTGAAGGAGATGCCGCCGGCAGAGTACGCCGCCTTCCACGGCATCGACCTGCAGCGGCAGATTGCCGACGCGAAAGAGAAGCCGGGCCTGCTGAAGCTCCTGCTGCACGCCCCGAAGACCTTCTGGACCGTAGGCCTGGTGCAGTTCTTCTGCTGGGCCGCCTTTATGTATATGTGGACCTACACCAACGGCGCCGTGGCGGCCAACTGCTGGGGCACCACCGATCCCGCCTCCGAAGGCTACCAGGCCGCGGGCAACTGGGTGGGCGTCGTGTTCGCCGTGCAGGCGGTCGGCTCCATCCTCTGGGCCCTCGTGCTGCCGAAGTTCAAGTCCCTGCGCCTCGCCTATGTGGTAAGCCTGCTCATCGGCGCGGCCGGCTTCATCTCCGTGGCCTTCGTCCACAACCAGTACCTGCTGTTCGTGTCGTACTTCCTCATCGGCGCGGCCTGGGCGGCGATGCTGGCCCTGCCCTTCACCCTGCTCACCAACGCCCTCAGCGGCGAGCATATGGGCTCTTACCTGGGCCTGTTCAACTGCACGATCTGCCTGCCGCAGATCGTCGCGGCGGCCCTGGGCGGCGTGGTGCTGAAGCTCGTGGGCGGCGTCCAGGCCCATATGCTCGTCATCGCCGGCGTGCTGCTGGTCTGCGGCAGCCTGGCGGTGGCCCTCGTGCAAGAACACACTAAATGACAATTCCATATAACTAACCATTTCTCAAATGAAAAAAATCCTATCCATCCTTGCGGTCATCGCGCTTTCGGGCGTGATGGGCGCCACCGCATCCGCCCAGAACGGCTATGCGGTCAGGGGTGTGGTCGTCGACCAGATGGGACCCGTGATCGGCGCCGCCATTATCGAGGCGGGCACGACCAACGGAGCCGTGACGGATCTCGACGGCAACTTCTCCCTCAGGGTTTCTTCTCCGGATGCGACCGTCGAAGTGAGCTGCATCGGCTACACCACGCAGACCTTCAAGGCATCCGCAATACCGGCCACCATCACCCTCTCGGAGGACAATGAGTTCCTGGACGAGGTCGTGGTCATCGGTTACGGTACCGTCAAGAAGAGCGATATGACCGGATCCATCGCGACCGTCAAGGCCGACGAGGTCAACAAGGGTGTCATCACCACCCCGGCCGACCTGCTCCGCGGCAAGTCCGCCGGTGTCGTCGTGACCTCCGGTTCCGGTATGCCGGGTTCCGGCGCTACGGTTCGTATCCGCGGCGGCGCCTCCCTGAATGCCTCCAACGACCCGCTCTACGTCATCGACGGCCTGCCCGTGTCCAACGACGGCATCTCCGGTATGTCCGACCCGCTGTCTTCCATCAACCCGGAGGACATCGAGAGCTTCACCGTCTTGAAAGACGCCTCCGCGACGGCCATCTACGGTTCCCGCGCCTCCAACGGCGTTATCGTGATCACCACGAAGAAGGGCGCCAAGACCGGCACCGCGCTGCCCAAGGTCGCCATCGACTTCACGGCTTCCGTGAACACGATTGCAAAATACCAGGACCTGCTTACCGGTGACCAGATGCGTTCGCTGATCGCCGACCGCGTCGACCGCGGTCTTACCCCGGCCGCAGCCCTGGAAGCGCTTGGCTCGGCGAATACCGACTGGCAGCGCCAGATTTACCAGGCTGCACCGACCTACGACGGCAACATCAGCCTCAACGGCCGCATCGGTTCCTTCCTGCCGTACCGCATCTCCGGCGGCTTCACCTCGCAGAACGGTACGCTGAAGGGTTCCAAGATGAACCGCGGTACCCTGTCCCTGAACCTCGCTCCGAGTTTCTTCGACAACCACCTGACCGTCAACCTCAACGGCAAGGGCACCTACGCCCAGAACTGGTATGCCAATCAGGGCGCCATCGGTTCGGCGGTCCGCTATGACCCTACGCAGCCCATCTACGACGACGGCGCGAACAGCCTTAACGGTTACCGCATCTGGCGCAAGTCCAACGGCGAAGTCAACACGATGGCGACGCTGAACCCGGTGGCCCAGCTGAACGACCTGGACGACACGGCCAACGCCTACCGTTTCATCGGCAACGCACAGTTCGACTACAAGATCCACGGATTCGAGGCCCTGCGGCTCAACCTCAACCTCGGTATCGACTGGGCCAAGAGTTCCGGCGTCACCGACCTGGCGATAGGTTCCGAATCTTCCTACCACAACACCCAGCAGGATGGTGGCGGATCCCATACCGACTATGATTACAGCCGCCTGAACACCACCCTCGAGTTCTACGGCGACTACAACCAGTCCTTCGGGGACCACAACCTGGACCTGATGGCCGGTTACTCCTGGCAGCGTTTCTACAACGACAGCAACTCCCTGAGCACGAAGATCAGCGACAAGAGCGTCCTGTCCGACTCCAAGTACAAGGGCGAGCTCTTCCTGATCTCCTTCTTCGGCCGCGCCAACTACGGCTTCGCCGACAAGTACCTGCTGACCGCCACGGTCCGCGCCGACGGTACTTCCCGCTTCCAGAACCACAAGTGGGGTATCTTCCCGTCCGTGGCCTTTGCCTGGAATGTCCTGAAGGAGGACTTTATGTCCACCGCCGCCGACCTCTCCACCCTCAAGATGCGTCTTTCCTGGGGCCAGACCGGCCAGCAGGACGTAGGTGACTATTACGCCACCTTTGCGACCTACTACACGAACCAGCTGGGTTCCTACTACCAGCTGGGCGGAAATACTGTTACCCCGAAAACGGCCCTGGGCTATAACCCTGAATTGAAGTGGGAAACCACCACGACCTACAACCTCGGCTTTGACCTCGGTTTCTGGAAAGACCGCCTGACCGCCAACATCGACTTCTACAAGCGCGACACCAAGGACCTGCTTTCCAACATCCAGGTGCCGGCCCTGTCCAATCTGATCAACTACCTGGACAGCAACATCGCTTCCCTGACCAACTACGGTGCGGAACTCGAACTCAACGGCATCCTCATCGAAACCCGTGATATGAGCTGGACCGCAGGACTCAACCTGGCCTACAACCACAACGAGATCACCAAGCTCAACGACACCGAAGGCGACAATACGGGCGTACGCACCGGCGGCATCTCCGGCGGTACCGACAACTGGGTGCAGATGCACCAGGTCGGCCACGCGGCCAACGCCTTCTATGTGTACGAGCAGGTCTATGACCAGAACGGCGCCCCGATTTTCGGCCAGTATGTGGACCAGAACAATGACGGTGCGATCAACGAAGCGGACCGCTTCTTCTACCACAAGCCGGCCGCAGACGTGACCCTGGGCTTCAATACCAGCTTCTCCTACAAGAACTGGACGGCGGCCCTGTCCGCCCACGGCAGCTTCGGCAACTGGGTATACAACAACGTCGCTTCCAACACCGAGATGTTCAAGGACCTCTGGGTCAACAGCTTCGTGAGCAACCGCCTGGTCTCCGCGCTGGACTCCCGTTTCGAGGACGCTATGTACATCTCCAGCTACTATATCCGCAACGCTTCCTTCCTGAAGCTGGACAACTTCACCCTCGGGTACACCTTCCCGAAACTGTTCAACGTGACGCAGGACCGCCCTGCTTCCCTCAATGTCTTCGGTACCGTGCAGAACATCTGCACCATCACCAAGTATGACGGCATCGACCCTGAGGTCTTCGGCGGCATCGACGGAACGGTCTATCCTCGCCCGCGCACCTTCGTGCTCGGCGTCAAGTTCAACTTCTAATCCAGGATAGAATATGAAAACCATCAAATATATTCTCGGAATCCTCGCGGTCGCCGCTTCGATGACCGCCTGCGTCGGCGACCTCAACGTCACGCCGATCGACCCGAACAAGGACACGCCGGACAAGGCCCTCGCCTCGGAGCAGGGGTTCAGCGATTTCCTTGCCGGAATCTACACGGGATATGCCACCTCTGGTTACTACGGCCCTAACGGGGATCCTTCCATCAAGGGCCTCGACGGCGGTATGAGCCAGTATATCCGCGGTATGATGCACATCTGCGAACTCCCGACGGACGTGTATGTCTGCGGGTGGAACGACGAAGGTGTGCCGGATGTCTGCCAGATGCTCTGGGACCAGACCACCGGTCTGATCTACTCCGTCTATTCCCGAATGTTCTTCCAGATTGCCCAGTGCAACGAGTTCATCCGCCAGGCCAAGGCCTCGGAGTTGAGCTTCGCGAACAAGGACGAGTATATCGCCGAGGCCCGCGCCCTGCGCGCCCTGTGCTACTACCACGCCCTGGACAATTTCGGCAACGTTCCCTTCGCGGATGAGACTTCCCAGATTACGGAGATTCCCAACCAGATCTCGCGCGCCGAGTTGTACGCCTGGCTGGAGGGAGAACTCACCGACATCATCAACAACAGCGCCCTCGCCGGTCCCCGCCAGGCCGAATACGGCCGCATCGACAAGGGAGCCGTCAAGTTCATCCTTGCCAAGCTCTATCTCAACGCCCAGGTTTACACCGGCACGGCCCAGTGGAAAAAATGCGCCGACGTGCTCGCCGACCTGATGGACGACGGATACAGCCTTCACACCACCCCGAACGGAGATAAATTCAGCGCCTACCAGGAACTGTTCCTCGCCGACAACGACCGTTGCACCGACGAGATTATCTTCGCCATCGAGCAGGATGGAACCGACACCCAGTCTTACGGCGTGACCAACTACCTGATCTTCGCCTTCACGGGCGGCAAGATGGCCTCCTCCGACCTGGGAATCTCCTCCGGTTGGGAAGGCTGCCGTATGACCGAGCAGTTCTACAACAAGTTCGAGGTCCGCAAGGACGCCCGCGCCATCTTCTGGACCAAAGGACAGAGCGTCCAGGTCAATTCCCTCGGCACGTTTACCGACGGCATCGCTTTCCAGAAGTACAAGAACATCAAGTCCGACGGCAATCCCGGCAAGGCCCAGGGTTTCGTGGACACCGACTTCCCGATGATGCGCTATGCCGACGTGCTGCTGATGGCCGCCGAATGCTCCCTCTATCCGGAGTCCGGCATCAGCCACAGCGCCGGTCTGGGCTACCTCAACCAGGTCCGCGCCCGCGCTGGCGTGCGCCAGCTCAAGAACTTCACCGCCGACAACCTGCTTGACGAACGCGCCCGCGAGCTCTATCTGGAACTGTGGCGCCGTCAGGACCTCGTCCGTTTCGACAAGTTCACGTCCGGAAACTATCTTTGGGACTGGAAGGGCGGCGTGCGCAACGGTACGGCTGTCGAGGACTACAAGAACCTCTATCCGATCCCGACTTCTGACAAGATGGTCAACAGCAATCTCGTACAGAACCCTGGTTACGAAAAATAGTACCTCGCTATGAAAAGAATATTTACGATACTTTCTGCTGCAGCTCTCGTTCTGATGGCCGGGTCTTGTGTCAAAGACCAGCTTACGGCTTTTGAACAGACGGATGCCGATGCGCCTGTCCTGCAGGCCGACTACACGCTGCTGCCTGACGCCACGAATCCCAAATCCGTGGTCCTCAACTATACGCCCGCCGTCTTCCACCACAACTTCAACACGAAGATGGCCACCACCCACACCCTGGCCCTGATTTCTGTCGACGGGAAGGCGGTGGACCGGACGCTCGGCGCCTCTTTCGACGAGGACGCCCGGACCGTCACCCTGTCCGTCAGCGCCCTCAACAAGGTCCTGATGGCCCTCGGTTACCCGGAAGGTTCCAAGCCGACCATCGGCCTGGCCGTCCGGGCTTCCATCCAGCCGACGATCTACGACTCTTCCGTGCTCAGCTATGTCCAGTCCCAGAACCCCGTGACGGTCAGCGGCTTTACCGTGACCGCCCCGGCCGGCAGCCCGTACCCCGAGTACAACTCCGCCAGCGAATGGAGCGTCACCGGAGCCCTGAGCGCTTATGCCGACGCCGGATTCAAAGACTGGACCAACGACCTCGAGATGTGGTCCACTGCCGACGGGTCCAAGCACGTTGCCAAGGCGGTCCGGCTCAAGGAAGGAGATGAATTCAAATTCCGCAAGGACCGGGCTTGGACTGACAATTTCGGCGGTTCGTTCAGCGCCCTGGACGCCGAGTTCGAGGCCGTTGCCGGTGGCGACAATGTCAAGGTCGGTGCCGACGGCGTCTATGACCTCTGGCTCGATACCGATGCCAAGACCATCACCGTAACCGAAGCCTATCTCCCGTACCCCGACTTTAAGGACGCCAGCGAGTGGAGCGTCATCGGAAGCCTCGACGCATACGGAATGAGCTGGAACGGAGACATCACGATGTATACCGACGGCGAGACGTTCCTTGCGATGAATATCATCATCAAGGACGGCGACGAGTTCAAGTTCCGCAAGGACAAGGCCTGGACCGACAACTTCGGCGGTACCTTCGGTGCCCTGGATGCAGAATTCGAGGCCGTTCCCGGTGGCGACAACATCGTGGTGGGTGCCGGTACCTATGATATGTTCCTGGACGCCGACGCCAAGACCATCCGCATCGTGGAGTCCCTGGGTGCCGGCATCAGCGGCATCATCAGCACCGGAGAAGAAGGTGGCGGCGAAGATGAACCCGAAGAGGAAGTCATCGACGAGGCCTGGGCCGTCATCGGTGCCGTCAACGGTACCAACTGGGACAAAGACTTCTATATGACGCAGGGCGAGGACGGCCTTTGGACCAGCCCCGTGCTGAGCTTCGGAGAAGGCGCCGAGTTCAAACTGCGCTTCGACAACACCTGGTTCTATGACGACTGCATCGTGGGTGCCGCGGAAGACGGCTTCGTCATCCCTGTCGGCACGCCGGTGGTCGGCGTCCAGCCGGGCAGCAACTTCAAGGTCGCCGAAGCCGGAGATTATTATATCGTCTTCGACGAGAGCAAGCTCGAACTTACCCTCAACTCGATGGCGAACCACTACTCCCTGATCGGCAACGTCAACGGAACCAGCTGGGACAAGGATTTCTATATGACCGAGAGCGACGGCGTGTGGACCAGCGACGAAGTGACCATCAAAGGCGAGTTCAAGATCCGCTTCAACAAGAGCTGGGCCGATCCGGACGTCTATGGTCTTGCCGACGGAGCCGCGACGAAACTCAACGAGGCGATGACGGCCGCCCAGCCGGGCAACAACTTCAAACTGGACGAAGGCAATTACACCGTCAAGTTCGAACCCGCTACCAAGACCGTGACCATCATCCCGTCCAAACCGGTCAATGTCTGGTCCGTGATCGGCGGCGTGAACGGAACTTCCTGGAACGAAGACTTCTATATGACGGAGGTGTTCCCGGGCATCTGGGTCAGCGAAATGCTGGACCTGGAGGGCGAATGGAAGATCCGCTTCAACAACGACTGGCCGGTCAACCGCGGCGGGGCCAACCTGACGGCTGCCGGCGAGTTCGGCGAAGCTTCCCAGAACGGTGGCAACATCACTCTGACCGGGAAGGCCAAGGTAGTCTATAACGCCAACAACGAAACCCTCGGCACCCTCAGCTGGGGCGTTACCGGCGCAATCGCCTCCCTGGGTATCAACTGGAACAACGATGTGCCTATGAACCTCGGCTCGGACGGCAAGTGGTACAGCATTCCGTTCGCCATCGGTGCAGACGACGAACTCAAGCTCCGCAAGGACGCCGACTGGGCCGAGAACTTCGGCGGCGCCGCGGCGGCGATCGACGAGCCCTTCGCGGCCGAAGCCGGAGGGGGCAACTTCAAAGCTCCTGAAGCCGGGACCTATGTGGTGGTTTATGACCCCGCTGCTGCGACCATCACCCTCAGCACCGACTTTTGGGGCCTGATCGGTGAATTCAACAGTTGGAGCGGCGACAGCTTCATGCTGCCTCTCGGCAACGGCAAGTGGGCTGCCTATAACCAGAACCTCTCCGGCAAATGGAAGATCCGCAAGTGCGCCGACTGGGCCAATGGTGACTTCGGCGGCACCTTCGCGGCTTCCGGGGAAGCATTCGAAGCTGTTCCCGGCGGTTCTGACATCACCGTCACCGGCCTGGACAATGGCTTCGATATCGTTCTCGACACCGAGGCCAAGACCATCACGGTGACCGGAAACGAATAAAACCTGAACCTCTTTCGGACCGGGGCCCCTGACCGGACCCCGGTCTGCCAATTCAAAATACACGCGTTATGAGACGATTCCGGATTCTGGCCGGCCTCGCGCTGGCGACCTTCTGCCTGTTCTCCTGCAACAAGCCCGGCGGCGGTGGCGACGACGGCAGCGGCACCCCTTCGATCGAGAAGGGCAGCCACCTCGCCGACGTCACCTACCAGGTGAACGTGTACAGCTTCGCCGACTCCGACGGCGACGGCTGGGGCGACCTCAAGGGCGTGACGCAGCACCTGGACTACTTCGAGAGCCTGGGCGTGAGCGCCTTGTGGCTTTCGCCGGTACAGGACGCGATGTCCTATCACGGGTACAACGTCAACGACTACAACGCCATCAATCCTAAACTCGGCACCGAAGCCGACTTCAAGGACCTGATTTCCAAGGCGAAAGCCAAGGGAATCGGCATCTATATGGATTACGTGCTGAACCACTCCGGCAGCGACAACGAGTGGTTCAGGAAGGCGTGCTCGGACCCGTCCAGCCCCTACCGCGACTATTATGTCTTCTCCGACAACCCGGCCGCCGACGTGGCTGCCGGCAAGATCGACAATTACGGCGGAGCCAAGAGCCCGGGAATGGGCGCCTGGTACGCCCTGTCTTCCACAAGCGGGCGCCTGCATTTCAAACTGGACTGGGGCAAGAAGACCGTGACCGTGACGCAGACCGACGCCGCGGCACAGAAATCCAACGCCAGCGCCACCAAATGGCTCTACTACGGCGACGGCACGCTGATGGGGTTCTACGACTCCGGCTCCGACATCTATGAAATCACGGTGGATTTCGCCTCCAGCTGGGGTTTCCTGATCCGTACGTCCACCACCACCTGGGACGGCGGCACCAAGTGGGGCGGCAGCGGCTCCGCACTCAAGCTCGGCACCGCCTACAGCATCAACAACACCACAGCGAAAGACATCACCTTCGCGGGCGGCAGTTCCTATTTCGCCAGCTTCGACAAGAGTATGCCCGACCTGAACTACGGCCCGTACGCCACGGCTTCGCAGTCCGCGGCCTTCAAGGACCTGGCGGCTTCCGCCGACAAGTGGATCAAGATGGGCGTGGCGGGCCTGCGGCTCGACGCCGTGATCTGGATCTACCAGAACCAGACGGCGGCCAACGTATCCTTCCTCAAGCAGTGGTACGACCACTGCAACGCCACCTGGAAGGCCAACGGCGGCAGCGGCGACTTCTATATGGTGGGCGAGGCCTGGTGCGACAACGCCGAGCAGATGGCCCCCTACTACCAGGGTCTGCCGTCGAACTTCAATTTCTACTACTGGTACACCCTGAAGGACCGGATCGGCAAGTCCAAGGGTAACGACTTCGCGTCGACGGTGCTGTATTTCCGCAACCAGTTCAACAAGTACCGCCCGGACTTCATCGACGCCATCAAACTGACCAACCACGACGAGAACCGCGCTGCGGAGGACCTCGGCAAAGACCTCGCGAAAGAGAAGCTGGCCGCGGCCGTGCTGCTGACCTCGCCGGGCAAGCCCTACATCTATCAGGGCGAGGAACTCGGCTACTGGGGCAAAAAGGACGGCGGTGACGAATATGTCCGCGCGCCCATCAAGTGGACCAAGGGCGGGGCGGTGCCCTCCAAAGCCCTGAACGGCAAGGTAGACAACGCGATGCTCTCCGACGGCATCAGCGTGGAGGCGCAGAGCGCCGACGAGGCCTCCCTGCTGAACGTCTACCGGAAGTTCTCCGAGGCCCGCAACACCTACAAGGCGCTCGCCCGCGGCCAGATGGCCGAAGTCTCGTCCAACAACTCCGCCGTCGCCCTCTGGACGATGAGCTATGAGGGACAGACCGTGCTGGTGGCCCACAACTTCGGCTCGGGCGTGGTGAGCGTGAACGTGCCCGGCGGCGGCCTCAGCAGCAACGGCATCCTGGTTTCCAACGGCGTGGTGACGGCCAACGACGCCTCCCTGACGCTCGGCGCCTACTCCTCCGCCGTGTTCGCCCAATGATTCCGGGCAGGAAATACCTTCTGCTGGCGGCGCTGCTCTTCGCGGCGTGCGCCTGCGGAAACAAGCCCGATCCGGATCCCGAACCCGGCCCCGCGCCGGTTACCTTCGTCAAGGGCGCCGACATCAGCTGGGTGACCGAAATGGAGGGCAAGGGCTTCAAGTTCTACAACGCCGCCGGAGAGGAGCGCGAGCTCACCGCCCTGATGAAGGAAATCGGGATGAACGCGGTTCGCCTGCGCGTATGGGTGGATCCGGCGGGAGGCTGGAACGGCAAGGCCGACGTGTTGCAGAAGGCGAAGCGCGCCAGCCTGCTGGGGCTGAAAATCCTGATCGACTTCCACTACAGCGACTCCTGGGCCGATCCCGGCCAGCAGAACGTGCCGTCCGCGTGGAAAGGAAAGGACGCCTCCGCGATGGCCTCGGCCGTGAAGGCGCACACGCAGGAAGTCCTGCAGGCGCTCAAGGACGAAGGCGTGGACGCGACCTGGGTGCAGGTGGGCAACGAGGTCACCAACGGAATGCTCTGGGAGAGCGGCAAGGTGGCCGGAACGAACACCGGACAGTTCGTCCCATATTTCAATGCCGGACGCGAGGCGGTGAAGGCCGTCTATCCGCAAGCGCAGGTGATCCTGCACCTGGACAACGGCTGGAAACTGGAAACGCTGAACTGGTTCCTCGCCCTGATGAAGGGCAAATCCCTGGATTACGACATCCTGGGGCTGTCGCTCTATCCTTCCTACTGGGAGAACGGGGCCTACCCCGACTGGAAACCGAAGACGGAGCAGTTCCTCGCCAATCTGCCCGAACTGTACCGGAACTGGGGGAAACCCGTGATGCTGGTGGAGTTCGGGATGCCGGCCGCAGAGCCCGGCAAGGCGAAGGCCGCCCTGCAGCATCTGTTCGACTATGCCGGAAACGACGACTCCTTCCTGGGAATCTTCTACTGGGAGCCGGAGGCCGAACACGACCGTAACGGTTACGATTATGGCGCTTTTTCGGGCGGTAAACCGACCGCAGCCCTGGACCCGTTTAAAAACTAAGATATGAAGAAGATATTATCCATACTGCTTCTGCCCGCGCTGGCGCTCGCCTGCACGCAGAAAGCCGATTATTCCCAGGTTCCCGAGGCCACGGACGCCCAGGTCCTCCGGGTGGAACCCCTGTCCTGGTGGACCGGGATGAACACGCAGCTGCAAATCCTGGTGCAGGGCCCCGGCATCGGTTCCTTTGACGTGGCCGTCGAAGGCAAGGGCCTGAGCGTGAAGGCCGTACACCAGGCCGACAGCCCCAACTTCCTCTTTCTGGATATGGACGTGAAGGCCGCGGGCGAATACAATCTCGTCTTCACCAAGGGTTCCGAAAGCTTCAAATACCCCTACCTCATCCGGGAGCGGGAGCCGGGCAGCCGGGAGCGCGAAAGCTTCACCACGGCGGATATGATCTACCTCATTATGCCCGACCGCTTCGCCTCCGCCACCGCAGACAACGACACGGCCTGGCCGGGCGGCGCCTATGACGACGGCTCGCTGCGCGCCTGGATAGAAGTCTGTAAATCCTTCGAAATTCAAAATCAACGCCTTCTTCCAAGGCATCTGATGAGGATTGTCGAAAAGTTGGAAATCTGCAAAAGGCAACCATG